>JALLOG010000005.1 GCA_027717645.1 Desulfobacterota bacterium AH_259_B03_O07
CCATTTGATCCAGATTATTGTGTAAAAACATCTTGACTTTTAAGACGGTATCTGAGCCCGAGTTTCATCGAAGGGTCGAAGGGTTGTTACCCGTTTCATGCTGAGTTTATCGAAGTATGTATCAAGACAAAGAAAATAAAATATTGATGCTGGATCCCCGATTAAAACATTCGAGGATGACGGATGCGTGAATTTCGAGAAAATTCATTATTTTTAAGAATGCCCGTTTAAACCATTTTTTCTCTAAGAGGTTTAGAGATAGGATGTATTGAAGGTCTAAGAAATTGTCTTGGAATCATTTAACGTCTACACATTCTGAGTTTATTTCCGGATCCTATTTCTTCGATTCTGAAGTCAGCCGGTTTCTATTTCCCTTAAAAAATAACGACCAAGCGTACTTTTAGTTCAATTTCGCTAAGAATCTTTGTTCTTTTCGACTTTTCTGATTGCCTCGGTTTGATCTTTGGATAGGTCTGCGGTTAAGAATTCGCCACTCTCCGGCACGGCCATGTGCAGATTAGAAACCACGTCTATTTCGATTCGTACTTCGGACACCACAAAATCGAAGACATGCCCACCCGCCGAAAAGCTTTGGTTGAGAAAATGTAGATGATATCCTGAAACGTTGATTCCCTTTGTGTAGTCCGGGAAACGGAATCCCACCATTGTGCCCCGCACGTTCCGGCAAACTGACACGACCTGCGTCTTTGCTACTTCGACTTCTGGAGGATAGGGTTTCTTCTGACGCGGAACGGTTCGCACTTTAATTAGTTTGAAATCACCCTCGCACTTGACGGCATAAAATAAGTTCTTGCTGGGCACAGCACCATCAATGGCATGTTGGAAGGCTTTAAAGTCTGTTTCGTCGTCCGACGAGAATTTGACTGTGGGGTCAAAAAACATAACGACTGCGAAGGGAGCTTTCAGTGAGCCATCCACAGGATATACCTTCCCGTCGGATTTTATCTGATAGAATTTGCCATCGAAGGCCACCATTTCTCCGTCCAAGCCATTGAATGTCCCCAGACCAAAGTCCCCGTGCTGAGCTAGCTGAGCATAGGTAATCTCGCCATCGTATAACCCTTGCGAGAGAGCACTTATGGTCGACATCTGAAACACCTCATGAGCCCGGTCCGAGTCACGATGGAAAACGCCGCCTTGCTGTTGGTGTGCTTTGAAGGCTCTTATGAATAACTCGTCGATCATTGCAAATACCCCCTCTCGGTTGTAAGACTTCCTTTTTAACGCATTAGTTCCAATTCTTATTGCTCCACTATCAGCTTGCCGCGGTACATTGCCATCTGACATGTGAAATCGAACTCACCCAATTTGTCTGGAGTAAATGTTAGTTCGAATGGTTTATCAATTGGTAAATCAGCGCTTATATCCAGGTCGGAAAATATTACCTTTTCTGCGCATGGGCTGCTGTCTTTTCGTATGAAACGTAAAGTAATAGGCTTTCCGACCTTAGTATTTATAATTCCTGGCTCGTAAACACCACCGTCAACGACTACATCGACTGAATTGCCTGTAATTAGGGCAGCCTTCCCCCTTTTGGCCAGCCAAAACCACCAGACTATAAAAATGATCAATATTATTCCGATTAAATTTATTATTAATGTGCTCATCTAAGATAATTTAATTAAGCTTTAAACCACCGAAGTCGGTTGGCATTACTCACAACGGTTAGAGAAGACATTGCCATAGCGCCCCCAGCAATTATTGGGTTCAGCAACATACCCGTAAACGGGAATAAGATTCCTGCAGCAACGGGAATTGCAAGTATGTTATAAATAAATGCTCCGAAAAGGTTTTGCTTTATATTTCTAACTGTTGCCTTTGATACTTCTATTGCATCTGCTACACCATGCAGTGATCCTCTCATCAAAGTAACATCAGCACTTTCTATAGCAACGTCTGTACCACTACCTATAGCAAATCCCACATTGGAGCTTGCTAGGGCAGGGGCATCATTTATGCCATCACCAACCATACCAACAATTTCATTCTGATGTTGTAACTTTGTGACCTCTTTTGCTTTATCTTCCGGTAATACCTCGGCAATAACCTCATCAGCGCCGACCTGGAGTGCAACCGCCTGAGCCGTTTTAAGGTTATCACCGGTTATTATAAACACTTTTAACCCAAGTTTGTGTAAACGTTCAATCGCCGCTTTCGAATCTGCCTTAATCGGATCGGATACCGCCACTATACCTGCTCCCTTACCATCGACCGACAGATACATGGATGTTTGTCCGTATTTTGAGAGGTTCTCAGCGTTTTCAGGTAGTGATTTTAAATCGACATTATATTTTTCCATCAATCTGTTGTTGCCAAATAGGATAGTTTGTTCTGAAAGTTCTGCCTTAATTCCATGACCAGCAATCGCCTCGAATGTCTCCACTGGTTGAAGGGAAACTCCTCGTTCTTTCGCCGATTCTACAATAGCATGCGCTAAGGGATGCTCCGAACCGACTTCCACACTCGCCGCCAACTGTAGTAGCTCAGTTTCATCCCATTCGGGTAAGGATTCTATGGATGTAACAGTTGGCTTTCCTTCAGTTATGGTACCAGTTTTATCCAATACGATGGTCGTTAACTTGCCTGCTTGTTGAAGGGCATCACCATTACGGATCAATACACCATACTCAGCTGCTTTTCCTACTCCTACCATAATCGATATAGGGGTTGCCAAACCCAAGGCGCATGGACATGCAATGATTAACACCGACATTGCGGTTATCAACACGTATGTGGGTTTTGGTATCGGACCAAGGTTAAACCAGACTAGAGCAGTTATTACAGCAATTATTAGTACAATCGGCACGAAAATACCTGAAATCCGATCTGCCAAGCGACCAATTTCGGGCTTGGAGTTCTGTGCTTTGCGAACTAAATCGACGATTCTAGCCAAAGCTGTGTCCTTACCAACTCTGGTAGCTTTGAATGTAAATGAACCAAATTTATTGATTGTTGCGCCCACTATCTCATCTCCAATTTCCTTTTCGACTGGAATCGGTTCTCCGGTTAACATGGATTCGTCTATAGTTGAATGTCCTTCTGTCAGGATTCCATCAACGGGTATTTTTTCCCCCGGTCTGACTCGAATAACATCATCGAGTATGACTTGTTCGATTGGTACGTCGATTTCTTTTCCTTTACGGATCACTTTTGCTGTTTTGGGTTGAAGTCCTATGAGGCGCTTTATCGCTAGAGAGGTTTTACCCCTGGCTCTCATTTCTAATGCTGCACCGAGTTTGATTAATGTGATGATTATGACTGCTGTGTCGAAGTATAGATGTCTTGCAGATTCTGTGACGGAGAAAGGAAACAAAATAATAAATGTTGAATATGACCAGGCTACACCTGTACCCAGGGCAATTAAAGTGTCCATATTTGCCGATCGATTTTTGAATGATTTCCAAGCACCAAGGAAAAAATTTCCTCCGGCATAGATGAGAACAAATAAAGTTAAAAGTGAAAGAACCGATGCAACTAGCCGACCATTTGGCTCGGTCAAAGGTGGAATTAAGCCCAAAATGGAAACGGTGAATACAAGAATGCTTATAATAGCTGAGACGATAGTTTGTTTTAGAAGTAACCTATAATGCGATAGCTCAGCCGTTTCCATATCCCTTTCATCTGAACCTTCTTGGATAGGAGTGGCGGTATAACCAGCTGTGGTTACTGCCTTGATCAGATCGTCGATTGATGCATCACCAGTTACTGTTGCCGATCGATCTGCAAAATTCACAGTTGCTTCGCTTACACCATGAACTGATCTCAGTCCTGACTCAACCGCCTCGACGCAGCTGGCACAACTCATGTCCGAAATTAGCAGCCTTTTGGTATTTTGCCGTTTGCTAATCTTACTTGCCGAACTATTATCGTCTGTAGTACCTACGCTCATTATTCTTACGCGTAAACAACCTATTTATAAACTAATAGATGTAATTTACATGACTTCCGATTCGAAGCCACAACCTTGCTAGGCTGTTTAAAATCCACCCGCCTCCAGTATCGACTGTTACACTTACAGATCCACCAATTCTTAAAGGATATTCATGGTTTAGATTATTGGTAAGTCGTAAACGTACTGGAAAACGCTGCGCCTGCTTAAACCAATCCTGGGGATTCTGGACATCTGGTAAATCCCCCGATGGTATCCCCTGACCGACACTAACTCCCCAATCGAGGCTTTCAACCCCACCCTTAAAAATCTTCCCTGGATATAATGCGATACTCAATTCAGCAGTTTGCCCGGGTTTTATACGACCAATACTATTCTCCTTAAAATTTCCCACTATCCACCAGTTATTGGCATCTACAAAACTCATAACAGCTTCCCCCACTTTAACATAGGTGCCAATGCTTAGCTGAAGATTAGAAACGAAACCATCAGATGGAGCGTAAATTTTTGTTTGACTGAGGTAGTATTCTGCTAACTCAAGATCGGACTCTACTTCCTTTATTATTGCATAATCACCATCTATTTCGAACTCTAAAGACTGTTCAGCTCTACGTAGATCGGCTCGTGCCTTATTTGATAGAGCTTTCTTTGCTATTAGATTATCCTGAGCCTCTTGCAGTTGTAGTTCAGCAATGAAATTCTTCTTGGCTAAAGGGACGAAGTCATGATAACGTTTTTTGGCAAAATCCACTTCCGCCTTTGTTTGATCAACAACCTCTTTGGCTGCTTGTATTGTACTTTTTAATTGCAATATTTCTTGTCTTGTTGCCACAAGTTTTGCCTTTAACTGTTTTACCTTGTAGTCATAGGGACGATAATCAATTTCGAATAACGGCTGTCCTTTTTGTACGTAAGTGTCATTTTTGACGTAGATTTTAGTTACCGGGCCCTCCACCTGTGGAGCTATTTGAGTCACATAGGCCTGAATATATGCATCATTTGTATAGGGAGTAAAATGGTCGAGAAGCATATAATAAAATAATAGGATGATGATTATAACAATTATAAAAATTACCCAAAATTTAGTCGTGTAGGGTTTTTGGGGAAGCTTGAATCTCGTCCTTAAATCTTGTAATTTCATACTGCTTCAACCGGCTTGGTCATTAATTCTGGTTCATTTATCTGATTTATTTCTAGTGAAATACGTCTCAGCGTAGACAGTATGCTGTCTATACTAGTCACTATAAGGGCTACCCTTTCTATATCCTCCGCTTCGAATTCCTTCCATACACCTGACTGCCTAAATCTAACACGGTGGTCGTTTATCTCTTTCATTATTGCTTGTATTTCATTAAGTGGGGTATCAAAACTAATCCCAGCTTTTAATTGCTCGCCAACTGAAATAAAACACTGATAAATTCTGAGATAATATGATGACATATAGTTTAAATAATTATTAATGAATTTATTATCAATATCAGAATAGATTGATTTATTCAAAGTTTCTAACTCCAGATATATAACCTCCAAACAATCTATAACTTCCAAGAATTCTTCCGAATGTAATTCCTCCCTTCTTATTACATATTGAGCGTCCCTCAGCAAATTTGTGCTAGTCGGCAATGCTGAGGCTAGATCCACTACCATTGCCTTTATCTTATCTTCCCCTTCTTCCTTGAGTTTCAGCAATTTTTGAAGAATTATTCCAGAATTTACGATTGCCTCTGAAAGTTTCTCTTTTAATTGGTTGAAAGGGTTAACTGGCCAAATGAGATTTAAAACAATCAGCGCAATGAACGAAACTATAACCAAAGCTGCAAACCTTTGAAAAGCGGAGTCCAAATTTACCAGAGGTCCATTGTTAATCAAAAAGACAAATGGCATCATGAGCCCCGCCTGAAGACCTCCATAAGCGAGACGATCGGTGCCAGACGATATGTAGGCTGCTAAAAAATAACCGAGAGCGAATAATAGCAATACAATAAGAAAATGTTGAATCAAGGAAACGAGCAATAATCCAATCAATCCATAAAGTAATCCAAAAATTATTCCAAAGGTGCCTGTCTTGCTCTTTAACTGAAACTGACCCAGATTTGGTATAATCCCAAAAAAGACCGCATAGAAGGCGACCTGAGTGTCAGCAGGAATTTCAAAAAAAGTCTTGAAAATAAACATCACGAACAACAGAAAAAATATAATAATCAGCGTTCTTATACCCTGTTTAATGTTTTCATTTGTTATTTCATATCTTTTTTTTGCTTTTTCCCTCTCAACATCTTGGGTCCTTGGCAATTTCCTGTTGGTTTGGATTGTATACGCTTCGACGTTTTGAACAGAATTGAAGTAAGTTATAATCTTCTCCAGGTCAGCTATAGTCGCCTTAATGAGGCGAATTACTCCGCCATATTGTGTTATTTCTGTGTGATAATCCTCATCCATTCCTTTTTCGTCGAGTAGAGATATAAAGCTATGTTCTAAAGTTTCTGTTGATCTTTTCAAAGCGCTGTCAACATCACTCACAGTATTATGAGTCAGTATTGCTCTCGACATGCTTTGAAAACTGTTATTTATCTCCTCAAATATTAATGTGAGTTTAGCCGACGAGGATTCATCGAGTTTTAAGGAGACCCCATTTAAAATAGTATTCTCTAGCAATTCCAACCGACGGTAAACATCTTTGCAATGAGCTACCATTTTTACGAAAGCGTCCACCGGGAAAACAAAGTTCTTTTGTTCCTGTGAGGTTCTAGTTATTAGATCGAGGAGATGTCCGAAGGTGCTCAGTGAAAGTGAACCTGATCTATCGTCTGTTGAAGATGAATCAGGTTGTTCCTTTTTCGACAAGCGATGAAACCGATCAGCAAAATCTGAAAATACCCCTGACATTGTTATATGGAGAGTTTTGTGGGTGTTGGCCGGGAATACTAAACGATCAATAAGGCTCGCAACAACCGCCGCAAGGAAGAGCTGCTTTAAATAATCTTTAGTAAAATCGGTGACGTTTAAGTCGGATACAAATATAGCGGTGAACAAAATAATGCAGGTGAGTATTCCTCCAAAAACTGATCCCAAGAATAGCCGCTTGAACAATACTATGCAAAAGAAAATCCAGAGAGACATCAGAACCATATAAAGAATGTTTGAGTCAAAAAAAAGATAAGTTATTAGTAAGCTATAGGTTCCAGATATAATAGCTACAAAGAAGCCTATTGCACCTGCCCTGAAAACTTGACCATGAGCCTGAGTCATGATCAAGAAAACAAAAAGAAGGGAAAAGTAACCCAATTCTAGATGAAGAATGTTACTAACCAGGACGCAAATTATTCCCGCTAGCGCGATTTTCAATGCGTGTTTTACTCTCAGCGAATTAATATATTCCTGAATGTTCATGTTTCTCCTATAAGGAAAACAGCGCGGTCAGTTCTTAAGGGGATGTTGCCCAGATTGCTTATTCGGAATTTAAAAGAAGATTTGTAATTGCTACTCTTTTCCAACCTATTGACCTTATTGGCTTTTCCGTTCTATTATATATACGTTCATGATCAAATTGGGGCTTGGGCAATTGCCCCTGAAGATGCGACCGCTAAGAGACTTGCTTACTCGCTCAGCGGGTTGCCTCTTCCACTAGATAGACGATGGACTCGTAGTTCTGGCCAGAGCGCTGGCTCAGGCCGATCTCGCAGGTTCTCGCTACGGAGTAATAACCGTCATAGCCCTGGCGTGCGACCTCTTCGAGCTCAAAGTGCTGCGCTCCATCACTAAGCTCAGGATGGAGGAATCCACGGTCTCCGGCGACCCCGCAGCAACCCCAGTTGAGTGGTAGAGTGACCCTCGTGGCGCAAGCCTCGGCTACCTCGCGCATGGGGATGTCGCTTCCGATCTGAACACAGCCACAGGTGGGATGCAGAACGACAGAGTCTTTTTTTGAGCGGACTTCGAGTTTCGGCATCACATCGTCTTTGAGCCAGTCGTTCACATCGAGAATATGGAGCTTTGAATAACGGCGTTTGTTTTCCTTGGAGAGCACCTCAGCGAGCTCGCTCGTGAGCGTCAATGTGCAGGTGCTCACGTCGCAGATGATCGGCACGCGTCCTCCTTTTGACCAGTTCCACATCCGCTCGACGATGCGGTTCGCCATAACCGCGCGACCGGTCTCAAACCCTTTGTGCTCCCAGATCTGGCTGCAGCAGGTCCCCGTCACGTCCCTGGCGAGCAGTAGGTCAAAGCCGGCTCGCCTTCCGACCTCGAGCATTGTCTCTGCGACCGATTTTTTCCCGGCAGCCGAGGAGCCCATGATACGCGAGACGCAAGCCGGATAGTAGACGAAGTCTGGCGAATCAGTTTCGTTCACAACGGATGGAGGTGCTTTACCCATAACGTCGGACCAAACGGGTGCGGACGGAACGAGGTGACGAAGCGCCTTCGTTACGTGGTCGGTAAAATGTCCTATGCGATCGGCGAGTGTTCCCAGATTCATCCCCCCGCGCAGCGCCTCTTCGACCACTCCAAAGTGCTTAGCAAGAAAAGCGGCAAGTCCCTTTTCTACATAGCTTGCTTTTTGTTGGCGCAAATAATCGGTATAAACACCCGTGTTAATGTGTACGGGACACTGTGTATGGCACATTCCATCCGCTGCACACATATCTATACCAGCATACTGATATTCGCTCCATAGTTCTTCGGCTTCCTTGGTCTTACCCTTTTCTATATAATAAGCGTGCATTCGAGATGCCTGAATGCGTTGTCTTGGCGTAAGAGCAGCAAGTCTGCTGGGGCACGTATGTTCGCAAAAGCCGCATTCCATACACTCATCGATACCGCTCCAGACTTGTGGTCTCGGCTTGAAATTCTTGCAGTGGATATTCGGATCATCGCTTATAATGACATCCGGGTTTAATAAACATTCAGGGTCTGCGAGATTCTTAATTCTCTTCATTATGCTGTAGGCATCAGAACCCCATTCTCGTTCCACGAAAGGAGCAATAGCGCGGCCGGTACCATGTTCAGCCTTGAGGGAGCCGTGAAGCTGATCGGCTATTAATGATACGACATCTTGGATAAAGGCATCGTATTGAGCAATGGATTTTTCGTCGTTGAAGTTTTCGTTAATGATAAAATGCAAGTTTCCGGCACTGGCATGACCGTTAATGTAACCTTTTAATCCATGTTTTTCGAAGTTCGCCTGGAGGCCTTCGACAAATGGTACCAGCTCCTCAAGTGGGACAGCCATGTCCTCGACTACGGTGGTTTCACCCGGATTCGCATTGCTTGCAACAAGCCCTAGTAGATTGGATCGGGATTCCCATAGGGTACGATGTTCGTCAGGTCTTCTCGTAAATGGTGACATATTAATCAGACCTTCGACCTTTCGTATTTTCGGTTCTACAGCCGCAACAACTCTGTCTACCTCTTCGTTAGATTGTCGCCAGAAATCGATGAGTAGCCCGCAGGAACCTTCAGGATGAGTGTAAACAAAATCAGGGAGATTTGGGACTATGTGGATCGCCTGAAGTGAATGGTCATCCATGAACTCGAGAGCCTGCGCACCCAATTCTTCAATTATTGGCACAGCAGCAGCACATTTGGAAATATCTGTAAAAAGGAGTAATGATGTTGAACGTGCCGGGTCTAGTGGAAGTGTTTCCAGTACAACATCGCAGAGGAACCCGAGGGTCCCCTCGCCCCCCACCATCAGGTGTATGAAGATGTCCAGAGGGCGCTCGAAGTCAACAAGGGCGTTGATGCCGTAGCCCGTCACGCACTTGATCGAGAACTTCTTGCGGATCTTCTCTACAAGATCTGCGTCTGCGAGCACTTCACGGCGTAGCTCGAGGAGACCATTCGCGAGTCGCTCTTGCTCCTGCTCGAAGCGTGTGTGGTCGGCCTCGATGGCAGAGTCGTAGGTGCTGCCGTCCAAGAGCATCACCCGCATTGAGTGCAAGGTGTGGTAGGCGTTGAACTTCACGCCGCAGGTCATACCCGAGGAGTTGTTTGAGATCATGCCCCCTATTCGGGCTGCGCGCAGCGAGGCGGGGTCGGGCCCAATGCGCCGTCCGAGAGGCTCAAGTACGCGATCAACTAATTCACCGGTGGGTCCAGGCTGCGTCCAGAGCAGCTTCGCGCCATCACGTGGCTCGATGCCCTGGAATCCAGTGCTGATGTCGCAGATGATTCCCGTGCCCAGTACCTGGCCCGAGAGGCTCGTTCCCGCGGCGCGGAAGGTCACCGGCACCTTGTGTTCGGTCGCAACGCGCAGGACGCCCCGTACCTCCTCCTCGGTGCGTGCCTTGACCACCGCCTGCGGCCGGTACTCGAAGAAGTCCGCGGCCCGGGCATAGACCGTCAGGGTGAGCTCGTCCGTGTGCACGCGCTCCTCCGGCATGACACCTTTGAGAGCACCTGCCAGCTCGTCGGCTGAACTAGTTGCTTTCGTCATCGTAATCTTCAACCTCCCTTATCTGTTAGCGCTAAAAAAGAGAGCGCCCCGTTACTTTTCATTAGAAAGGCTAATAGCCAAATTATGGTAAACCATTTGGGATATGTAATCAACTTAACAGTGCCATGGAATAGGAAATTATGCGTAAAAGAGAATAATTATATCTATTACTTATTTGTTAACTGAAGCAGTTTTTATTGAAACTGATTGGGATATCCCAACCTGTCATGTTGGCTGTTACATGACTGTCTAATACAAACGATAGATCTATGGAGGTTTTGTCCAATTCACAAGGTATTTGAGTGTTAATCCCTGAACCAGTATAGAGAATATGACAACAATATAAGTGACAACTACTATCAGGTGTTTTTCATTAGATTCGGGTAAGGAAAGGGCGAGAGCGATCGAAACGCCACCTCTAAGACCACACCATGTCAGAATTACAATTGAAAATAGGGAAATTTTTCTGAATATAGATATCAATAATAGTGGCGTCCCAACACTTACTAATCGTGCAATTAGTACTATAGGGACGGCGATAAGGCCTGCAATTATAAAGTGCTTTTCTACATCCAGTGCCAGCACCTCTAAACCGATTAAAACAAATAAAAAAGCGTTCAATAGTTGATCTATTAAGTCCCAGAAGTTCCCTACATATCGGTGCGTCAAATCTGAGTGTCTCTCATGTATCCTTTTCCTCGTAGGAGATAGAAAGAGTCCAGCAACAACCATAGACAGTGGGCCGGATGTATTGAGTTTGTCGGCTAGTTCGTATCCTCCAGACACGACGGAAAGAGTGATTAACACGATGACTATGTAATTATCTACCCCTTTAATCATGTAATAGCTGATATATCCGAGCAAAACTCCGAAGATAATCCCACCTACCGCCTCCTCGATTATTAATTTGCCGATCTCATAGCCTGAGACTGACTTTCCATCTACCGCCAACCCGACGATTATTAAAAATATGACAACTGCTACAGCATCGTTAAAAAGGTTTTCTCCTGATATAATAGCCGCTAATCTTTTTGGCAGCTTTAACCGCTTCAATAATCCGAATACTGATACCGCATCAGTGGGTGAGATAAGGGCACCAAGCAACAAGGCGTATAGGATTGAAATCTGTAAACCTATCAAACCAAACACCCACCATACCGCTATACCAGTAAGAAAGGTAGATATTCCAACTCCAGCGGTGGCTAAATAAAGTATCTTCCATTTGCTCTCAAGCAATGCGGTGAGGTCAACTCTTAGGGCTGCTGCGAAAAGTAAGAAGCTTAGCATCCCCTTCATAAACAATTGATCGAAGTCGATTGATTCTACTAGCACTCTTGCCCAATGAGGGTCTCGTAGCCCGACCATTCCGAGGACAATCAAAATAAGAGAAGAAACCAGGGAGGCGATCATAACGCCGACTGTGGATGGCAGCTTAATGTAAACCTCATTCAAGTAGCTGAATATAGTGGTGAGGGTTATTAAAACGGCTAAGACCGTAAATACACTCATATATTTGGTTTTTAGTCGATAATCTATTAATTAATTCGGGCTATTATACAGGTTTGCTTCAGAGTTTTCCAGGCTGTCCCTTTTTCTTGAATATGTGTTGAATTGATCTGATCTTATGCATTAAGAGAATCGTAGATCAATTAATCAGATTTGTTTATTACAGTAGTAACAAGATGTTAAGCTATGGAGATACTGAGGACAGATATTAGGAGGGAAGGTTTATTTACTTTTGGTAATTTTAATTTGAGTTTTTGTGCCTGCGGGTTTTCAGAAAAGCTACTAGGTCAGCTAACTGCTCGTTTGTGAAAGTGCCGCCAAAGCCAGGCATATTCAACCCACCGTTCATGATACGCCAAGTTAACTCATCATCCGAGAGCCGATCACCAATATAAGTGAGATCGGGACC
Source organism: Desulfobacterota bacterium AH_259_B03_O07 (assembly GCA_027717645.1). Lineage (GTDB taxonomy): Bacteria > Desulfobacterota_D > UBA1144 > Nemesobacterales > CSP1-2 > JALLOG01. The sequence goes on from JALLOG010000005.1 coordinate 12,262, forward strand.
ACGGATGCCCCCGTGTCCTGAAATCTTATGGCAATATAAGCAGGCATGATCGTTGAAGTGCTGGCCTCCCTTAAATATTGGTCCACTAGATGCACCTATTATCTTGGCCGTCAGTGGTTTCGCTTCGAAGTGCGGGGACCAAGGTGATTTAATTCCAATCATCCATAGTGCCCCTATTGACATTAAAGCCAGAACTACGATGGCAAACGCCCAGGGACGGCGCAGTGGACTACGTTCTCCACGATTGGAAAAAAATGGAAGAAGAATAAGTATTAGACCTGCAAGGAGGGGTCCTCCTACCATGATGTATTGTTCCAACCCACGCGGAATAAGTGCTAATACCGAAAAGTAGAATATAAAATACCAATCAGGAGCGGGGAGGGCATCGAGATTCGCGGGATCGGGAGGAGAATCCAACGCCGGGGGGCCGAATATAATAGCTATTAACAAGATCGCTACTATTACGGTAAATCCAAAAATCATATCGCGCCACATAGCATCGGGCCAGAACGGGACCCCCTCGCGTTTAATCATTGTTTCATATTTTTCCCTATACGTCTTTGGATCAACCGGATCACCCGCTTTAGGAGGTTCGGATATCCCGTGTTGAATTATCAGGTAAAGATGGAAACCAATAAAGATGAAAAGCAACCCTGGTATAACGAATACGTGATAGGCAAAGATTCTACTTAGTGTCGCGCCCCCAAGGGTCTCGCCGCCTAGGATGAACCGGGCTATAAAGTCACCGATGAATGGAACACGACCTGCCTGTTCTGCCGCAACTACAGCTGACCAAATTGCAGTTTGATCCCATCGCATAATCTGCCCCGTAAACCCCATAACAATTGTAAGAGCCAGTAGTACTACACCTGTCAGCCAATTCATTTCTCTTGGATATTTGTACGCAGCCATTAGATATACTCGAATCATGTGGATACCTACTAGGAGGATCATTGCCGAGGCGCCCCAATTATGCATACCGCGCAAGACATTACCAAGTGTAGCGTCGTGTGTGATATACTGAAGGCTTTCGTAGGCCTCACTAGAAGAAGGTACGTATATGAAGGCAAGTGTTACGCCGGTTACAACTTGTATCATAAAAGCAAAAAGTGTTGCACTTCCGAATACGTAGAACCAAGCAGATCCAGGGGGAACCGGATGGCGCATTATCGGTAGGATCGCCCGCACTAAACCCGTTCGGTCTTCAAACCATTGCAAAGCGCATTTAAGAGATTCCATTTAGCTAAAGTAACTCCCTATTGTCAATCGAAATTTATTTTCATCCATGTGTAGTAACCGGGATGCGGCTCGATAGTACCTCTACCTGACCATTACTAACGCGGACAGGATACTGATATAAGCCTCTAGGCGGTGGTCCTGCAGCCCATGAGCCATCTTCATAATACACGCCTCCGTGACAGGGACACATAAATAGCTTTGCACCAGATACCCACCTTACCGGGCAGCCCAAGTGCGCACAATTGACGGAAAACGCTGTGAATCTATCTTGACTATCACGTCTCAGCCATGCGGCCGATTCATCGGTGACACCAGCCCAGGGTAGTGGATCCGAATTCATAAATGTTACTTTAACGGTTTCACCTAACTTGAAATCGTTTAAGGATCCTACGGATCGCCATATTCCTGGCTTTCTCCTAACAACTGGGGCCAATATAGATCCAATCACAGGGATTGCAACTATTAAAGCGGCTATACTGCCTAATATAATACTGACGAACGTAAAAAACTCCCTTCGGTTTAGTTCGTCGGTATTTTTTCCATCATTGTTTTGACTTGTCTGATCGCTCATATCTGAGGTCTCCTATCCATCCGACGAGGGCAATTATCATCAAAATGAGCCCCGCGCCGGAGAGTATGAATGAGGTAATGATAATTTCATTGAAAATGACAGCAAATCCCCAGAGGAAAAAAGCAATTCCTAGTGCCATCAATGCAGGCCAATAACCTGGCTGGGGTAATTTTTCGGGTTTGGGTTTATTCCATGCCTGATGTAAACCAGGGGTGCTTGGTAAATCTTTTAAGGGCGCCTGAAATTCATTTCCAATGTCTGACATTTGGTTCACCTAATTTTCATTTTTACAAGCTATTTATCACTTGTGATGGATGCAGAGACAAACTCTTCGCCTCCGCTTTGAGTAACAGAAATCAAATCTTCTTCTGGAGATTTAAACCACCTTATAATAGTCAACATACTTGCAAATAGGTAAATAAGACAGCCTGGTACCCACATCATTAGTCCGCCTATCTGCTGATCAACAGATGGAGTTAAGCATAGGTCATTTCTTATATACGATAATATACCCAAAGAATCAATTGGATTGACGTAGCTGGCATATAAACCTACCGAAGCAAATGTAATGACAATTCCAAGAATTGTACATCCAAGGCAAGCCGCTGACAGATACAGGGTTGATATGAGAGGCTGTAATCTATATCTGTCTATAGGGGAAAACACAGGCCACCAGAAAATCGTTCCAAATATAATGAAGCTAATTTGCTGGAATATGTACAAATTCTCATTTCTCAACACAGCGCCGTGTAAAGAGGGTAAGTGCCATATCCACATAGCACCTACTCCGAAAAACCACGCGATTGCAGGGTGACCTATTATACTAGCAAATTTTCTAAAAGCTTCATGTTTCAACGCATTTTCAATAGTAGATGCAGGAATACCATGTAGAAGCAATAAGGGAACAATCAGTAAAAGCGTAATGTGCTGTACCATATTTGCACTGAGTAGATACGATTTGCCGAGCATACTTATTGGAGAGACTAGGGTAAGAAATAAAAGGGCTACACCTGCAATAAAAAATAAAGAGCTTTTCGAGAAATGCCCTCTAACTGTGTGAACGTAACTTATTATTAATATTGCACATAAAACAATGACCCATCCGTCGAAGTTCCACGTTGTCGTTAAGATATCAAAAGCTGTCATTAGCAGTCCTCATTTGTTAAGTTTTCTATCCCAAACTCATAAGATTATCTATAACCTCATTATAAAACTGCCCATAAATAAATTACGGAGTAAACTACTATCCAAACTACATCGACAAAGTGCCAGTATAGGGATATAGACTCTATTCCTGCGGATTTTGGACCTCTGAAATCACCTGCGAGAGCAAGCCCAAAAAGAATCAAGAGCATTATGAGCCCGACTGTTACGTGAAAACCATGAAAACCAGTGAGCGTGTAAAAGGTGGTACCAAAAAGGTCACGGCTAATCGTTATATCCTGCTTGATCATTCCCCACCACTCTGTTCCTTGACCATATAGGAACAATGCTCCAAGAACGATGGTTATGAAGAGCCAAAAGCACAACATTGAGTGTCTTTTAGACTTTAGGCTTTTCACTCCTAGCCAAACTGTAAAGCTGCTTAAGATTAATATAAGTGTGAAAATCCCTGTCCTTATTGGGTTAAGGCTAGTCAACGCCGTTGGACCTCCAGTCGATTCGAAACCCACAGCAGCAGTACTTCTGTAATAGGCATAGGTCAAAATCAATACAATGAAAAACATCGACTCGGAGGCCAAGAAAAACATCATGAGAAGCTTGTTCTTCTCAATATTCACCTTGTCACTCCGGTATTGAATGATTCAGGTTCATCGGGCATATCAGGATGAGCTAGATCCCATAGTGGTCGGGCACTATGAATACGTGGTACTTCATCAAAATTGTGGACAGGGGGTGGGGACGCTGCCAACCACTCGAGGGTCCATGCATTCCATGGGTTATTTCCAGCTATCTTTCCCTTTCGAAGGCTGAAAAATATATTAAAAATAAATATGAGCACTGAAAATCCGAGAACACATGCTCCTATGGTTGAAAGCAAATTCAACCAGTTCCAACTTGGAAGATCTGGGTATGTGTATACTCGGCGAGGCATGCCAAGCAATCCTACCATGTGTTGAAATAGGAAGGTGAGATTAAAACCAATGAGCATTAGCCAGAAGTGACATTTACCTATTCTTTCCGAGAGCATGCGTCCAGTCCATTTTGGAAACCAATAATAGATCCCCGCAAATATTGCAAACATAGAGCCGCCAAAGAGCACGTAATGTATATGGGCGACGACAAAATAACTATCGGTCAACTGCCAAGTAAGAGGAGCTGCTGCAAAGGCCACACCACTTAGACCACCGATTACAAACTCTATGACAAATGCGGTAGCAAACATCATTGCTGTGGCAAAATAGATCTTGCCTCCCCACATCGTTGCAATCCATGTAAAAATTTTCACCCCTGTTGGTACTGCAATCAGCATGCTTGCTAGAGAAAAGTATGTGTTAAAAGGAACGCCGAGCCCCACTGCAAACATATGATGTCCCCAGACTCCGAATGCCAGTAGTCCAATAGCAATCGCCGATCCCACCATGAAGCCGTATCCAAAGATGGGTTGGCGTGAAAAAACGGGGATAACTTCGCAGATAATGGCAAAGGCAGGTAGGACGAGGATGTATACCTCTGGATGTCCAAATCCCCAGAACACATTTTGCCAAAGTATGGCGGATCCTCCCGAGGATGGAGCGAAAAAGTTAGCCTCGAGTATACGGTCCAAAAGCAATGTAACAAGACCCGCGTTGAGTATTGGAATCGCGAAAGCCAGCAAGAAAGAGGTAACCAATAGCAACCAGACAAACAGTGGAATGCGACGCATAGTCATTCCAGGAGCGCGGAGAGTTATAATTGTTATAATATTGTTTATACCGGAAGCTACTGAACCGATGCCAGTGCATAAAAGCGCTAACGCCCAGTAAGTGGGGCCATTATTAAGTGAATAGGGTTTTTCACTAAGAGGGGTATAGGCGAACCAACCGACATCGGTTGCGCCGCTCTGAGTTATAAACGGGTAATATAGGAGTAAACCACCAAACACCACTACCCAGAAGCTTAAGGCGTTTAAACGTGGAAAGGCCATGTCACGAGCGCCAATCATTAAAGGTATGAGATATACTCCAAGACCTATCAAGAACGGCATTATTACCAGAAATACCATTGTAGTGCCGTGCATTGTAAAAAGTTGGTTGAAGAGTTCAGGGTCAATAAAATTGTTGTCTGGCCTGGACAGTTGAATCCGCATTAGCAGAGCCTCTAAACCACCAATACAGAAGAAGGAAAGTGCGGCGATGAAATACATTATTCCAATCTGCTTATGATCGACAGAGGCTGCCCACGTAAGCAGGCCTTCACTTTCTCCTACCCGTGGAAGGGGTTCAGTCGTTTCTGGGACCCACGGTATTCTGCTCATTTCAAAGCCTCCAAGTAAGCCACAATTGCGTTTACTTCGTCATCAGATAGTTTCATATTAGGCATGAGTGCCCCAGGTTTAAAACCCTTGGGATTCTTAAGCCATTTTGCAAGATTGATCGGTGTGTTCAGCAAGGTACCGGCTCCAATGGTCGTACGAGTTGCCAGGTGTGTTAAATTCGGTCCTACTGTTGCTACAGCATCGGTACCGGCGATGGAATGGCAATTCATACAAGCCTTTTCCTTAAATAGCTTTGATCCTTTTCCAGCTTCCCCAGATCTAGGGGTAGGTGGTACATAAAGCTGGCCTTTTTCCCAAACATCAAATTCTTCTTGATGATGTGCTATGACTCGTAGGCGCATATGAGCATGAGCTATACCACAAAATTCTGAACATTGTCCCAGATATATGCCTGGTTCATCGGCTTCCAACCACATATAATTAGGGTGTCCAGGGACCAAATCAATCTTGCGGGCTACTTCTGGCACCCAGAAATCATGAATTACATCAATCGATTCAAGCCTAACTAGCATTTTCTTACCTACAGGAATATGAATCTCGTTAGCTGAAACAACCCCCGATTTTGGATAGTGAAGCTCCCACCACCATTGATGTCCTATTATTACCAGATCTGGTTTTTGATCCTCAATTATTGCACTCGAAGGATTCACCTTAACCATTGTTATAACCGAAAAGATAAACAGGGCGGCAACTATTAAAAAGGGAATTATGGTCCAGACAATTTCAAGTTTCTCATTTCCATATACCTGTCGAGGTTCCTCATCATCTCCAGGTTTTCTTCTAAATCGATATGAAATAAAGGTAACCAGAACTATAATGATGGCTAAGATGGTCCCTGCAATAATGATCATGAATATGCCTAAATTCGCGATAGCCCAAGCCTGGGGAGAACTTGGGTTGAATACAGATGTAAGTTCCATCTTACTCCCTTACTTTTTTTGAAGTAATCCTAATACTAGTAAATAACTTCTTATAAACCCATTATATAAAGTAATTGTTATGATTGTCAAGGGCTGCGGTATAATTAAAAAAGTTCGTCCCGATTAAATTTTTAATACCTCTAGATCAACAATTTAAAAGCAAAAAGATTATTGCGATGCCAATTAAATTTTATACGGTATGTTGGTTGTCCTTCTTGATAAATCTCATTGAATAATCTAAGTTCGCATCGGTTTTCTTATGGGGGTTAAATATCCTTTGCGGATCAAAAATTTCCTTGACCTGGCAAAACAGATCAAAGACCTTTTCACCATACATCTGTTTGAGATAAGCTCCCCTAATTAATCCGTCATTGTGTTCGGCACTCAAAGAAGCTTTATACTCTAAAACTAAATTAAACACCTTTTGAGTCGACTCCGGAATTTTCTTTCTTTGATTTTCATCAGTCATATCCATTAACGGTATTACATGAAAGTTGCCATCCCCAGGGTGTCCAGCAATTGGAAAACTGAGATCGGGGTATTGTTCAAATATATTCTCGAGCCTTTTTAAGAACTCGGGCATGACTTCGGGTTTTACTATAAAATCATCAATAAAAGGCACTGTCTGCCTTCCCTTAACTTTCTTACGCAATAAATTGAAACTCAATCGTCTTATAGTCCAGTACTTTTCAGACTCCCCCTGCTTTTAGTTCGGTGGGCACCTACGTGGTATTCCTTGAGAGCTTTTTCTAGCTTTTCCATCCTCTCTAACAATACATCCCATTCAAAATAAACTGTTTTTGTCTTTATCCTTGGTCTAAAATTCAATTCCTTTTCACATTTGAATTAGACTAGATTATAGATTATAGTTGGAAATAAATTTTTTGTTATTTAAATATGAGGAAATGAGGGCAACAAAACTTGGATGTAACTGAAAAAGAAATTGCGTTCCTAGAGAACAAAGCAGATCAGATACGAGAAGATATTATCAAGATGCTTCTGGAGGCGGGTTCGGGTCACTCTGCAGGCTCTTTGGGGACGGCAGACATATTTACGGCGCTATATTTTCATGTCATGAAGCATGATCCGAAAAACCCGGATTGGGAGGAAAGGGACAGGTTTGTCCTGAGTAATGCTCATATTTGCCCAGTGCTATATGCAACTTTAGCTCATGCCGGGTATTTTCCTAAAGAAGAGATGATGACGCTGAGAAAATTAGGGTCAAGGCTTCAGGGGCATCCCCATAGGGGCATGTTGCCCGGACTTGAGGCCTCAGGCGGTTCTCTGGGTCAAGGAATTTCCATAGCTGTAGGAATGGCTCTGGCGAATAAATTGGACGGAAAAAGATCAAGAGTTTACTGTATGGTTGGCGACGGAGAGGAGGATGAGGGACAGGTCTGGGAGGCATTTTTGCTTGCAGGTAAAAACAGGCTAAATAATCTCGCGGTAGTAGTGGATAGGAATAATATTCAGCAGGACGGATTCACTGAGGATATTATGCCAATGGAACCATTAAAAGGAAAATATGAAATGTTTGGATGGCACGTGTTAGAAGTGGACGGAAATGATATTAGGAGTCTTATAGGCGCTTTTGAAGAAGCAAAAGAAATATTTGAGAAGCCTACTATGTTGTTGGCGCACACGATTCCGGGAAAAGGGGTTGACTTCATGGAATTTAAGCCCGAGTGGCATGGAAAGCCTCCCGACAAGGAAGAGGCCAAGAAGGCTCTCGAAGATCTTGAACAAATAAAGACATTGGGTGGAAGGATAATCGGCGAGCATCAATAAAATCTATGGATACCGATCCTTATTTGGCAGACAACATATTCTCTGAGCCTGAGCAGATTCCCCAGAGAAATGGTTATGGGGACGGCGTTATAGAGGCTGGGAAAAAGAATAAAAATGTCGTCGTTTTGTGCTGTGACCTGGTACAGTCCACAAGATCTCTAGGCTTTAAAAAGGCATTTCCTGAAAGATTTTTTGAAATGGGAATTGCTGAGCAAAACATGGCGGGAATCGCAGCAGGAATGGCATTTTGTGGGAAAATACCCTACATTGCTTCCTATGCGGTATTCAACCCTGGTAGAAATTGGGATCAGATAAGGGTTAGCATTTGTTTCAGCATGGCAAATGTTAAGGTCATGGGTGCGCATGCGGGAGTAACAGTCGGACCAAATGGTGGCACACATCAGGCATTGGAAGATATAGCTATTACAAGATGTTTGCCAAACATGACTGTTATAGTGCCTTGCGATTATTTGGAAGCTAAAAAGGCAACAATTGCAATGGCAGACCTAAATGGGCCGGTTTACATGCGATTTGGAAGAGAAAAACTTCCAGCAATTACCACTGAACGAACACCTTTTCAAATCGGGCGAGCGGAAACTTTTAGACAGGGTAATGACGTCACAGTAATTGCATGTGGCTCACTTGTATATGAATCGTTGATTGCCGCTGAAGAGTTGTCGAGCGACGGAGTTGACGTAAGGGTGATTAATTGTCACACAGTAAAGCCTATTGACAAAGATAGTATAGTAAGAGCTGCAAGAGAGACTGGGGCCATAGTTACGGCTGAAGAACATCAGGCGCATGGCGGCCTGGGCAGTTCTGTATCAGAGGTCGTATCAGGAAATCACCCGGTTCCAATCGAGTATGTGGCAATCATGGATAGGTTTGGAGAGTCTGGAACGCCAGATGAGCTTATGGCAAAGTATGGCTTGAAGTCTCCAAATATTATTGATGCCGTTAAAAAGGTATTAAAGAGAAAATGATACCCATTAACGTTATTTAAAAATTTTTATTATTGAATTTTGGTATTCTTTCCTACTTAATGTAAGTTGTAACCGCTCTCCTTTTACCCCTGTGGAGTTATTAATTCAACACTTACTATGAATTTATTGCTGAAAAGCTTTAATGGCGGTTTGCCTGGCGGGCGCTTTGCGTCCGCGAGAACTATTAATCATGTGGAAACATTCCTTGGAAAAGTTACTTACACAAAAGGTTTACACCAATATCGAAAAAGCATTATAATTTTGCATATGTACACCATTTTACTAAGAATGATGCTAATTCTAATCTCAGTTAGTCTGGATAAACGCCAATACCTATAAACACGTAGGAGAGGAAGTTAACGAAAAAACACCGTATAAAGGGGTCACCTCTATAGGTGAACCCTTCTTTTTTAAACAAGAAAAGAGACAGATGATTAGGAGGCCACCATGTATAAAATTAAACAATTGGAAGTATTCACTGATATGCCATTTGCGGTGTTTGTAAAAGATGAGGAAGGCAAATATGTTTGGTGTAATAAATTTTTCTTTGGTCTAGCCGGAGTGGGTTCGCCTGAAGAAGTTATAGGAAAGACTGACTATGATCAGGTTTGGTCTGAAATTGCAGAAGATATAAGAAGAGTTGATAAAGAAGTACTCGAGAAAGGTAAAACCATTAATTTACAACAGCAGGCCAAAATAGCTGGGAGAGGGCTGATTACAGAAAACGTCTGTAAATTTTCAGCCACACTAGAAGGAAAGAAATGTCTTTTTGGTGTGTCCATAATTCCAGACTAAAAATAGATTAGAGATTCTAACCTCATCCAGCCAGCGACCCAGCCCCATTCATATAATAAAATCAGCAGGTTAGGAATGATTTCAAGTTGCATTATGGTGGTATTGTGTTCTAGCTGCTACCTTATAATACCGCCATTCAAATCTGGTGAATGCTTGAAAATCTAACTATTAAGGTGCATCTAGAATCAGGGTTTGACTATTAATAAGCCTAACTTAAACGGATTTTGACAAAAGGGGAGCAGTACATATTTGTTGAGTATAGCTTTTTATTCTGATAAATTAGAATCAAAATATTGAACTAGCGAATTCCCTGTAGCTTGCTGCAGGGAATTTCATTAAAATGGGATAAACAATCTTAAAACTCGTTCTTAGAAATTAGGAGGTGTTACATGTCGATAGCAGAGCCGTTCTCGCCTCAGGAGGTTTTTTTAGGTAAAGATGCAGGTGAGAAAATAGTTCCCAATGTGCTTATTTCTTCCCAAAGATACATTCAAGGGGATGGAGTAATCGCACATTTAGGGCGATACCTATCCATTATTCAAAGTATCCGCCCTGCAATATTGATCTCCGAAGGTGGTATGAGAAGAATAGGTGACAAGATATTAGAAAGTCTTAGAAAAGCTAAGATTGAGCCAGTTGTTGTTACCTTTATGGGTGAGTCTTCCTATGAGGAAATTGATCGAGCACTAGCATTGCTAAGAACGGAAGAGGGCCCAGTAGACAGTCTTATAGCTATAGGAGGAGGCAAATGTTTGGATACGGGGAAATCTATTGCTTATCGGTTATCGATTCCTGTTGTTATTTGTCCGACTATTGTATCTAATGATGCGCCGTGTTCAGCGGTATCCGTTATTTATACTCCTGACGGTGTCTTTAAAGAGATTGAACTATTTCCCAGCAACCCATCGATGGTAGTGGTAGACACACGCATTATTGCTCAGGCACCACTTCGCTATCTGGTATCGGGTATGGGTGATGCAATGGCCACGTGGTATGAGGCAAGAACATGTTTCGGAAATCCTAAAGCAAGAAACAATGTTGATTGCCGACCTACTATTGCAGCCAGAACGATTGCTGAGCAATGTGCAAAAACTTTGTATGAATATGGTACTGGGGCTATAGATGCTGTTAAGAATTCTCAAGTGAATGGAGACCTCGAACGTATTGCGGAAGCGAACACGCTCCTAAGCGGGATGGGTTTTGAAAGTGGTGGCCTCGCAGCTGCCCATAGTGTTGCTGGAGGTTTAACTGTAATTTCAGAATTGCATAAGAACTATCTGCACGGTGAGATGGTGGCAATCGGATTGCTAACGCAGCTAATGTTGGAAGATCAGATTGAAGACGCAAAAGAGGTCACTAGTTTTTTTTCTGAGGTAGGGCTTCCTGTACATCTAGGGCATCTCTCATTAGATTCAAAGAGCGATATTAAAGACCTGGAAAGAGCAATGGAAGCTTCAATGAAAAATCCTTTTATTGGGAATGAGCCGTTCGAGGTGAATCCTAAAAATCTTTTGGATTCAATTTTAAAAGCTAACGATCTGGGGAGGGAGATAGCAAGCCAGAAGGGAGATAGTGCATACCGTTCTATTCATAATTTAAAGAAATAGGGTTCAGTCCTGGATTTTGGAAAATCCGTGTCTGGTTCAGGTGTCGAGTTCTACGAACTGATGAGGTCAACGAGAGAACCGGCTGATTGGAGTATTGTGTTCATATACCTTCAAAACACCAGGGACCCAAGTGGCTTCTTTGCGTATGAGTTGATTTAACTCCTTAGTGCTTTGGAAAAATAATCCACAAATTCTTTGGGTTTCATGTTTGCAGTTTGCGATAGCTTTTTTAACTTTACTTTGTTTTCGAAATCATCTTTTGTGAGTTTTATCATATATTTTTCTGCAACTTCATAGGATTCTGTATTTGTATCAACATAACGTATTCTTGTCCCACCAGTTTTCGCGTTTAGTAGTTTATTAAAATACATAGGGACCATTTTCCCCGTTTGTATAGTTATCATCGCTCCCGAGCCTCCCCCAAATAGAAATTTGACTGCGCTATAACCTAGATCACGGGCATACTTAGAATCAAAAGGGGTTGGGCGAGCAGATCTCAGCTCATATCCAATTCGTTTATCTACTATCCTGATTTTAATTTTTTTTTCTAAAAGGCGGCTTCTTGCTTGGATTTTAAGTACCTGACCAAGATCAACCTCCGAAAGCATTATCCGTCCATGTTCATCCCTTTCCAGGTCTCTTAGGTTTTCTAATTCAGACTCATCTAACTTTTCTGTAATTCCTTCTGAAATAATTGCGACTCCATCTTCTCTTCCCATAGACAACCTTTTTATAATTGCACCTTCAAGTGTGACGACAATTTTATTGAGTGATATTTTCTCTTCACCAAACTCCTCTGGAATGATCGTTAACGTAGCTCCAGAAGCCTTTCCAATACCAAGCGCAAGATGTCCGGTTTTCCTGCCCATTGTGACTACGAAATACCATCTGCTTGTTGTTTTTGCGTCCTCCATTAGATGTTGGACAAGCTCAGTTCCTACATGTCTCGCAGTTTCAAACCCAAATGTTGGTATATATCCGGGAAGTGGAAGATTATTATCAATCGTCTTTGGTATATGGGCCACATTAATCTTACCTTTAGATTCTTTTTCAACCCGGCTCGCCAAAAATAATGTGCCGTCACCGCCAATTGTTACCAGATATCTGACTCGAAGGTCTTTCAAAACTCTTAAAGTATTTTTCATTCTCTGGACGGTTGAGGTCGGATCTTCTCTTGATATGCCTATTATAGACCCACCGGTTAGATGAATCCTAGATGTGTCACTGATTGTTAATCTCCGAATATGTTTTTTATCTCCATTAGCAATCCATTTGAAACCATCTTGAATTCCAATTACTTGAATGCCTCGATTTATTGCCTCAATCGTAGCCGCGCTGATCACGCCATTTATTCCAGGAGCGGGGCCCCCTCCTGCAAGTATAGCAAGTACATCTCTAGAGCCTTTTTTACTTATTGATATTGACATGATTAAATAAAAGTTTAATCAGTAGTTAGTAATCGAATTGCAGCAGTTAAAAATGTTTAAATTAGTTTAGCAGAGTTTAGTGTAAATACTAAAGACTTCGTGTATTATTGGGGAAAATACTAAAAATGGCATTCAAAAAGCCTAAAATTTGGGCGCTACTCTAAAACAGCACAAAAAATTAAGCTTGGGTAAGAACCAGTCTCTTCAGACCTCAAATTTGTTCAGTCAATGTAACGAATAGCCAGCTAGAGACCGTGAGTTTAATATAAATCAAAAACCCTGCAAAGAGTTGCAGAGTATGACAGGGTAAAAAGGAAAAAATACAGTCCCAATCCGTTTCTTCGATGTCAATTGCGAAGGGCGGACCCCTGTGGCGGTCTGAAATGAGAAATTACTTCGTCACGGAGCCTTTACTGGGCATAAGCGAAGTGCTCCTCGTTAATGACACAGCAATAACCCCCTTGCAAGCTACGGGGAATTGTCTAAATTAAATTACTATTATTAGACAAATTAAAGAGGGTTTTACACTGGATACTAAAAAAGATAATGATAATTAAGTCTAGTGTCGCAAATTATAAATTTTGTCGACAAGTTAAAAGAACCCGTTATAATTATTCTACACCCTAGGTTCTTGTTCTCACCCTTCCTTTCCTAGCCCTTTCGGTTTTGGAGGACAGTTCCTAGGGTTTTCAATATATTGTTGCTAACAATTATACAACGAATTCTAACGTTATTACAATAGGTTAAATAAATTCCCTCTTTATTACGTTAAAAAATAAATATAATATTTGCGCATCGATACAATTATAGATTAAGAAGTTTATTTAAAATTAAATTGCTAAATGGGTTAGGTTAAATTTAGTTTTGATTATTAATATTTAACGATTTCCAATCACGGTTTCCAATCAAATCCAATCTTCTTTAGTAGATTTATTCTATTCTTTTCTAGAGAGTCCTTATGGTATCTGATTCTTTGATTTTGCACCCATTTATATAAGTGATAGTTTTATGGTGATGGCCATTTGTTTGGGTGCTTTTTTCTGAATCTTTTTACTTCCTCATAATTCTTTTGCCATCTCTTATTCCTGTCACTTGGCACCCACTCAAAGCCGATCTCATTTAACTTTTGAATTCTATACTTTGGAAACTTACCAACTTCTTTTACCCTTCCATAGTACCAGAGCCTATTGTAATAGCACCAACGAGCAAGTGTTCTTTCCTTTTTTTCTGTGGAAGACCAATTAGGCCATCTTTTGGGTTTTGCTTTCCTGAACTCTACAAGATTTTTATATTGCTCTTCCCATCTAATTCTGTTTTCTTTTCCTGGATTCCAAACTACACCAACCTGTTGTAGCATGTTAGCCTGTCTAGAAGACAGTTTCCCTTCTCTCTTTTTTTTTCCTTGATGAGCTAGCCATGATGCTAAACTATATTGTTTTGTACCCACCGCTCAAGGCCTAAGTGTTGGTAGACGTTTATATCTTTTTACAAAGTCTATGAGTTCGTCATATCTTTCCCGCCATGCCCAATTAGTTGTCATTTTTTGTTCCTCTTTTTAATCCAGAATTATGTCTTCATAAAAAAATTTGTCTTATTGGTAGTTAGCAATATAAATCACATTTTTAGACGAATGAACTTGACTTAATAAAGAGAGTTCAAGAATTATTTAAACATGATAAAGGTCTTAAATGGAGTAAATTTTATTCTTTAACTTATTTACTCGATAATATAATTTAAATTATAGCATTGGCTTAGACTTGCTTTGGGTGTTTTATTATTTCATATCCCAATCATCTTCTTTTTAAACCTACAGCAAGTATTATTTCAGTTTTAATATAATGAACTATAGCGGCTGGACTTGCTATTCTATGATTTAGAACTTAAAATGGTATTCGATTTTGCGCTTCAAAGTGATAAAGGGATGCTAGTAAGATTAAGAACAGATCTAATTAAAAGGCTTACTCCGATTAAGCTCTTATTAATAAATGCCGACGGCTTTCTCACCGAAAATTTAATTTCATTTTATCTAAACAACCCCGGAATAAAAAATGGGTATCATATTAATAATTTGAAAAGGTTAGGTGTTGATAGCATTGCGTATTCAATGAAGAATTCAAATGAGATTAGTTCGATTACCGATCGGCTTGGAATTGATTTTTTCCATCAGGGTATTTCTCAAACTGTAGATTTTTATTCCGATATCAAAAAAGAGCGTTCTGTTTTAAATGAGAATGTGGCATGTTTTGGTTGGGATAATTCAGATATTGAGCTTATAAAGAGTGCCAACTTCTCTTTTGCTCCTGCTAACGCACCTCTCGAAGTCAAGGCTGATTCATACTACGTAACTTATAACACTGGTGAGGATGCTGTAAGGGAAGGAGCTCACTTAATTTCTAGAGTAAAAACTTATTTCAAATAGGCGCCTTATATTATTTACGTTTACTCAAATGCTATAGCAAAATGTTATCTGTGTTAAAATGTCCTCTATGGATATTGATGCTGTTACTAAATCCGTTAAAGATAAGGCAATTGAACTAGGATTTGATATAGTAGGTGTTTCCCCGGTCAATACCTTTCCCGAAAATCAGTTTTATAAAGAGTGGCTTGCCAGGGGATTTGCGGGTGAAATGAGTTATATGGAGAGAAATCCTGAAAAAAGAGAAAACATCAAAAATATACTCCCTGATGCAATTTCAGTAATCTCCTGTGGCCTGAATTACAATACAGATTATCCATATTCTATCGATGAGAGCGATAAAACTAGGGGGTGGATTTCTCGTTATGCATGGGGAGATGATTATCACGATTATATAAAGAATAAGTTATTATTGCTCGAAAAGCATGTTAGTAAAATTACGCCACAGGGTGTAAGATCAAAAGCATATGTAGATACCGGTCCTGTTTTGGAAAGAGTTTATGCAAAGTATTCGGGAATAGGGTGGTATGGAAAAAACACTTGCCTGATTAACCAGGATATAGGGTCGTGGATTTTTATAGGAGAGATTATTACCAATATTGAACTTGAATATGACAATCCGGTTCCAGACAGGTGTGGTACCTGCACTATGTGTATAGATGCTTGCCCCACGGATGCTTTACGAGAACCTTACGTTTTGGATTCAAATTTATGCATTTCTTATCTCACAATTGAACTAAAAGGGAAAATTCCGATCCGCCTGCGAGATAAAATTGACAATAACATATATGGTTGTGACATATGTCAGGACGTATGCCCATGGAATAGAAAAGCAGAAGTTACAGAAAATCCTTATTTTACACCAAGGGCTGGATTATATAACCCCGAACTATCATATCTTTCCCAATTGACTTTGAATGATTTCAGAAATCTATTTAAGAATAGCCCAGTAAAAAGGGCTAAGAGGAAGGGTTTTATTCGAAATGTTATGGTAGCAATTGGCAATTCAGGAAATAGAGACCTTGTTCCTTATGTCGTACAAACTCTGGAGGATGAAGATCCCCTGGTCAGGGCACATGCCGCCTGGGCTTTGTGGAAGCTCCAAGGAAAAGACGCGTACAACATTTTAACGGAACATTTGAATCTTGAAGACGATGAATTGGTAAGAGAAGATATAGAATCAATTCTGGCAGATATTGAGCTATAAGATCACTGGATTAGGTGGTCAGAAGTCAGAATCCAGAAGAGATAAATATTATAGACGCAAAATTTGCGTCTACACTGAATTCTGGCTCCTGACTTCTACCCTTTGTGTCTTAGTGCCTTTGTGGCTAACTTTTGTTTGTAATTTGGTGCTTGTAATTTGGTAATCTTGATTTATAACTTTCCTGGAGGTTAGATCTCGTGCCTGATGAGCTTAAAGAGTTACTCAGTGTGAATGAAAGGTTCTACGACGCTCTTCAAAATGGGGACATGGATTTGATGGAGGAGGTTTGGTTAAAAGATGAGGACTCGAGGTGCGTTCATCCAGGCTGGCCAATCCTAATAGGTTGGGAGTCGATAAAGGAAAGTTGGAAAGACATTTTTGATGCCGGCGGACCTGTTAAAATTGAGTTATCTGAAATAAATGCTGAAGTGTCAGATGAAGTAGGCTGGATTACTTGTCTTGAGCATATCACCCATAAGGTTGGTGATGAATTAACGACTGGAATTGCTCAGACCACAAATATATATGAGCGTCGACATTCAAAGTGGCACCTTGTTCTTCACCATGCCTCGCCTGTACCAATGCGAATGAAGGATGTAGCAGAAGAGAAATTGCAGTAATTAATTGAAAGAAATATTAATATAGACCATGTCAGAATTTTACGCTTCTATCTATTAACAATCTAAAACTGCTTGACGAAATTCCCTAAAGCTCGGGCAACGGTTTTCTAGTTTTGATAGGTCTGATTCCCTTGCAATTTCTCTCGCTACTTCTGCTGTATAGGTCAACTTTGCATCGGAAAGTATTCTCGTAAGCCTTTCTTTGGGTTGAAAAATTGACTCGAGATCTTCATTTACCCTTGATACTGGTCTCCCAAAACGTGTCTGAGCGACTCTAGATATTGCCTCCTCATCGGCAAGAAGCCAAGTCTCAAGACTTTGTAGAATAATTACAAATTTGACTTCAAAGGTGTAATTCTGATTAGTAAATTTATTATTCATCTCCTGCAATAGACTATCGGGATCTTTATTGTCTGCATCACGAATTACTAGAGCTTTGTCAATGGGTGATCCCTGTTTCTCATAGCGAAATGATTTAAGGAATCCTATAAATCTCTTCATTAACTGAGACTTTCCACCGCAGGGGCGTGAGATAATTTCTATTTCACTAGGAAGGCATCTAATAATTAATTCTCTAAGTACAGCTTCGTCATAGCTTCCTTCAATCACTATGCCGTATGTCGCCATTAATTGCTACCGAGTGCACCTGAATACCATAATTCTCCCAGACCAAGTTCTTCACGCTCTAAAAGCTCTTTTAAATGTTTTTTAGAAGCAGGTCTTAGACATCTTGAAGCACCGTTGCTCTTTTCAATAACAATTAGGTTATCAAGATTCATTTTATCGACTAAATATGGTGAGTGGGTGGTTACAATTACTTGAGCTGCTCGATGACCAAGTTCGGCTTGTCTTTGTGTGTATACTTCTATAAGAGTTTCTAAAAGCCTCGGATGCAAATGGTTTTCTAATTCTTCAACGCAAATTAATGGTGCCCCGAATTCAGGGGGAGCAAAAATTAAAGACAGCCATGCTAGAAAAACAACTTCCCCATCTGACATATGAAATATATTAATTGGTCCTTTGATGTATTTTTCTTTAGTAATTACAGTAGTCGTACCAATCTGAGTAGGTGGTGCAAGTATTTCTACTAGTTCAGGTAATACATCTTTAGCTGCTTGTTTTATCAACCGAAATTCATCCGGATAACTTGTTTGCAGCGTCATGAACCAGCCTGAAAAATTTTGGCCATTTTGTGTCAGAAATTCTTGAGAGATTGTTGCATTAGATTGTTTCATAACGGCAGGTATTAATTGATAATACCGACAAGAATAAAGATACTCTTTAAAATTATTTCCTTCCCAGCCTGGTACTGAAAATTCTAGGCCAGATCTAATACCAGGGTCTCCTAGAGTAAATGCAGTAGAACCATCTGGATGGATACCTTTGCCTTTGCCATTTCTGAGATCAAGTAGAGTTGAAGTTTTACCACCAGATGTAAACGTTAAATACTCTCGTGTAATAGAAATTAGGCCACTATGACTTCCACTAATTGAGATTTCATACTCATACCTTTTTTCTGATTCCCTTTCATTTGCTTCTCGTTCAATAACTAATCGAAATGAAATCGGACTATCATTTTCTCCTTTCCAGGCGACTTCTGAAAATCCACCACGATCTAAAAAGGATTTGTTCAAGCCAGAAATGCACATCTGTGTTAGAAATTTAAGGCAATCAATCAAGTTACTTTTTCCAGACATATTAGGGCCCACTAGAACGTTTGTTCTGCTAAGTTCTAAATCTAAGTCTTTTAAGCTCTTATAGTTCTTTACATTTAGTTTTTTTATCATGCTTCTTCCTTTCAAACCTTTCTTTTAAAGAAGAGTATCAAAAATACTTAGGTTTTCCAATATCAATATGTTGGTAGTAAAATGCTGTCCATTTTTGTTTGAGAATCATCTTTACAATCCTATCAATCGACTTTTAGACTTCTGGACTAACGACAAGCATTAGTCTATCTCTTTCTACATCATAATTGACCTTAACGTTTGAGAGAGGTTCACTAAGCTGATTACCACTTGAGATATCTTTCATCCTCACATAATGATTATTACATTCAAGAACTTCACATTCATGTTTTTTGCGTATCCCCCCTCTGTATCTTTCATCAATGTATCTGGTATTGCCCAATACTTTCCCATGTGCTTCAACTGTAACTATTTTACCTCTCCACTGTATAATCTTGGCTACTCTGCTCGTTCGAGAATCAATAAGTTGTTGGAAAATTTCTTCAGAAGCAACAACACTTTCGGAGCCAAGTCTAATGTATGCAGGTCCAGCGAAATGTGGACGATTCGAACTGAAGGGAATAATTACAGCAAGGAGATTCTTATCTTCATAAGGTATAACCTGACACTGAAACTTAATGGGTGGATAACAATCTTTTTCACAAATCCCTCTTATTTTTTTTTGGAGTGAGTCTGGATTTGAAACTCCACGCGATTTTTCTATATCATCGCTTACTCCGATGAAAAGAACCGCTGTCCCATCTTCAGGGACACTATTGGCAAAAGAGACCAGTGTTTTCTTAAAATCTGCTGTTCCAGCGCCTTCAGGTTTTCTTTCAGTAAAACCATCCTCTTTATTAAGCAATCTTTGGGTTAAGTCTTCATTCATTTATAATTCCTCATCCAGTTTTAATCCTTAAATCTTAATTAAATAATTCCCCCTGCAACTTTTGCAAAATCTTGTTCTGAAGCTTTTGACTTGTGATGGAGGAGATATGGTCTGATATAGTCTGGTCTATTTTCTCCTTTAGGGCTTTGAGTTCAGGAAGGAGTTTTGAGATATAAGTTTCATCACCTGGAACTTTTACTTCTTCGAGCCCAGATTCAAGCCATATCTTTAAATATTCAGCTTCTGATTCACTCTGGCAGTCTATATAGTTTTTACCTGATGAAATGCGCCAGCCGAAAAGCTCGTTTTTAATCTGTAAATCTTTTGTTGGATGGAAGAGTGCTACTGTTTTCAGGTTTTTCTGACTAAGGATTTTGTCTCTATAGAAATTTCCAAGAAGTTTATCTCCAAGTTTTTCTTGTATTAACCTAGCTAAAAGTTCAACATCAACTCCTTCTTTTGTCCTTCTCTTTTTGCCAAAGCTCTTTGCTTTTTCTATTCTTGATCTTACAAGATCAACTACCGCACCATAAACCTCAAGTTGTTCATCTTCCGTTAAGCCTAGTATATCTCCCATTATGATTTTATCGAGTTCACGTCTGGCTGGATTTACTTTATCAAGAGAAACATCTTCGCGATGATTTGCATTAAGGTCATCAAAGATAGAGTTTATAGGTGCATTTTTATATTTTCTAGCGAGTTTATAAAGGGCATTCAAAATATCTTTTGTAAATTCTCTTACTATTAAGAATTTCTCTATATCAACGCCCTCTGTTTTAAGTGCACCTTCTCCAAGATTCACCCTGCCACCGAATTCTTTGAATAACATACTTACAGTTGAAAGGAGAAAACACAGGACACCGAGGTTACTCCTTTTTCTCTTTGCCTTTATTTCAAAGAGGTTATGGTCAACCTGAACTCCATATTTGTTAGAAACTACTGTCTGTCTATCATGATGTATCATGGGATGAAGTATTGGCCATGGTTTACGGTATCCGAGACTGTACCAGAGCTTTCTTGAGCTACATGTTGGTCTTTTATGTAGTCTCCTTTGTTCGCCACGTCTTATGAATGATAAAACCTTTTTGTTCCTTAACTTGCTCTTGTCTTTGTCTATATAAAGGACTATCTTTGTCAAAACATCGGGTTTTATAACAACCCCTTTAGCCTCTCGTGGGCTGACAATTACTTTATTCGTCACTAACTCACCCTTCTCATTAGTATGCATCCAAAACTCTTTCTCTATTCCTAATCTATTTATCTCTGCTTCTGTAAGATAGAAAAATTCATTAGCACCAGTCGTGAAACCTCTCCTAACGTCAGCTATATGTTTTAATGGCACGAGCTTATCCTTACCCTTTTCAAGAATCTTAAAGAATATCTCTGGTGCCCTTAGATATTTTCCCCATTTGGAGCCTTTATATTTTCTTTCTTCTACATCAAAACCCTCATCCCATAGCTCACTTTGCTTCTTAGGATATATCCTCAACTCATCATTCTGGTAAAAATTTTTATGAAAGAGGATAGTCTTTTTCAGATTCTCAATAGTATCTATTCTTTCTTTTTGTTTCTCCCAAATGTCGTGTGCAGGAGGAATAAAATGCCTCAAGGTTTTAAAGAGATATACGAACCTTACAAGATTTTCATCCCTCTCTTTCTGGTTTTTACACCTCTCAAGAATAATTATGCAGGTGTTAACGTCGGCATCTTCAAACCAACGCTCAACCTTGGACTCGATTATTGCAATGATTTTATAATTCTTTAAAAATAGCTCTTGAAGCCCTTTGCCATAATCAACATCCATCCATGAGTTTGAGACAATGAAACCAAATCTCCCACTATCTTTCAAAAACTTCGTTCCATGCACAAAGAAATAAGCATGAATGCCCGCCCTCTTTGAAATATCGGCAAGTTTTCCTTTCCCATCATAAAGGGCTTTTTCTATCATGGATTCCTTGTAGGTCTCTTTTCCCGTTATCTCTGTAATCTCCTCCTGCCTTGTATAAGGAGGGTTTCCAACGATGCATTCAACGGTTCTTGGATAAGGGATAAGAACCTTTTTCCCACTTAGGGTTAAAAGCTCTTTTTTACGAGTCTGGTCGCCTCCTCTCTTTTCCACAGAGGTCAGGTTAAAGAAGTCTTCATTGAGTATTTGCGGATAGTTTTCATCAACTGAAAGGTCATTTACAGCTAGGTTTATTGTAGAAAGATGAGCAGGGAATTTGGCAATATCAACACCCCAAATGGTTTTTAAAATCTCCTGATGAGGAATACGGAGATTCATCATCTTCTTATGTTGATAAGCTCTCACTAGAAAGGTTCCTGCACCACAAGAAGGATCAAGTATTTTATCGTTTTCATGCTTTATACAGAATCCCAAAATCAGATCAACGATATCAGGATTGGTAAAATACTGACCTAAGTTATGCCTTTCCTCCTGTGGTATTAATCTTTCAAATATTCTTCCAATAATATCAAAGCCTATTTTAGAGAAATCATATCTTTTGAGAACTCTGATAAGCTCTTTTATCTCCTCAACAACTGGTCTACTTTCCGGGAAAGCTATCTGGTCAATGAAGTCAGTACTGTATATGGTTTCATAGTCAATGTTTTTAAGTACATAATCAAAGTAGCCTTGAAGGGTTCTCTCGAGAAGTCCACCTTTTGTGAGATCATCGGGGACGGTGAGGGGGTCAAGCTGTCCTGATCTCTTGGACTGAAGGACATCGTAAAAAAGGATTTTGTTTATGAGTAAGTAGGCGGTTTGCCTTGCAGCTTTTTCAAAATCGCTATCTGAAAATGTGAAAGTCCATTGTTGTTCAATAAACCATTTCTTAAACTTTCTTGAAAATTTAGTATCCTTATGAACCTTATCCCGGATGATGCCTCTGTAGTATCTTGCAAGGCGGTATATCTTTTCCTGAAGCCTGAATACTAGAAACTCATCTATTGGTAATAATGGCTCTGGCTTTATCCCTGTGTGAACCCTGATAAGTTCTTCAAGGAATCTCTCGATACCCTTGAGAATAGGATTCTTAAATCGTGCATCTTCGATGTCATCAAGATTTTCGATGCCTGAAAGATGGAATTTATCGACAACTTGTCTTTCTTCAGGCTCCATCCTGTTTACCTTCTCGGTGTTAAACCAGATAAGCCACTGAAAGTTTGAAGTAGCGAAGTATTTTGCCTTTCTCCTGTTTGCCTTTTCCCATGCAGGATTTTTCAACTCGTTTTCATCTAAGGGACTTAAATAAGGAGGTTTTAATTCTATGACACAGAGGACTTTATCAGTTTTCGGGCTTTCAAAAATTATTACATCGGGTTGTTTTCTATCACTTCCTACCGTCTCTTGCTCAGCGATCCCAATAGGAAGTTTTCTGTCTCGTATCATTTGATTTATCCACTCAACAAATTTTTGATTTGCAGTTCTTTCTGTCTTGTGGCTAGTTGTGTCGAAGGGGCTGGTAATTCTTGTAGATTTTCCTGAAAGCTTAGTTTTTTTCATCTTTCGACATTAAGTTTCATTATGCTCTATTTATAAATTTCTTTCCTATGGCCTATAGCTCGAATAACTATAACATTTCATTCTAATGTATAAATTATTCTCCAATCAGTTATTCTGAGTTTGAAAGTCCCAGTCAGATCTGCGGATAAGGGTTCTGGTGTTAAGTTATCAAAATTTAATGAAAACCAGGAAATTTTATTGAGGATTCGTTTTACAATTGGTTTATCAAGCTTCTCTAGATCTTGAATTGCTTCTTCTGTCCATTCTACCTTAACCAAGTTTTTTCAATACCTCTTGGTGGGAAAGTCTTTGGGAAGGGTCTCTTAATCTTTTTTGTAATTTCTTTTTGAATTTATCATTCAATTTTAGTCCAGAATCTGGATCGCCAAGAACCTCAAGGATTTTTTGCTCTACAAATTGTTCTAGGTCTTCAATGGACATATCTTTGATTTTGGGCATCTGACTCTCCAGTTCTTATATACTGTATTACTTTAAAATAACATCTTTTCAATACTCTTCGAAATTCATCATAAGTTGGGGTTAAGTAAAAAGTTCCCTCAGTTTTTCCTTTGTTCTCTTTTCTTGTATTTCAAGAATGTATGGTTTATGGGCTGCCCTATTAGGACTTTTGCTGAAGGTTTCAAACTCTTCCATATATTGTTCTCGATAATCTATTGCCATGTCAATCAAATCGTCCAATGCTTCCTCTGGGGTTTTACCCTCTGTAGCTAGATCAAGCTCAGGACAGATGGCTACGTATACCCCTTCAGAAGGCTCTATTATAGCAGTTAACTTTTCAAAGACATCCTTTATCGCTATAAGCATATTGCACCTCTAATTACTGTTTCGTATGTTCTTTTAATACCTGATTTACAATCCTTCTTGCTATTTCAAACGCTGCTGCAATTCTTATAATCTTAACATCTCCAAGACCTTTTATCTCGAGAAATTTTTCCATGGGCTGATTTGCCATACCCTTAAATGATCCAAACTTTTCTAGAATTTCATTTGCTATATCTTCGGCAGGTTTGTCTTTAGTACCAGTTGAGATCAGTATTGATAAAAGTTCGGAATCTGTGAGAGCTTCTGCACCAAGTTCTCTTAATTTTCCTCCTGGATGACGCCACTTTTGCATTAGATTTTTCTACTCATTCATTTTTAAATTAGTTTTTAAATTAACTTATGATTAAAGTATAGTTCAAAAAATATTGTGATGTGCAAACGACTTTTGAAGTTCTATTATTGAATGAGTTAGAACAACATTAGTATGATTTGTATCCTCCTACAATTTTTTAACTAGAAAAAAATTAGGGCAATAAAGGTTGCAAAAAGTACAAAGTGAATTGCTCCTTGAAGCATGTTGGTTTCTCCATCTTTATATGTATTCATCCCCACCAATATAGTGGCAATTAGTAAGGTTGCCTGTTGTGAATCCAGTCCAAGGTCGATATCTTTTTTGGCGATGAAACTGATTATTAAAACTACGGGTATGGTCATTCCAATCGTCGCGAGTGCTGAGCCAAGACCAATATTGACAACCCTTTGCATTTCATTATTCCTTCCTGCTCGGATTGCTGTAAAACCCTCTGGTGAAAGGATCAGCAATGCTACTATAAGTGCAGCCAGATCTACAGGGGCTCCGGTTATTTCGATTCCATAATCAAGTACGACAGCCAGTGATTTCGCTAAAATAATAAGAGGTATTAATGTTAATACCAGCATTAGTACATGATATATCCCACTAATATCTTTCCTTTCTTCTATAAGTGTTTGAGCAGAAGAGACCGCGTCCTTTTCAAAAACAAAGAAATATCTGTGTTCAAAGGTTTGGATACGGAGAAATAAAATATAGAGCAATGTGGATATAACAATCAAAAAGATATAGTAATTTCCCAGGTAAAACGTAGGAATAAAATTTGGTAATATTAATCCAAGAGTAACAAAAGCTATTATCATTGAAAAAAAGGAGTTTGAGCTCTTGAGGTTGAATCTTTGTTCACCATGCTTTAGTCCGCCCAAGATCATTGCGAGACCGATTAGACCATTTGTGACAATCATTATCACCGAATACATGGTATCCCTTGCCATAGTTGGCTGATTTTCTGCGTTAAGCATAACCACTGCTATCATAATTACTTCAATACCTATAACTGAAAGTGTGAGAATTAAAGTCCCGTAAGGTTCTCCGTATTTATGAGCTAACGCTTCTGCGTGATGTACTATGGCAATTGCTGCGGAAAGTATTATAGAGAATAAGAAGACGAACAATACCAGCAGTTTTAAGTAATTGCTAAGATCGGAAAAGAGAGGCCTACCAAATACGAGAACTATGACAGCAGAAATTAATGCAGCAATAAATCCCTTTTCATTTGAAATGAACTTAACTATCGTATTTTCCATCAATGTGTTGAGTGATTAATTTAGTTTTTATCAGAAATCTCAAGTTTAAAGTGTTTGATGAGTCATAATTTATTTCGTCTATTTTCTGTATTAGGGTTTTTGGATTATTAAGGCTTAAATATAGATTAAAACTTACTATGAGGTCAATAAGATTATTATCACGAATTTCTAATCATTGTATTTGAGAGAAGTAGCTAATTCATGCGCAAGGAAAAGGCATTACAAATTATTAATAAACTTAAAGGACAAATCGTTAAAGTAATTTGACCGAGTACTAATTATCACCTGGCGAAATAATCTCTAATCCTTTCGGCACAACTTCAATTTTATATGTATCAGGATTTAGTAAAATGGATTCTCCGTCCAAGTGTGCCTTAACTTCACAATCTAAAGTTATCTCAGCCCTTGGTACTTGTTTTAGATGAGCTCCGTTTAAGTTTAAATGAGATCCTTTACGTACTTTGGGTAAATTGATCATTCTTTTAATTATTGACATATCTTCGAAAACATAAACATCTAAGAGACCATCATCTACCTTAGCATTGGGTGCCAACTTGAAATTCCCTCCATGACATTGACCATTTGACGCCCCTAAAAGTAATGCTGTTCCAGTGTAATTCCAATCGGGGGTTTTGACTTTTACATTGAAACCCTTAAATCTCAAGGTTTCCTGAATTGCACCCCAAAGATATCCCAGTTCTCCCCTTAGTTTCTTCATTTCATTAAAACGGAAAGCAACTGCCCCATCTAAGCCAATTCCAAGTCCATTAACGAAAAATTCATCTCCAAAGAGCCCTAAATCAATTCGTCGTGTTTGTCTATTAGCTAGTTTTCTTATAGCATTGGGAGTCTCAAGCGGAATCCCAGCTGCTTTAGGAAAGTCGTTTCCGCTACCTGCAGGAACCAATCCAAGAATCAACTCTGATCCAGCAATTCCATTAACGACTTCATGGGCAGTACCATCACCTCCAATGGAGATAACATGACTGAATCCTTGGTTTACAGCTCCCCTTGCGATATCTTTAGCTTCACCAGGCCTTGAGGTAAAACGGAATTCGTATGGGATATTTTTTAGATCCAAAAATTCCTTGATAGATGGAAATACATTTTTAGAACGTCCATTCCCAGCGGCGGGATTTATTATGAGTAAGTATTTAATGGGTTAATAAACCTCGTAAATTAATATTGCACCCTTTTATTTAAATATAGCTGTTTTTGAAGTGTCCATCAAAAGAGTGGTAGAGGTCCTAAGACCTCCAATTCAAAAATTTGTATTGGCGACCCGAAGGGCGCCTCTACATTTATGAGAAAGCCGAACGTGAGGGAAAAGAGAGTCCTTATCGATAGGCGGGGTTTTCCAACCCCGCTCGCCAATACGAGACTGGAAAGTCCTGCCTATTGGTTCTCGTGCACAAGAGTTAGACGGGTTTTCCAAACTAATTGTCAATAGGGATTTAAATTGCAAGATTTTAATGTAAGTTTAATCAGTTACAATTGTGGTTAACTTGAAAAATGCGGTTTTTTATGTTAATAAAACCTGGTTTCACTCTTTTCTTTTCAATAAACAGGAGGTTTAAATGGCAGAGGAAACTCAAATTGGTGAATTAGTTGGTATGAAGCAGCTCCTAGAGGCTGGAGTTCACTTTGGACATCAGGTAAGTCATTGGAATCCAAGAATGAAGCCATTTATCTTTGGGAGCAGAAACGGAATACACATAATTGATTTACAACAAACGGTCAATCTTTTTAGAAAAGCTTACAACTTCGTAAGAGACATGGTTGCTGATGGTGGAGAGATATTGATCGTAGGGACAAAAAAACAAGCTCAGGGAATAATTGCAGAAGAGGCGATAAAATGTGGAATGCCGTTCGTAAATACTAGATGGCTGGGTGGAACCCTCACCAACTTTGGTACGATTCGTTCTCGCATTGACTATTTACTCGAACTCAAAAGCTTAGAGGCAGATGGACAAATGGAACGTCTCCCCAAGAAGGAGGCAAAAGGTTTGAAGAGGGAGATTCATAAATTAGAATATTTGTTAAACGGCATCATAAATATGAAAAAAATGCCTGAGGCCTTATTTATTGTTGATACAAAAAAGGAGTATATAGCTGTTCGTGAAGCTAAAAAGCTGGGTATACCGATCGTGGCTGTTATAGATACTAATTGTGATCCATCCAATGCAGATATAATCATACCAAGTAATGATGATGCTATTAGGGCTATAAAACTCTTCACTTCGAAGATTGCTGATGCTTGTATTGAAGGTAAACACATCTTTGAACAGAAAGTACAGACAGGAGAAATCACGAAAATGGAGGAGGAGAAAGTCCCTGTAGTTGTTGAGCGAAAGGTTTTTGTATTTAAAGAATATGGTAAAGAGGAAGAAGGTGATTCAACATCTCTTGCTTACTCAGAAGAAGTACCAGAGAAAATGGAGGAAACGGAAAGTGAGTGAGATTACTGCTCTAATGGTAAAGGAAATAAGAGACAGCACAGGTGCGCCTTTTATTGATTGCAAAAAAGCCCTTGAGGAAGTTGGAGGTGATTATGATAAGGCAATTGATATTCTAAGGATTAAAGGGCTTGCTAAGGCAGCAAAAAAAGTGGGCAGGGAGACACCTGAGGGAGTAGTAACATCTTATATTCACGCCGGTGGGAAGATTGGAGTTATGGTGGAGGTAAACTGTGAAACTGATTTTGTAGGTAGAAACAAAGAATTCCAAGATTTTGCAAAAGAAATTGCTATGCAGATCGCTGCAGCCAATCCTATCTACATAAGTATTGAGGATGTTCCGGAATCAGTGCTTTTAAGAGAAAAGGAAGTCATGAAAGCACAAGTCATTGATTCTGGCAAACCTGACAATATAGCGGATAAAATTGTTGAAGGTAAAGTTACAAAGTACTTAGAGGAAAATTGCCTTCTTGAACAGACATATATAAGAGACCCTAAGATTAGAATCTCAGATCTTTTAAGTTCCCTAATTGCAAAAATCGGTGAAAATATAGTAATAATGAGATTTGTCAGGTACCAGTTGGGAGAACCCATTGATGAATAGCTTACCATGAACTCTCCAAAGCCAGTTTCTAAACCTAAATATAAGAGAATACTTTTGAAACTAAGTGGAGAAGCCTTTCATGGTGAACAGAATTTTGGGATTAGTCTTGACGTATTGGAAAAGATTTCTGAAGAGGTAAGCCAGGTCCATTCACTTGGAATTGAAACGGCAATTGTAATTGGTGGAGGCAATATTTTTAGAGGCATTGCCGGCGCAGCAACTGGGATGGATAGATCAACTGCCGATTACATGGGTATGCTCGCTACTGTAATAAATGCACTCGCCCTACAAGATTCGTTAGAAAGAATAGGTATTCTCACTAGAGTACAAACTGCTCTTGAAGTTAATAGAGTTGCTGAATCCTATATTAAGAGAAAAGCAATTAGACACCTTGAAAAGGGGAGGGTGGTTATATTTGCGGGTGGAACGGGGAATCCCTTTTTCACTACTGATACTGCAGCCACCCTAAGAGCGCTTGAAATCGGTGCCGAGGTTATATTAAAGGCAACTAAAGTAGATGGCGTTTATGACAAGGATCCACTTAAGTATAAGGACGCATCAAAATTCAAGCAGCTAGATTATATGGAAGTTTTAAATAAACAATTAAAGATAATGGATGCCACGGCAATCTCTCTATGTATGCAAGGTAAGATACCTATTATCGTTTTTAATTTTTTTGATTATGGGAATGTTAAGAAGATCGTATTGGGAGAGGAAGTAGGAACAACAGTAAGGAGTATGGAAGCATGAGTGGTGAGAGAAGCTTGAATGTAATAATAGAGGACGCTAAACGAAGGATGAATAAATCTCTTGGTGTTTTTGAATCTGAGCTTACTAGGTTGAGGACCGGTAGGGCTTCTACATCATTGGTTGATCACATTAAAGTTGATTATTTTGGGACGACCACTCCTTTAAGTCAACTTGCTACTATATCTGTACCTGAGACTAGAGCAATTTTGATCCAACCTTGGGATGTGAGTGCTGTATCCGACATCGAAAAAGCGATTATGCAATCGGAATTAGGCATTAATCCAACAAACGATGGAAAGGTAATAAGAATAAGCATTCCAATACTCACCGAGGAAAGGAGAAGAGAGTTAGTTAAACACATTGGTAAATTGGCTGAAGAGTATAGGATTTCAATTCGACAAGTTAGAAAGGATACAAACAATGAAATTAAGCAAGCTGAAAAAGACCAGAAAGTGCCTGAAGATGAAGTTAAAAGAAACCTAACGAAAATTCAAGGGCTTACCGATGATTTTATTAATAAAATAAATGAAGCTTTGAACATTAAAGAGAAAGAAATTATGGAATTCTAATTATATTTCTTTATATTAACCCTTTTCCACAATTTTAATGAAATGACTCTCCCTGCAGCTTACTTTAGGGCTGTTCACTACAATCGGGATTTTATTTGTCCTTTATGATAGAATTTAATGAGTATGTTAATAGAAGATTTGAGAAGTTCGATTGGTAAGCTTTTTTCGTACGTATTTGTGACATCTATTTTTTTGTTGGTAATTTCCGCATTTTTTTTAATTATTGTTGTTCTTAGATATTCACTTACAGATATTAGTAGAACAGAAATAGATTTTGGCTATTATATGCTAAAACTATTTGTCGTTTGTGCGGTTTTGTGTCCTGTTTCTTTCCTAGTTTCCAATAGATTTGAAAAGCTCAGAAAAAAGAAGGATTAAAGGTATTAAAAGTAATTTCTAAGGTGGATTGCAATTTATAGTTAATAAAGTATTAAAGAAATTCAGCCATATTTATTACCGAATGTACATTTAACAAAATCGCTATTTACTCTTATAATTTAGTTTTATATTGTAGGGTTTTGAAAGTTCTATACAAATATTATCAAAAGAATCAATATCTAG
This sequence comes from Desulfobacterota bacterium AH_259_B03_O07, assembly GCA_027717645.1. Lineage (GTDB taxonomy): Bacteria > Desulfobacterota_D > UBA1144 > Nemesobacterales > CSP1-2 > JALLOG01. The sequence continues at coordinate 42,771 of JALLOG010000005.1, forward strand.
TGATATCAGGTAGATAGAATCATGAGCTCGAAAATACTTTAAACTAATAATGACCAGTTTTCCACATTATTAAAAGAACATTGTGAGGTTTCAGTATTTTTTCCACAGATTATTTACTCGTACTTTAAATTGTTAGAAAAATTTACTGATAGGATATATCAAAAAAAATATTTAATTGGTATTCTATAGAATATGTCTTTATATGTATATTCACCAGTTACAACTTTTAAAAAGCTTTCATTTATTTTATCAATCTTTCTACAGAGATTATAAGAATTGAAGCTCAAATTATATAAGACTTTCGCTAAGTATCCAGCGCATTTAAAATCGTCAATTATTTCATCGTTAATCTGTTTTGAGTATTCATGTGAGTCAAGATAGCCTCGATTGAAACTTCGTTGGATTACCTCTGCAGCAAATTGTCCGCTTCTAAGTCCATAGTATATGCCTTCTCCAGTGATGGGATCGGCTAGTCCAGCTGCATCTCCGACAATTATCGCTCTTTGAGTGCTGAGAATCTCATTTCTAGTACCTCCTATGGGGATTTGATGACCCATAAGAGTTTTGAAGATGTAACCATCGGCGTTACCTTTATTAATTAGGTATGTGTAAAAATACTTTTTTAAATCCTTCAACTTCTTTAGTGTTGTATATACACCGACCGATAGATTTCTTTTTTTGGGAGAAATCCAGCCGTATCCCTTAGGGATAACGTTAAAATTGAGATGCGGGATATAGCTTAAAATACCTTAGATATCCCTCTTCCGACATGGTAATGCTAAAAAGTTAATGGATAAGGGTGCTTTTTCAAAATACCGTTCGTCCTGGGCTAAGTCGAAGCGTTTACACAATGCCTTTATATAAAGATATATTATCCTTCGGTATATCTCAGGACTCAGGAAGGGCGGATGAGTTATCGGTTGGATGACTTAACTTACTTCTATTGCATGCAGGGTTGGAGGAGAAATCTTTGTTCATTCATGTGGGTAGCATCAAAATTATTTTTTATAGACAACTACGGAGGGGAAATCCTTTCCTCGCCGCCCATGTAAGACACTAGCACTTCTGGTATTGTTACTGATCCATCAGGGCTCTGAAAGTTTTCCAGTATAGCAATAACTGTTCTGCCTATTGCGAGTCCGGAACCATTTAGGGTATGAACATATTTTGGTTTACCACTATTCTTTTTACGATATCTAATATTTGCTCTTCTTGCCTGAAAGTCTTCAAAGTTACTGCAGGAGGATATTTCTCTATATCTGTTTTCACTAGGGACCCAAACCTCCAAGTCATAAGTCTTTGCTGAAGAAAATCCCATTTCACCGGTGCATAAAACCACAACTCTATAAGGAATTTTAAGAAGCTCAAGGATACGAGCTGCATCATTTGTCAAAGTTTCTAGCTCATCATAGGAATTTTCTGGTGTTACAAACTTTACCAATTCGACTTTGTTGAACTGATGTTGTCTCATAATCCCATGTACGTCTTTTCCATATGATCCGGCCTCTTTCCTGAAACATGGCGTATAGGCAACATATTTCTTAGGTAGATCCCCCTCAGAAAGCGTTTCTTCCCTGTGGATATTAGTTACGGGCACCTCTGCCGTGGGAATTAAATACATATCCGTTTCCGCGACCCTAAACAATTCGTGTTCAAATTTTGGTAAGTTTCCAGTTCCAATGAAACTCTCACGATGTGCCATGAAGGGCGGCAGTACTTCCGTATACCCATGTTCAGTTGTATGGACATCGATCATAAAATTTATGAGTGCCCTATCTATTCTTGCTCCTTGACCTTTATAAAGAGCAAATCTCGAGCCTGCTATTTTTGCAGCTCTTTCTAAATCAAGAATATCAAGACTTTTTCCGATCTCTATATGGTCTTTAAACTTGAAGTTAAATTTTCTTGGATTCCCCCAACTTTTCACTTCAACATTTTCAGAGTCGTCTTGTCCAACTGGAACAGTTTCATCCGGGATATTTGGGATATTCAACAAATTTGATTTAGATTCTTCTTCTACCTGGGCTCTTTTGGTATCAAGTTCTTTTATTTTTTCAGAAATATCTCTGAGACCAGCTTGAAGCTTTTCAGCCTCTTCATCATTTCCTTGTCTTTTTAGCTCGCCTACTTTTTTTGATCCGATGTTTCTTTGGTGTTCCAGTTTTTCAACCATTCGAATTATTCTTTTTCTTTCTTCATTAATCCGGGTAATGTCTTCAAAGTCTATTTCAACCCCTCTTTCAGACGTTTTTTTCTTTACGAATTCTAGATTTTCTTGTAGAAATCTCGGATCAATCATAAGACGCCAACCCCCTTGATATTAGCAACATGTTCAATAGATATCATCTTTGGAAGTGTTAATTTTATAAATGGCTTAGATGTGACCTACCAATTCTATTCCATTAAGTAGATATCATAGTTTCAATGGGCTAGTGTGTTCTTTATATATCAAACACAATATCCACTCTTAATTTATCTTTTCCAGTAACTATTTTCAAATTGTGATAAGTCACTGCTTTAATATCGGAATATAGTTCGTGTCTTTCTTTATCTATGGTTTCACCGTATGCTTTTCCCTTAGCAAACGTTTTATTTATCAGCTGAACTTTAAAATCCTTAAAAACCATTTTTTTTACCTCATGATTATATAGAATTTCCTGAAGCCAGTTCACAAGAAGCTCTTCATCAGTTTCTCCGTGGATTTTAATCGGGATTTCCTCTGAATTTCTTACTATTTTCCTATTTGTGATTGAATCCATCATAGCCTTGCCGGCGTTTACTAGGAGATTCTCTAAACTGTCTCCGTATACTCTAATACATAAATCAGCTGTGTGGTTTAATATTTCATAATTCACAAACGCTAAGTCTAACATGGATTTGGGTATCTAAAACATTGTCAATCCAAATCGCCATGTCTCGATGAATGTGGTTAACTTGAAAATTCGCTGTAGCTTGCTACAGGGTTTACACTATATTGTCATTGCTGTAGATGTTAAATAATTCGAAGACCATTTCTTAGACCTTCAATGCATCTTATCTCTAAACCTTTTAGAGAAAAAATGGTTTAAACGGGCATTAAAAAAATTGCCAAAATCAATGACGAAAGCGTTAAGAAAAGATTTAGGGTTGGGGTTGAATTAAATATTTTTAGCTGTAGGAATTGATTTAATAAATCCTAATTTTTTGACAGCCCTTGATTTTTGTTACTTTGTATCAAGACAAAGTAAAATAATTTAAGATTTACAAATTCTGTCCCCGAATTATGTAACATCTAAAATGACAGTTGTGATGGTATTATTTTCATAAAATACCCTGCAGCTTGCTACGCGGTTATTGATTTTAAATAATTTTAAATGAAAACTAAAAAATGGAGGTCCAATAATGGTGAAACTAGAAAGGGATGTAGAAATCACTTATCTGGGTCATTCTACTTTCAAAATAAGGTCACCGAAGGGGAAGACTATACTGATAGATCCCTGGGTACAGGGAAACCCTGCTTGCCCCGAGGGTCTAAAGAAATTTGACAGGTTGGACATAATGGTAATCACTCACGGTCACTTTGACCATATGAGCGACGCTGTTGCAATAGCAAACGAGCATAGACCAACTGTGGTGGCTATCTGGGAAATCGGCCACTGGTTGGGCACCAAGGGTGTAGAAAACTGTTCTGGAATGAATAAGGGTGGCACTCAAGCCATAGACGGGATTAAATTTACAATGACCCACGCCCAGCACAGCAGTGGAATAGCGGACGAGGATGGAAATCTCATCTATGCTGGGGAGCCTGCGGGATACGTAATTGAATTTGAAAACGGCTTTAAGATTTATCACGCAGGAGACACCTGCATTTTCAGCGACATGAAGTTGATTGCTGAAATATACAAGCCGGAATTGGTTATGCTGCCAATTGGGGATTGGTTCACAATGTCTCCTGTAGAAGCATCCTATGCCTGTCGTTTTCTTTCTCCAAGGTATGTAATCCCAATTCACTACGCTACATTTCCTATCCTAACAGGGACCCCTGCAGAGCTAAGAGAGTTTACAAAGGATATGAAAGATATGGAGATAATTGAATTGAAACCAGGTGAGATACTGACATAGGTTTTCTTGATTAAATCTTCGTAAGTACCCAACATTCTCTATGGTGTAGGTGAGTTTGTCACGAGGTCAAATCTTTTAAGTTTTGAATATCCAATTTTATTAAAAATAGTAAGATTAAACACTTACCAAGGTTGCATAAAGAATAAGTAATTTTACAGCTGTTCTTAACAAATAATTATAGTGCCACGCCATGGAGGAACCAGGCTACCTAAAAGCTTCGAGTATTCGGCTTATAGACTCAATTATCGAACCCTTAAGCCTGGTTATATCGTTAAAAATTGCAATGAACATAATAAAAATTAAAAAAGTAAGACCTATACGTTGACTTATCTCAAGTGTCCTCTGGCTCAATGGCTTTCTTTTGATAGACTCTATTGTGAGATACAATACATGGCCCCCATCAAGCATCGGAATGGGAAATAGATTTATAATCGCAAGATTTATACTGATGAATGCTGTAAATTGAAGTAGTGATGCTATACCACTTTCCGCAGCTGAACCAGAGACTTTTGCAATGAGAAGGGGACCAGCTAGACTCTTCCCAGCGGTTCCCAGGGAAATTTGTCCAGTAATTAATTTGTAGAGAAAAGAGAATAAAAGAACAATGACCTCAATAATTAGTTTTGCCGCTTCCTTAATGCCTTCAAATATTGCTTCAAAGAATCCATATTTTTTGAGAATCTGATCTCTTTCCGGAGTTATGCCTATTGCGGCCTGATTGCTACCCTCGATTATTTCGGGAGTGATTTTTACTACAAGTTGCTTATCGTCTCTATTGACGAGTAGTACGATTTCTTTATTGGCATTATTTCTAATTATAGATGCCATATCATACCAATCTGAAACACTTCTCCCATTTATTGCCAGTATTTGGTCGCCCTTCTTTAGTTCTCCTTTTTGTGCTGCAGGGGATCCATCGACGACACCACCAATCTTCGCCTCTAAGGGTTCTGCTAAGCCAACCTCTACGATTCCTTGGGAAGAAGGAGATCCTATAAACTCGATTGTTTCAATAGTTCCATTTCTATCAACAGTTACATTTAAAAGAAGGTCAGGGTTTGATTGGAACGTTATATTTAAATCTCTCCAATTTTCTATTTTCTTTCCGTTTACTTCAATTACGATATCTCCTTTCTGGAATCCTGCCTTACTACCAGCGGAATCGGGCTCCACAAATCCGATTACTGGAGAGCGTTCTAAATAGGCCGGTACAGCGATGCCAATAATGAAAACTATCGGGAGAAATATAAATGGTAGAAAAAAATTCATGAATGGACCAGCAACAACGATTAGAAATCTACTAATTATCGATTGGTTAGAAAAACTTCTGGGGTATTCTTTCTCGGAATAGGCACTTAAACCTTCTAGATTTTCAGCCATAGATTTTAGCTTTATTCCTTTTTCATCTCTCTCTATAGAGAATATATATTCTTTTTCATTATTCGTGTTTAGAGTATTTTGGAGTTCTTTCCATTTAGTAAAGGAGCCAAGATTCAAATCATCTATTTTTATTATCTTATCGCCTGATTTAAATCCTACTTGCTCAGCTTTTGAGCCGGGGGCCACATAGTCAATAATGTGATTGCCTTCCCCGCCCTCGCCATACATCTTTACATATCCTCCCAGTGGAAGAATCGAAACCAAATATTCGGTTTCTCCCTTTCTAAAACCAAATATTTTTTTGCCGAATCCAAGAGAGAATTTCTCTACTCTTACACCGTTCCATTTTGCGACGAGAAAATGACCAAGTTCATGAATAAAAACCAAAACACCTATTACAAATAGAAATGCTATGATAGTCATTGCATATTCTCTCCTAATTTCTTGATTTTAGAACGTGCTATTGCTCTTGCCCAGTTATCAGTTTCAATTATTTCTTTTAGGTTGTCCCCAGGAAGCTTTTCATGTTGATTTATTGCTTGCTTAACGACTTTAAGTATATCTAAAAATTTTAGCCTACCTTTGAGGAAAGCATCTACTGCAATTTCATTTGCAGCATTCAATACCGCTGGTGTCGTCCCTCCATGGTTTATTGCTTCGTATGCTAGTCCTAGTGCCGGAAACTTACCCAAGTTAACTTCTTCGAATGTGAGCTCATTGAAGCTTTGTGCTGAGGCATTATTGCCATGTATATCGATTCTCTCAGGATATGAAAGAGCATATGAAATAGGAATCCTCATATCTGGTGGACTCATCTGTGCAATTATAGAGCCGTCTATATATTCTACCATAGAATGAACGATACTTTGGGGATGAATCCATACAGAGATTCTATTTGGTTCTACTCCGAAGAGCCATTTAGCTTCAATAACTTCGAATCCCTTGTTCATAAGTGTTGCTGAATCAATAGTTATTTTCTTCCCCATTTTCCATGTTGGATGGTTTAGTGCAGCATCTAGTGTTACGTCTTTAAGTTTTTCGATAGGAGTTTTATGAAGAGGACCTCCAGATGCGGTTAATATAATTCTTTTGACAAATTCCATATTACGATTTTTTAGAACCTGAAAAATTGCACTATGCTCACTGTCGACAGGGATAATCGTTACCCCCATTCTAGTAGCTTCTTCTGTTAATATTTTTCCTGCCATTACGAGGACTTCCTTATTTGCAAGTGCAATATTCTTCCCTGATTTAATTGCAGCAAGGGTCGGTCTCAGACCAGATGCGCCAACCATTGCAGAAACAACAAGGTCCACCTGAGCAAATGATGCTATCGCTTCTGCACCCTCCTGGCTATGGCAAAACTCAATATTCGCTGACGGAAATTCTTTTTCTAGACTAGCGGCTTCCTCTTTATCCTTGACTGACACTACTTTGGGTCTGAATTTTATGATTTGTTTTTTTAGAAGAGATATATTTCTTCCTGCAGCAAGTCCTAATATACGAAATTTTTCGGGAAACTTGGATATAACATCTAGGGTCTGCTGGCCTACTGACCCTGTAGATCCTAAAATAGATATGTTTTTCAACGTACCTTCCTTTTTCTTGTTTGGTCGCTGGTAAGTCCGAATCTCCTTTCACGATTTTGAAAATTTAAAATTGCTTTGATCAAATGTCTTCTTCTAAAATCAGGCCATAAAGTCTTAGTAACATATATCTCTGTATACGCAAGTTGCCAAAGTAGGAAATTGGAAATCCTAAACTCTCCACTTGTACGAATTAGAAGATCGGGTTCTTTAAGATCAACTGTGTAAAGGTATTGAGAAAAGCTGAGCTCATTTACATCATGTGAAGCAAGGTTGCCGCTAGATACAATTTTTTTAACAGCATCAATAATCTCTTCTCTACCCCCGTAACTCAGGGCTAAGGTCAGGGTTAACATATTACAATTCTTTGTCAGCTCAATTGTATCATTTAGAACTTGATTAACATCCGGGGGTAGTTCCCTCAGCCTCCCAATAGCGTTTAACTTGATCCCATTTTCGAGAAGTCTACTATTTTCTTTTATAAGAAATTGCTTTAAAAGTTCCATCAGAGCGTGAACTTCCGACTTTGGTCTATGCCAATTCTGTTCTGAAAAGGCGAAGAGAGTCACAAATCCGATTCCCAACTCCCGCGCAGCATTGACTACAGTTCTCACTGATTTCATGCCTTCTCTATGACCGCTAAGTCTATCTATCCCCTTTCTCTTAGCCCACCTCCCATTACCATCCATTATAATCGCAATGTGGTCCGGCAGATTCGACTTGTCCAAGTATGACTCATGTTTTCCTTTCATTTCTTTTGGCGTATATCACAACGGATTCACGAAGATATTTGGATTTGCCTTTTAAAACACTGATAAATGGTTTTTTCCCAATCTGTAGAAATATGAAATTGGAGTTACAATAAATATAACGAATAATGCAAGAACTAAAATTATGATGATTGAAAAACCATATACTATTAGCGAAGCGACTATAAATAAGATTCTGAATAAAATAAACCAATCATTTGAAAATTGAATTACACTGATTTTGAAACTTTCGATCACCCTATTAATAATTGCTATAACCATTTTTTTCATACCCTTATTCTAATAAAAAAAAATAAAAAAAGCATATTCTTAGTATGCAGTTTAAGAAATTAAAGCGTGTTTGACAACCTAATAGGTGAGTTTATATTATACTTAAATTGAATTGTTGACTCCATTGTCTAATTCTATATAAAAATCAAATTAGCCCCTGTGTTTTGAGGTTGCCAAATTAAAAGATCTTACTTAATTAAAATTTTGTTTTATTATATTAATGCTATGAAAAAAATCATGAAACCATTTTTATTACTTTTCCTGCTATCGCCTTTATCCGCCTTAGCTGATGGAGAGGGGGTTTATAGGGGGCTTTCAAATTTTACGAAGATTCTTGATCTAATTGAAAGGAACTATGTTGAGGAAGTTGATCCAGAGGAGCTTACCAGTAGTGCGATCGATGGAATGATAAAAACACTGGATCCATACTCCGCATATATGAGTCCAGAGCGTTATAAAGAGCTTGAGATTGGTACGTCTGGTGAATTTGGTGGTGTTGGAATGGAGGTTGCGGTTGAAAACGGAATAATCAGCGTTATAACGCCGATTGAGGGTTCGCCTGCTGCCAATGCTGGTATTAAACCTGGTGATCAGATCTTAGCTATAGATGGGCAATCGACAAAGGGAATGGCCTTATATGATGCGGTAAAAATGCTAAGGGGGCCAAAGGGTAGCAAGGTAAAGATAACTTTAAGGAGGGAGGGAGAAGACAGTCTTAGGGAAATACAACTGACTAGAGATATCGTTCATATCGAAAGCGTAAAATTTAAACTATTGGACGATGGAATAGGCTACATTAAGGTTTCTCAGTTTCAAGAGAATGTGTCTAAGGACTTAAAAGAATCTTTGTCACAACTGGAGACTAATAAAGGGGTGAAGCTTAAAGGCCTTATTCTGGATTTAAGGAATAATCCAGGTGGGCTACTTGATGAGGCTATCGAGATTACAGATGAATTTATTGACGAAGGGCTAATAGTCAGTGTTAAGGGGAGATTTCCAGGTGAGACCAAGGAATATTACGCAACAAAAGGAGCTATACGCGATTATCCATTGGTTGTTATAGTAAATAAAGGCAGTGCAAGTGCATCAGAGGTAGTTGCAGAAGCACTTCAAGATAGCAAAAGAGCAAAGATCCTGGGTACTAAAACTTTTGGCAAGGGTTCTGTACAAACTATAATAAGGCTTGATGATGGATCTGGTCTAAAACTCACCACAGCAAAGTTTTATGCTCCAAGTGGTAGATCAATAAGTGAAATTGGTGTTATTCCAGATATAATTGTAGAAGAAGATGGAATCCTCGATAACCAGTTGGAAAGAGCTATCGAGTTTTTAAAGTTTTCTAATCTCAACAATTCAGTTCCTAAAGGTTTGGAGACTCCTTTTCTTTGAGAAGAAAACAAAAGGTTTATAAGAGAAAAAAAAGACAAAGCAGGTCAAGAAAGTCAAGGACAACCAGGGTATTCTTATTAACTTTAGGTTTTCTTCTATTCCTCACATTGGGGTCATATGGGCTCTATCTTATAAAAGATAAAATTTCCCAAAATATTACCCTGAGTAAATTCAGTTCTCATGAACTCGAGAATTTAATTCAAGAGCTTGATGATACTATAGCAGGAGCTTTTTTTAAACTAGGAATTTCCAAAAGTGATATAGCTTATAGAAAAGATTATCACAGAAAAGATGGTGAGATTGAGTGGAACTTTAATGAGTTGAGGGTTAATCTTCCCATGGGGGTGAGCGAAAATGAAGTTGAATCAACGTTTAATGAATCACTTTCAAATAAGGAATTTCGCAAAGAGTTTAGCCGAGATGAAGGAATTTTAATCACAGAAATTGGAGTAAAGAATTACCCAGCATATAAAATCCGATTTGATGTTTATAAAGAGGTAGGAGAGGGGATATCAGATAAAAAGGATGAAGATCGCCATGATTTTAAACCATCGCATAAGAAGGTTGAGACAACACCAGATGAAGATGTTCAAAAATCTGAAAGGACCGCAATTAAGAACGAAAAACCAAAAGTAGTGATAATCGTGGATGATTTAGGGATAAATAAAGAATCGATAGATGAACTCCTTGAAATAAAATATCCGCTTAACTTTGCTGTACTTCCTTATCAAAGGTATTCTCAATACGCGGCTGAGAGTGCTTATAATAGAGGTTGGGATGTCATTCTTCATTTACCCATGGAGCCTAAAAGTTCCTCTGGCTATTTTGGGAATGATGCAGGTGATGGAGTACTTTTGGTGGGATTGCCTAAGGAGGATATATTATCTAAGCTGGATAAAAATCTTGCATCGGTTCCCTACATAAAGGGTGTAAATAACCATATGGGTTCAAAGTTTACTGAAAACGAGGAACTGATGGAATTGATACTCAATGAGTTGAATAGCAAAGGCCTCTTTTTTGTTGATAGTAAAACAAGTCTAAATACCAAAGGATTTGAAATAGCGAAAAATATTGGAATGAAAACAGCTCAAAGGGATGTTTTTCTAGATACTGAATCTCAAGGAGAGGATTACGTAAAATCTCAAATCCAAAGACTAGTGGATGTTTCTAAAAGAAGGGGATATGCTATCGGTATTGGTCATCCGTATCCAGAGACTGTTAAAGCACTCTCGGATATGCTTCCTAAAATAAAGAAGGAAGTAGAGATAACTACAGTTTCATCAGTAGTTAATTAAGATATTATGAAACACTGATTTGAAATTTATTTCTTTGAATTCTTATAAACTAACTTTATATTTATTTTCAAAGGGAAAAATTATGGGACTAATAGATCAGATTAGAAACAGAAGGGATTCTTGGACGGCTAGATTTGAGGAGCATCGTAGGGATATAGATGATGAAAATGCCGATGCTGTAGAAATTGAAGATGAAGAGATTATGAGAAATCGCAAAATGGTTGGTATTTTAACCCCGGAGAAAGAGGTTAATGAATAGTCATCTAGTTTGTTTATATGGATAATATTATAGTTATAATTTGTTTTCAAATGTTCAAAAAAACTTGACAATCAAATTTTAATGTTTTAGTTTGTAGATTAAGTTTACTTAAAAATTTGGGGGGATTTTGATGCCGGGTATTGCAGTTGGAAACAATGAAAGCATTGATAGCGCGCTTAGAAGATTTAAAAAGCAGGTAGAGAGAGGGGGTATTTTATCTGAAGCAAGAAAAAGAGAGCATTATGAAAAACCTAGTGAAAGGAAGAAAAAAAGAATGTTTGCTGCCAAGAAACGTTTTACAAAAAGGAACAGAAGAGGTTAAAAGATTAGGATAATTTTGTTTCAAAGGTAGATGTCTATCAGCCGGGAGGGGTGACATGTTTTCAACACCTCTATTATTATACTTTATTTTCCTTAACCAATCTTCTTCGAAATCAACCATAAAGATAGTAGTTAATAAAGTATTCTATGGGATATCATTCCTATGAATCGCTTATAAGAGAGATCAAAGGGAGGTTGAGTATCACAAACCTCGTGGAAAATTATGTATCTCTTAAGAGGTCTGGTAAAGGTTATGTTGGACTTTGTCCTTTTCACGATGATAAAAATCCATCTTTACATGTTAACGAAGATAAGGGTCTATATCATTGCTTTGCTTGTGGAGCGGGAGGAGACATTGTTGGTTTTTTAATGAGGTATAAGAACGTTTCTTTTCAGGATGCATTACAAGAGCTTGCAAAAAAAGCGAACATAAAAATCCAAAACAAGTCTGGTGCATCTCAAAAGCAATCAAGAAAAAAAAGTCTTTATAAAGTCAACAATTTAGTCTCTTTGTTTTATCACAATCTACTAATTAGCGGAGCAGAAAGTAGGGCTGCTAGAAATTATATTAAATCAAGGGGCTTGTCCATGGAAATAATTAAAGAGTTTCATTTGGGATATGCTCCTCATAGTTGGGAGACCTTAGTACATTTTCTAAATAAAAAGAAGATTCCGCAGGGAATTGCGGAAAATATTGGACTAATTATAAGAAAGAAGAATAAAGAAGGGTTCTACGACAGATTTAGAAACAGAATAATTTTCCCAATTTGCGATGTTGATTCTGATGTTGTGGGATTTGGGGGCAGAGCCCTAGATAGGGAAACTGAACCGAAGTATATTAACTCTCCAGAATCTGAGATTTATCAAAAAAGAAGTACCCTTTTTGGGCTTGAAAAATCGAGGGACTACGTTAGAAGAAAAGAAAAAGTTATCATAGTGGAAGGCTATATCGATTTTCTTTCCCTATATTCTGCAGGCATAAGAAATGTTGTTGCTACATTGGGAACATCTTTAACTCATGAACATGCAATATTGCTTCGGCGTTACACTGATAAAATAATAGTTGTTTTTGATGGTGATAAGTCTGGCGAAGATGCTTCACTTAGAGTGCTTGAGGTGTTTTTAGAGGTTGGCATATCTCCGTTCATGGTTGTTTTACCCTCTGGAAATGATCCCGACACAATTATTAGGGACGAGGGAAGTGATAAATTTTTGAGTCTAACTGAAAGAGCAAACTCATTACTAGAATTTTATATAGAGAGAAGCTTAAAGGAGTTTAAAGAAGGCTTAATAACTAGAAGTAAAGCAGTTAAACGAATTGTCACTATTATAGGAAAGTTTAAGGATCCAATAGAAAAATCTTATTATATAAGGAAGACTTCAGAAATATTTGGTCTCAGGGAAAGTGAGCTCTTCTCACTTATCAATCATGAAATCCAATCATACGATGATACAAAGTCGGAATTAGCCAAAAAACCCAATTCACAGGAGATATTAATTCTCAAAATATTGCTGAAGTTTCCACGACTTTCTCGATTTATAAAGGAAAAAAGCATGATAGATTATATTACAGAAAAGAATATTAAAGAAGTTTTAGAAGTGATTGAGAACCAAGATGCAATAGATGTATCTTCATTACTTATGTACTTCGATGATTCTTCGATTCAAGAAATCATCTCCGAGGCAATTTTTACGTCCGATAATATAGCTGATGAGTCAACGGCAACGGTTATGTTATATGAGTGTTTACGCAAATTAAAGCTAGGCAAGCTCGAAGATAAATTGAGACTACTAAGAATGCAAATTGAACATGCTACTAGTAATAATGATGAAGCATTGGAAAAAAAGCTTTTAAATGAATATAAGGAGTGTAGAGACATCGTTGAACAAGAAAAATTAATGAGGGGAGAAGTATATGAGGACTAAGAATAGAGTAGATTACTCTATTAGAAATGAGGATGAGAATCTTAACAGGACTTTTTTAAGTAATGTAATTGAAAAAGGGGCGGAGCAAGATTATTTAGATCAGGATAATTTAGAAGATTCTGAGAAAAAGGACATAGCTATTGTCCGTAAACCTAGTAATGGATTTGAAGTTAGAACTGTAGGTAAGGACTTAAGTGAGCATGATTTAATAAGATTCTATCTTCATGAAATTGCGGGTCACTCCCTCCTAACAAGAGAAGAAGAAATCCGCATTGCAAAGGAAATTGAAAAAGGAAAAAGGATTATTGCAAAAGCGATACTGAGCTCACCTCTAATGTTGAAAGAAGTGATAAACCTTGGAGAAAGGCTAAAGAAGGGGACTCTTAATGTTAGAGATATAACTAATTCCATTGATGATGAAATCGATGATGTGGTTGAAGAGGAACTACTTTCTGGAATAAAACGATCGATAAGTGCTATAGAACGTTTGTATCAAGAAAACATTAGAATTATTAAAGGGGTCAAAAAATCTCCTGAGAACCGAAGCAAGTCAGAAAAACATAAAGTAGCCGGGAACAATAACAAAATTGTTTCCTACTTGGAAGAAATAAACCTTAATAGAAATCAGATGCACAGAATTCTTGGTGTTGCGAAAGAATATATTAGCCGTGAAGAAATCATTAAGAAGGAGTATAGAAAATTAAAGAAAAATAACGTTTCAAAACAATCGAGTTCAAAAAACAGCCTAGAAAAAAAGATGGAGGTTTTCTTAAGAGAAGCACAAGAATGCGTTGGTAATCTTAAAAAGGCTTTATATAATATTGAGACGGGAGAAGAGAGAAAGTACAAATTTCGAAGGAAGCTGATAGAATCGAATTTAAGACTAGTTGTAAGTATAGCGAGGAGATACATTAATCGCGGTCTTCCATTTTTGGATTTAATCCAAGAGGGTAATGTTGGACTTATGCGAGCAGTTGAGAAATTTGAATATCGCCGTGGGTATAAATTTTCTACATACGCTACTTGGTGGATCAGACAGGCAATTACAAGATCACTTGCGGATCAGTCAAGAATAATTAGGATACCTGTTCACATGACTGAAACAATAAATAGGTTGATCAGGGCCTCAAGGATGCTTGTGCAGGAGCTAGGAAGAGAACCTTTGCCGGAAGAGATTGCAAATAGAGTAGGAATGCATACGGACAAAGTGTTGAGAGTGCTAAAGATTTCGAAAGATCCTATATCACTCGAATCTCCCATAGGGGACGAAGAGGATAGTAGACTCATGGATTTAATTGAAAACAAAAACACTGCGTCTCCACCTCAGGTGCTAGAAACGAAAGAATTAAAACAGATCATTAAAGATGCACTGACATCGCTATTAAATAAGAGAGAGGAGAGCATAGTAAGGTTACGATTTGGTATTGATGGTGAGAGAGAGCATACACTTGAGGAAGTAGGTCAAGAATTTAAGGTTACTAGAGAAAGGATTAGGCAAATAGAGGTTAAGGCAATTAAAAAATTAAAGAGGGCGGGTAGAGTTTACCCAATAAAGAGTTATTTAGAAAAGATTTAATAAGACTTAAGTATCCCTTTCAGGATTTACTTCTGTTATTAGATCCAATCATATCATTTCTTGAGATAATGAATTTCGATCATTAAAAATTTTGTAATTTTAGAGGTTGACATATTGAGTCTCTCGGTTAGATTTTAATACTGAATCTGGGTGGCAATGCTGAAGAGGAAACGCCCGGACCCATTCCGAACCCGGAAGCTAAGCTCTTCAAGGCCGATGATACTGCTCCCTTACGGGTGTGGGAAAGTAGGTAGCTGCCCCGATTCTTCTTTTTTTGCGAATCTATCGCTCAACACTATTTCATTTATACTAAATAAACTGGACTTTGGAATAGGCATATGAATGATAAGACCCGCCTAGCCGTTTTAGTCTCAGGAAGTGGTTCCAACCTTCAGGCAATGATCGATGCACAAATTCCTAATTTAGAAATCTCCTTAGTTATTAGCAATAACCCCAAAGCATATGCCCTTGAGAGGATAGAGAAATACAATATTAAATCTGTTGTAATAGATCATAAAAAATACTCGAATAGAGAGGATTTTGAAGAAGAAATCATAAGAACAATTGAACCCTATAGAATCAATCTTATAGCCCTTGCAGGCTTTATGAGAATCCTATCTCCTTATTTCGTACGGCCATACAAGTACCGAATTATGAATATTCATCCTGCGCTCCTGCCTTCTTTTCCGGGAATAAATAGCGTTAAACAAGCGCTTGAGTATGGAGTAAAATTCACGGGATGTACCGTACATTTCGTAGATGAAGGAGTTGATACGGGCCCAATAATTTTGCAAGCTGTTGTTCCTATTTATGATAAAGATACAGAAGAGACTCTTCTCGAGAGAGTTCATAATGAGGAACACAAAATTTATCCTGAGGCGATAAAACTTTATTCCGAGGGAAGGTTAAAGATTTCAGATAGAAGGGTACTAATATCACCATAGCAAGATCAAATATAACCTGAGTTTAATCATCTAATTAACAATAACGCGATTTATTGAAGCATTCATGGTTAGTGGTAAATTAAAGTTTTCTACCAACCGCTTGTGCCACCGCATGGGCTTTTTGCATGAGTTCAGCGAATTTAGTGGGTTTTAATGACTGAGCTCCATCACTAACGGCGATCTCAGGTTTTGGGTGGACTTCGATTAGCAGTCCGTCGGCTCCTGCCGCTATCGCTGCAAGTGCCATGGGTGTAACATATTGCCAGTAGCCTGTACCATGGCTAGGATCTGCTACGATTGGAAGATGTGTCTTTTCCTTCAACACCGGAATTGCATTCAGGTCAAAGGTATTTTTTGTCGCATTTTCAAAGGTTCTTATTCCTCTCTCACAAAGAACGACATTATGATTGCCTTCTGATAGAACATACTCGGCAGACATGAGAAATTCGTTTATTGTTGTAGACATCCCCCTTTTGAGGAGTACAGGTTTTTTGGATTTTCCAACGAGTTTTAGCAGTGCATAGTTTTGTGAGTTTCTGGCTCCAATTTGGAGCATGTCTGAGTATTTTTCAACTACTTCTAAATCTACTGGATCGAGGACCTCAGTTACGATAGGCAGTCCAGTAATTTCTCGGGCTTTAGCTAACATTTTTAGTCCTTCTTCGCCAAGACCTTGAAAAGTATAAGGAGATGTCCTTGGTTTATAAGCTCCGCCCCTTAGAACTGTCGCGCCTGCCTTCTTTACCTCATTTGCGGTTTCTAGAATCTGTTCTTCATTTTCAACAGAGCATGGACCTGCCATAACTTGTAACTTCTGGTTCCCTATTTTTACATTACCAACACTTACAACTGTATTTTCTGGATTAAATTCTCTACTAGCAAGTTTATATGGCTGTAGAATGGGTACAACGTTTTCAACCCCTTCCAGAACACTCAGAGATTCAAGGTGATGTGGTTTTCCTCTTTCGTCTCCGACAACTCCTATTACCGTTCTTAATACACCATGAATGATATGAGAATTGTAACCAAGATCGTGTATTGTGGATATCGCATTCTGAATTTGCTCTTCAGTGGCATCGCTTTTCATTACCACGATCATTGACTATTTCCCCCTCCTAACTCTTTCTAATTTGATAGATTGTGATAATACTTAAAAGTTTTTTATTGTCAATATTTCGCATTGACTCATCAGAAATCTATTTGAAGAAGAATCGTTGCCTCATCTAAGAAT
>JALLOG010000600.1 GCA_027717645.1 Desulfobacterota bacterium AH_259_B03_O07
TTGCTCCCCTGTCCAATTCGGGTCTTTCTTCAGCGTCTGCCGCGCTAGATCTAGTACAGCTGCTAGTGTGCCAAAATAATCGTCCGATTTAACGTGGAATTCTAAGTCTTTTCTTCCCATACAAAAAACCCACCACTAGGAGGACCTTGCGGCCCCTATACGAGTTTCCCCGTATAACGTAGAACACGCCCCAATGATGGGTTCTTTGTGTTCTACGATTTTCGACCATGGCACCGTAATCAACGATGAGTTAGGTCATTTTGTATTTTTAATCGTGGTGTTATTCTATCGTATCACTAATAGGTTC
>JALLOG010000601.1 GCA_027717645.1 Desulfobacterota bacterium AH_259_B03_O07
GATTGGAGAAGTTCACTTGTTTAGCGATTCGCAAACACCCAGTTACTATGTAATCTTGGGAAATTTATAACGTGAAAGGGTTTGTGGGATATTTGGGTTGGAATTAGATAATTAGTTTCTGAAAGGAGTGAAAGTATGATTGAAGTTTTTTCAGGAATTTTAGCTATTACCACAATTGTGTATGCAATTACAACTTACAAAATTCTGAAAGCAAATGAGAAAATAGTCCGTGAAACGCGTAATGCCCAAAATTATTAATAAGTCGGTGAGAGCTATACATTAAAAAAATGGAGAGGGTAGCTGAGCT
>JALLOG010000602.1 GCA_027717645.1 Desulfobacterota bacterium AH_259_B03_O07
CTCCAATAGCCGCAAGTATCCAGATTACTGCTGCAGTAGTAACTCCGGTTACGATTCCCTGACGCGCCAATATGACCCCTCCCCCAATAAAACCTATGCCTGTTACAACTTGTCCAATGACTCGTGTGGGATCTGCGCTTGGGGTGATAAATGATGAGCCAACATTAACAAAAATTTGAGTACCAAGACAAATTAGGATACTTGTCCTAGCGCCTACAGGCTTATCCTTTAATTGACGCTCATACCCCACAATTGCGCCGCACAAAATAGCGACAACAACTCCTATCCAGAAATTTGTATCGCC
>JALLOG010000603.1 GCA_027717645.1 Desulfobacterota bacterium AH_259_B03_O07
ACGGGGTGGCTTTATGGATTTGAACTACACTTAATCATCAATGATAGAGATGAGTTCTAATCTTTCAGACAAACCCCAGGAATCATTAATCTAAGTTATAACATGACTTTGATAAAAAAGTTGAATTATATAATCCTATTTTATGCATAAACCTTTTATATTCCATTATGTCGCAAAGAAAAGCTCAGGTCAATGATATACTACGAGTTGGGATGAGTTGGTGGTGAAGGCTATAACAAATGCAGACCTGTTAGATCATAATTATAGTTCCTTGAAATGAAGAATTTTTAGTGTTTGTTAGAT
>JALLOG010000604.1 GCA_027717645.1 Desulfobacterota bacterium AH_259_B03_O07
CTTTAATTGCAGAACCACAACAACTTTCGGTTACATAGTTAAATTGCTTGACACGATCTAAAAAACTGTAATCACCTGATTTGATCTGTAAAAGTTCAGACACATATAAGACAGTATTAATAAGAAAACAGGGGTAAACTAGAGAGAGGCTGTGCATGCTTACATGTTTATTACCTAATTCCATTCCAAATCCTAATACTCTCTGAAGCTACATAGTTTTTTAACTCATCAAAGGAAGGTTTTGCTTGTTTATAATTGTCAGTTTCATAAAGGATTTCTACATAAGCTCCTGAAAATGGCTT
>JALLOG010000605.1 GCA_027717645.1 Desulfobacterota bacterium AH_259_B03_O07
GCCAAGCACTGAGGAAGGAATGGGGATGTTAACCCTTTTTCCTTTATAAAAAGTATTCATAGTAGATGTATGAGAAGAATGAATAAATGGAGAATCCCCTACCCGCTTCTCCACAAACCGCTTTGCGTTTGCAATGGATCTTGAAAGATACTGATGCCTGCGTCCTTCCTTTTCTTTGTATTTGCCTGTTGTGGGATATTTTTCAAAAACGCTGAATATTACATCATCCCCGTACCCTTTTCCGAGAAGCGAGGCTATGATTGCCTCGTCCGCCTCTGATCGGGATGGGTAGGCGGCGAG
>JALLOG010000606.1 GCA_027717645.1 Desulfobacterota bacterium AH_259_B03_O07
GGTTGTTTTATGATCGTTAATAGTTTCTTAGTTAGTTTGGGGCCTAATTTTAAATTACGAAGCCCCATTACTAATCCTATGTTTGCGTCAACAAGTATCATTTGTATTTTTAAATTATCCCCATCTTTTCTGTTTGCAAAAGATGGTTTATTTCCCTGTTCAAGTAAATGATAATTATATGTAGATGCGCTCCAGTCGCGCAGACCTTCGATTTTTTTCAAAAAGAACAAAATATCATCTTTAACAATAATTTCGAATTCAACCTTACCACTATGAAATGCTTTTATCTCTTCTCCGG
>JALLOG010000607.1 GCA_027717645.1 Desulfobacterota bacterium AH_259_B03_O07
GCTTCATGACCTCCCCCTATAACACTAGAACACTGCCATAGTTTATTTTAGAGAAAGACCTATAAAATTGTTTGGAAAGGGAGTTAACAATAATCGCAAGAATGGATAACATTCTTCACGAGTCCAACTTAAACCCAGCTTGACAAAAGCGGAGCAGTACAATTTGAATATACCCTATATACTGCTCCCCATTAAGAACCTAATAGAAATAAGCTAGTAAAATTTGTGAAAAAAGGCAAAAGGAGAGGGAGCAATGAAGCGGAGAAGATGGGATTCTAAAACAAAGACAAAGAT
>JALLOG010000608.1 GCA_027717645.1 Desulfobacterota bacterium AH_259_B03_O07
GGGTGGAGAACGACGAGCAAAAGAAATGGGTGTTCGATTCTAAGCGCGCAGTGGTGGCTCTGCGTTGGCAGGGTATTGAGCTGAAGGGTGCGGAGTTCGATACCCTGCTGGCCGCATACATCATCAATCCGGGTAATAGCTACGATGACGTTGCTAGCGTTGCAAAGGATTACGGTCTGCATATTGTTAGCTCCGACGAAAGCGTGTATGGCAAAGGCGCGAAACGCGCTGTTCCGAGCGAGGACGTTCTGTCGGAGCACTTGGGCCGTAAAGCTCTGGCAATTCAGAGCC
>JALLOG010000060.1 GCA_027717645.1 Desulfobacterota bacterium AH_259_B03_O07
TTCGTTTTCTTCTTAATCTGAAGCTTTCCTAACATTTAAAGCTCTGGGCCTACGCTCGTGGGGATCATTTTTCACATTAAACTCCACGAGATCCCCTTCTTTTAAATCCTTGATATCGAATTCCTGAAGAACCGTTACATGGAAGAAGATTTTTCTTCCATCATCTGCCCCGATAAACCCATAGCCTCCATCTTCTACTACTTTTATTACTTTGCTTATCTTCCCCTTAATCATTTGATGCTACTTTTAATTTTAGTCGAACTCCATTTTCTCTTATCCATCGAAAGAGGATAATTTATATTATATGCTAAACGTAAATCTGCAAGAAGGTAATAATCTAAAAAATTATCCCAAGTCCTAACACACTTGTGGCTTAAATAATAGACTTAAGCATTGTTGCGTTTGTGGTGACATTGGTGCAGGTAATGTAAACCTGATCAAAAACACCTTCACAACCTCTGCTCCTTGACAAATTTTGTTAGCGTGATGGAGCACTTTAGTTCTCTCTTCGAATACCACGATACCTTACCACGGTGTCGCATATTCATCACGAATAAAAATATACGGGATTGTATATGCGCTCATATTGAACGGACCCGTCATTTCAGTAGGCGATCGCACATCTTTTGAAAAAGCGAACACCATCGATCGATATTTCGTCCCTGTCACAAAAGGCACGTTCTCGAATGCCACACTTCGCCTATTTCCTGGAAGCACGGCGTATTTCAGGATTCTATTGGAAGGGTACGCTTCAATTTTTACCAAGAACGATCGCTCATTTGGCTCAAGTAAAATTAACCATTCTATAATTGTTCGGGCTCGTTTTAGCTTTTGGCCAACGATTTGCGGGGCGCGCATCCTACTTCTGGTATCTATATAGAACACCGCCTCGAGTTTTTTACCGCCGGCCGATGCATACGCTTTGTACTTTCCTGTTATAGGCGGAGTAAAGACCCAGTGGACTGTGAAATCTTTTGAGATTCCCTGCTGTTGATATAATTTAGCGACGAATGGCTTGCTTCCGTTCCAGCCCGGAGGCCCATGGATGTTCACGAAGGTTATCGTGCCGAACGGCGTGGTCCTTTTTATGAGGAAGCTCGTCCCCACTAACCCTTGGCGCATGTCATAATAGGTGCCTCCGGCTATTTGAAGCTCAGGCACGATCCTCTTATCAGTTCGCTTAGTTCGGGTAGGTTTTGGTTTACGGGCGAGGAAAAGCTTTATGGTTTTTACTTGCTTCTTTGCATTCTCTATCGATGTGTCTATAGCAGCAGCAGTTTGTTCTTTGTAGCGCTTTGCTGATTCGGAAGTCTTCCCGTAAAACTTGGAGATCTTTTCTTGGAGTATGGGTTTTACCTTTGGTGCGAAGCGTCTTCCATACTCTCCTGCAACGACTATCGCTGCAAGGAGCAGCAATAAAAGGATGGTCTTTTGTGCAATGCCCATTTTATTTAAAGAAAATACATTGTACAATTATAACTTTATAAAGATGTAAAATACGAGAACTGAGCGTCTTTATTACGGAGATTAAGAACATCAATGCACAAATCTCTTGCCATTAAGGACAAATCCCTGCATCGCGAATTAAAGAAGCTTGCCGCAGATCTCGGTGTTTTAATAAAAGATCTCCTCGAGGATTTTATTCGGGAGAGGATTAAAAGAAAAAACGGAGATAAGGAAGCGGAAAAGCGGGATGGAACAAATTCGGCACGACCGCAAACATTAGCTGAATACATACATGGCTACCCGGAAAAGGATAAATTATGGAAAATCGCCTGTCCCAGCTGTGATGAATATTTAGATGTGCGCCAATGGGATTGTCCTCTCGAACACCATAATCATGACAGAAGCCTTATAACCGACGGCTGCGATATCTGCGGAATGAAATTCGGTGATGGCGAGATGGATATACAGGGAAGGGAATGTTCTAACTGCGAGCACGAAATAGATTTTTTCGACCCCTACGAATTTCATAACTGGAGTGTTCTCAATAAAGGAGAGAATTCTGAGCAGGAGTTCCTAGAGAAATTCCGGGTCACCGACTGGACCCAGGCCTCTATCATCGTTCTTGTAATCTGGGTAGTCCTTTTTGGCTACCTCTTTTTCGTGAGCAAGAGTATTACTCTTGATTCGACTCGCTTTATTGTATTCATCGTCGGCCTTCTCGTAATTATAACAATACTCATAATGCAGCTTCGCTACAAAAAGCCTCTACGAAACCCGAAGTATAGGGGGCCAGATGACTAAATCGCATACATCAAAACGCGGAGGGCTTATCATACGGGACGCCTCGAAAGCAAAGAAAAAGGCGGAGGAGCTTGCGACATTAGAGCCCAGGGAAGTAGAGATCCTCTCAGAGTCCGAGACCGATCTTGCGCATATACGAGATAAGATAAAGGAAGTCGAGGAGGAACTGATACCCGCAATAAAAAAATCGCCGGACTTTTGGGATAAGCTTACAGGTCGTCAATCCCCGAAGCGAAGGGCGGAAGATCTTAAGGTTGCCCTGGACATAGTAGAGACGTACCGGAAAATTAATAGCGAGCTTACCTTAGTTGGGACCCAGATGTACACAAGAAGAGAAGCGCTCCTTGATGCACAGATTTCCTACTTTAAAAAAAATGCAAAAGCACAGAAAGCGGTTCAGGTTATGATAAACGAGATGGAAATTCAAGATCTTCGAATGCAAAAGCTGCAAAAGGATTTTGCCGAATTCGAACTCAAGCAAAAGCTCGCCCGCATAAAAGACCCGTCGCGTGCACAAGAAGGGGACGACTTTTCCATCGTAGATCTTGATGCGTTCCTTGCTGAGGATGATCAGGGGGATGATACGTAGTGGCTGAAAGAGACGATCATTTAATAGACATCGATACCCAAAGGCCTCTTGAGGAGATGACAGAGGAGTTTTTTGTATTATCCAGTAAGGGATGCCTTGATGCGATCTCGCCCTACCCTGTTATTCTTGAGCCTCACTCAGGGCCGCTTCAGGAATCCCCTGAGCGATATAAAAGGGATATAAAGCGAAGCATCGTCCTTAAGATGTTTCTATCACCCATAGACCGGGTGAGTCCTGAGACCTCCGAGCTATTTCTCAACCATTTGCGCGAGATACAGGAACCTATCTCCTTTGAAATCATAGCTACGCGCAATCAAACAACCGTCCAAATACTGCTTCAGGAAACAGACCGGTGGATTGTTGAAGGTGCACTTGAAGCAGCCTATCCCAATTCTTATGTTCAAAAGTCCAAGGATCCTTTCTTTCTTCGCTCGCGTTACCCATTAAAAGAAGAAAAAGCTGCGGCTGCGTCACTTCAATTCGACTTTAATGATTATTACCTCCCCCCACCCTTTTATTTTCCCCTCAATACGTTTTCCTCCAGCTTTGCCAGAGATTTTCTTGACGCGGTTTTTGCGCTTTTTTCTAAACTAAAGCAAGAAGAGCTCGGATTTTATCAAGCAATCTTCATCCCCGCGGAACGCCAGAACTGGGCAAAAATCTCAAGGAACCTCGTAGGTGCACGCCGGTATGATATCGTAGTCAAAGAAGCAAAAGGTTGGGCCGGATTCAGTGAAGATTCTCCTCGCGTTTACGTACGAAAGCCGCAGGGAAAGGCGTATCATCCTTGGCTCGATGATGGTGACCTTGCGTTGCATGAACGAAGGGCGAAGGAAAAAATCCAGGATGGGAATCCCTTTTTTGCAGTGAGTGTGCGAGCAGGATTTTTTGCATATAAAGAAAAAGCACCGCGAATGCTTAGCAGTCTTAGGAGCGCTCTTGGAATTCTTACTCCAGGGGATAGAAAGTTTCACTATCTTACAAGAAAAGCTTACTTTGACTCACATATTTCAAAAAAGCTTCTCTACTATTCATTTCTCAGTAGGGTTTCGCTTCGTCCCGGCATGCTTCTTACCACAAAAGAGCTTACAGGTCTTGTCCATTTTCCGACAAAAGACATACTCAAGAAAGGCTATCCGATCGAGGAAGCAAAAGGCAGGCACTTTCCCCCCGCAGTTGTTACCAAAGAGGGTTCCGGCAGAATTGCCCTGGGAGAGGCGTACTATCGCGGGAAAACAATACGCGTCACGCTCCCCCATGATGAGCGGTTGCGACATACCCATCTTATCGGCAAGAGTGGCTGGGGAAAATCAACGCTTATAGAAAATTTAATTCTGGAAGACATAAAGCAAGGCACGGGCATTTGCCTGATTGAGCCGCACGGCGATTTGATTGATGATCTTATTCTACCCAAAATTCCCCCCGAGCACCGAGATCGGGTAATTTATTTTGATCCCGTTGTATCTCCTATACGAATCAACATCTTTGAAGTTGCACCGGGGGAGAACCCTTCCGCTATTGCCGATGACCTTCTCTCGATATTTCAACGGATTAACCCGACAGGCGCATCGACCTCCTGGGGTCCCCAGATGGAACAAGTTCTTTCGCAGGGCGTGCTTGCAATTCTGAAACACGAGGAAGGGGGGCACATAGGCACCCTGCATGATTTTTTACTTAAAGAGAAGTTCAGAAATGATTATATCAAAGGAGTCCACGATGAACATGTGAGGGAGTTTTGGGAGCACTTTAAGGAGGGATTTCGGAGAGATGCTCCTATTACCGCACAGCGCAGAATCGACCCGCTTGTCAGAAGAGAGGACCTCAGGCGCGTCCTTTCTCATACAAAGAGCTCAATCAGCTTTCGAAGAATTATGGACGAAGGGAAAATTCTTTTAGTGAAGGTTTCCTCGATGGGAGCTATAGAAGCCTATATGATCGGAAGCCTTATTGCCTCAAAAATGATCTCGGCCGCAATGAGCCGAGAAGATATTCCCGAAGAAGAGCGAAAGCCCTTTTACCTCTACATAGACGAATGCCACCATTTTTTGTGTAAATCATTGCAAGAAATCCTTACAGGTATGCGTAAGTTCGGATTGGGGCTTGTGCTTAGCCATCAATTTGTATCCCAGCTTTTTGAGAGCGATGAGATTCTTGCAAAGGCGATTATGCAAGGTCCGAATATACGAGTGGGGTATCAAATGGAGGGAGCTGATGCGGCAACCATTGCAAAAGAATTTTCTCATTATACGGCAGACGACTTCAAAAAGTTAGGGAGAGGCAAAGCTATAGTAAAAGTAGGCAGCTCTGAGAACGATTTTGAGCTCGAAGCGTTCTGGGAAAAGAAACGTCCGAAAGAAGAGGCAGAACAAGTAAAACAAGAGCTTATCAGGCAAACCCAGGAGCGTTACGGGACAGGGGTAGATACGAGTGTTGAGCGTGAATCAAAGGATGTTATGGTTACTCCCGAACGAGCGGCTTTAGAGGAAAAGGACAAAGAAGAACTTCTTAGTACAGAGGATTTTAGCGGCAAAGGTTTTGAATACACTGAAAAGGATGTTCCTAAAGATACAAAAATTGAAATCACGCCGGATCAGAGGAAATTCTTGGAGTTTTTAGCGAATAGCGAAGAACTTCTCCCTGTGAGGCATTTATATACAGAGATTGGATTTGGGAAGGGTAAAGGTACTAAATTAAAAGGCGAGCTCGTTACTATGGAGCTGATTAATGAAATGAACATACATCTTGGAAAAGCAAAGCGCGAATCTAAAATACTCTCCCTAACCAAAAAGGGGTATCATGCACTCGGCCTTCCTCCTAATCCTGGGAAAGCAGGGCCGCTGCACCGGCATCTCCAAAGAATTGTTTCAGAGCGCGCAGAAAAGAAAGGCTATGAATCAGTTATTGAAGAGGGTTATGAAAACGGAAGACACGTTGATGTAGGACTTACAAAGGACGGGATAAAAACTGCGGTTGAGATCTCTGTCAGCACACGGCCTGATCACGTAGCTAAAACTATAGGAAACGCCCTTGACGGAGGTTACCACAAAGTTATCGCATTATTTATTGAATCTAACGTGCTGGATCAAACCAAAGAGTTAGTCACAAATTCATTATCTAGTGAACAGATATCCAAAGTAAGTTTTTGCTTGGCCGGAGAGATTGGCGCTTTGCTCTAACTGTTCCGCTTGTTCTTGCCCGTTACCATTAATCGTTCCGATTGTTCCGTCCTGTAATTTATATGTTTATATACCTTATTATAAATATTCGGAACAGTCCGAATTATTGTAGTCATTACAGACACTTACACCATTTTACAGAACAGAACGCTTAAACGCATCTCATAGACTCATAGTCTAGTAAACCTTCGCCTCTAAGTATTATCTAAGCAGGCTTATCCTCATAATCCATTACACTATTGTGAAATAATTATATAAAGAAATCCTACTGAATTTCTTTATATAATTATGCTTTTATTAAATATTAAAAACCACACAGTATATCTTAATATATTTAGTGAAGATCGAGTATATAAGTGTTTTCATAAAATGATTCTTAATTAGATAACGGGATTTCTTTTAAAATAAAAAGGATATTGAAAATAAAATATTTATGGAGGTTTCTGATATATAAGAAGATTTGGTTAGTTATTGTGTTCTTCGTATCGTTTGTTTTTCTTTCAAACGCGCATGCATTTATCCATTCGGAAAGCATCCTATTAAAGAAAAATGATCCACTTTCTGATTTACCCGAAACATACTACGAGATTGCATATGTCGTAAAAGAGAATTCGTATTATGCGTCACAGCAGGCGCGGTGGGAACGTTTTGTAGCATGTGTTCGCATACATATACCAATTGATGAGAGAGAAAATAGTGAAAGTGTGGAGATGGTGAATCAGATACTACAAAGATGTCTTTCTGAAGATAGAAAGATAGGGTATTCGCGAGTACTTACAAAAGAAGTTGAGAAACGATTGGATGAGCCGGTAAAAGAAAGGCAAAAAATAGAAATGCCGTATCGCGGGTGGAAACATGAAAAGGATGAGAGTATTCCTACAATAGGGTATATCAACTGGTGGGATATCAATGCGTTTGGTCTTAGCGATATGCCTGAGGTATTTCAAAAATTTAAAGATAAGCAGATACGGATAGTGATATTAGATCTACGAGGGAATTCCGGCGGGAGCCTTTATGATTTGCAAGCATTTTTAGAGCTTGTGATGCTCCGACGTACTACTCCGTATTTTGTAAGAGAACATGCGAGAGGACGTTTTGAATATTTTTATGTAGAAAAGGACGGCGCATTCTCTAATTTTTTCATCTATGTTCTTGTGGATAGAAATACCGCTTCGTCAGCAGAAATAGTTGCAGGAATTCTTAAACGGAATGGTGCAATTATTGTAGGAGAACAAACGTTCGGTAAAGGAACAGTGCAGGCGCCAGTTATTTTTTCTCTTCAGCGAAGGAAGTATCAAGGTGTTCTTACATTAACAACAGGGAAACTATTTTTTTCTGACGGAACGAGTCCTGATAAAGTTGGAATTATTCCTCATCTTGCAGTTAAGTCAGAAGAAGCATTAGAGAAAGTAATTGAATATCTTATGCGAGGGGGTAAATCGAATGGCTTTTAGTCGTCTATTGGCAGTAATTGTAGTTCTAAGCTTTCTTTTCGGCTGTACGACATTTCGGACACCTACCAATGTTCTTCAAAAGAGACCCCCGGCAGATCAGATACTTTTCCCTCAAGGAGAGGAGAAAGATGAGTTGTTGCTTTATAATGAGATAGCACAGTATATCTATATCCATTCATACTATTTCTCAGAGGACGATAAAGAATCATTTGAGGCGCTCCGGGAATGTTTTGTTGAAAATGCGGGAAGAGAAGATTTAGTCATTCCGAAGAACCTTTCAAAAGAGAATTATATTTTGAGAGAGCTGTGTTTTCATAAAATGATTCTTAATTAGATAACGGGATTTCTTTTAAAAGATCTTCGTTAGATTTGCTTAATTGCTGTGTGATTGCTGCGCGCCTTTCTTTGGTAAGATCGGGATCATCCTCCAGCAATTCTTTAAGTACTTGCCGATTTTTTTTACCCCAGAAGTTTTTCCTGTAATCGAAGCTATGAACAACAGCACAAATAAGAAGATAAGACCAGCTATAAAAAGAATGATCGAAGTAAATACCAACGAAACAACGGCTATGAAGACTAATATAAATGGAGAGGAAGCATAAATATTAGGATGTTTCAGAAAATGTTCTGGCGTTTCCGATCCGAAGCCTAAACGATAAATTGTTATCCATGAAGTAACCAATCTAAACGAAAGGATGAATAAAATTGCCAATACCGTGAAGATTAAAATAACGATCGTGTCGTGGATAAATAGGTTGTAACTAACATTTACTCGACAAGATCCTCTATGCGTGCTTGTTCATTTAAAAATTAAAGCCTTTTTCTCCATTCGTCTTTATGCCACTTTCCCCTACTGAAGTTATAGAATTCTTCGTACTCTTTTTTTATTCTCGGATCGTCTTCTTTGATACCCCAAACGATACCTACTTGCTCACTCTTTTGTTTGTATTCATCACGAACCTTTTGAATAGACTTCCTTCCCGTATAAACGTCAACCAGCAAATCTTTCATTCGTTCGGTGTTCTTATTTAATAGCCCGTTTTCGGTAATTGCTTTAGTCGCATCAAATATGCATCGTTTTAGATCTTCACTCGGAGTAAAATCTTCCTTTGGATTTTTCTTTGCGAACTCTGTTAGCTCTTCTCGTTCCTAGGAATCAACTCGCTGGAGATTTTTCAGACTCTTCTCCTCAGCGTCCTGTTTTTCTATCAATAAATAAGAAAGTTGGGGGCCATCAGATGTGTAACCCTCTTTACTAAAGATATTCATTATAGCTAAAGGTCTACAGAGCTTTTCTAATGCCTTGAGAGATTTTTCTATCTGATTAAACCTTTCGTGCAAATCGTTAGTATCAAACATAATGTGATGATCCAATTGCGATGTTTTTATTACCCCCTATATAACCTCACTATAAAAAACACGCTCACTTTTGTCTAGATAGGAATAAAGTTCGAGCAAGATAATAACCAAATAATACCAACCCTTACAAAGCTCTTGACCCTTGACAAATCAAGCTATACGTGGCGTTTCCTCTGGGCATTTGACAAGTCGGGGAAGCCGTGTTGTATTGGGTATATACTCTTGACGGCGTCAGGAGGTTTGCTATAATGGCAGTAGAACGGTAAGCACTTTGACAAGCCAATAATCCCCTCCCTTAAAGGTCGTAATATCCTATTATCATTAACAAATAATCGCTATATGCCTAACTGGTGTTATAACAAGCTCCGTGTGCTAGGAGATGAGAAAGACGTGCAGGATTTTGTAAAGAAAGCGAAAGGAAAAGATACGGAATTATCCTTAAATAACTTCGTGCCTATGCCGAAAGAACTGGAAAATACAAGGAGCCCTGCATGGATAGTGAAAGAGAAAGAGTATGAACAAGCTGTTAAGAAAGAGAAGAAAGAAAGCAAAAAAAGTGGATTCGCTCTTGCATTGCCGATAACAAAAAAGATGAGTAAAGAGTTTTTCAAAAAGTTCGGTGCTGACAATTGGTACGATTGGAACACGAAGAACTGGGGTACGAAATGGAACGCACGAGGAGCAAAATTGATTGATGAATGGGGAGATGGTGCTGAATATACGTTTGATACCGCATGGTCGTCTCCCCTCGCTTGGCTTGAAAAAGTCTCGTTGTTATATCCGAATACAGATTTTCTCTTAAAGTACGAGGGAGAAGGAATGGAATTTATCGGAGTTGCGAAAGCAAATGACGGAAAAGTTTGGGATAGAGGTATAGATTGTTAACTAATAGCCGTTGACCCTGTCAGTTAGAAATAACTGGCAGGAATGAGCGGCTAATACCGTTCATAAAGGTCGGTTTTATTATTAAAAAATGGTTATGAAAAAACTTACAAGAGATAAAGTTATATCAGTTGTTGATGGCAAAGATTTAGTAGGTGTCTATTGGAAAGGGACAAACGGGAAAGATATTTTGTTCGAGTGTTTCCCTGAGAAAGCGGACAGGATTGTCGAGATTTTTAATTCTGAGGATGGTGAAGATCGAACGATAACGATTGAAGTGCGAGGCGGTGTTGTTCTGGATGTTCAGAATCTTCCTGCGGGGTATGACTACGAGATAAAAGATTATGACAATTAGCCTATGCAAAAATACAACGTAAAGGTAACATTCGGCGGAACATTCACTTATCCCGTTAAAGCAGAAAATGGAAAAGAGGCGGAAGAAACAGCGATTGAGATGTTCAATGCAGATTATGACCAAAATTACGAGGATTTTACGCAAGTATTTGCCGAAGTGAACGAAGCAAAGCAATAGCCGTTGACCCCGTCCCTGATTTTCGGGGGCGGTGATGAGCGGCTTTTTTATGCTATGCACATTTTATAAAACTTTACACAACAAAGCATGCTCTTTTATAATTAACAAAGGCCGTTGACCCCGATCGTTTTGCGTTGCCGCAACGGCACAACGCAGGCGGTCGGTGATAAACGGCTACTTATATGACTTCACCACGTTTAAAGAAAATAAAAAATCTCGTCCGCGAGATAAAATTTCTTCAAGAGGAAAGAGAGGCGCACGCGAATGAACTAATCTGGGCGGAAGCGGATCGCTGGTTTCATTTAAAAAAAGAGGTTATGTCAGGGGAAGATAATGTAAAAAGTTGGGCTTCTTTTCTTCGTGATTTAGAAATTCCTCTATCGACCGCAGATTTCAAAATAGATACGTATAAAAAATGGGTGCATGATTTAGGATATCCTCCGAAAGACTTAAGAGGGATACACATACAAAAATTACGGAGAGCAGTTCCCTACGCTAAAACAAAGAACGACGCCGGAAAGATTCTAAAGAAAGCGCGAGAAATAACGTCTCTTGGCGATTTTCTTACGTGGTTAAAAGATACTTATCGCTAAGCTCAACGAATCGAGTACTCAATCGTTACCACTGCTTTAATGCTCTTCTCGATGGTAGTAGTGTTATATACCCCGTAATCGGAAACCTGTGTTGAATACACAGGGGTTATCTGAAAAACCCCTTGGCTTGCGTATTTAAGAGTTCCAATTTCGCTCCCGCTATTTTTAGCAAGTACACCCGCTCTCATAAGGGCGTTTTTAGTTGCTTCACCAAGGAGCTCGATTTTCATATCATCAAGTTTTGTATAAAAGTATTGCGGAGCGTATGATGAAAACTCAATACCTTCCTTAATGAGTGACGTGGATCCGGCGGCAATCTGGGCAATCAGCGAAACGTCTGAGGAAGTAAGCTCTACTGTTTGTCCAAGCACATACCCATCTATTATATTTGTTGCCATACCTTTCTCAGTTTTCTTGTATTGAACAATGGTTGAAACAGAAGACACGCCGACGTCTTCCTTTTTGATTCCTTGCTCTCCGAGATACGAAAGCACCTTCTCCACATCTGCTTGAAGCTTATTGTACGCTGAGACCAGCTCGGGAGATCGTACGGTTATCTGTCCTTTCCATACGGCAATATCCGATGTAATGGTACGCTCAGCAAAACCTTTCACCTGAATCCTCTGATTTTGGAACTTTACTCTTTCAATGGTTTTTGCAATAACGAAAGTTGCGACAACAATGCCTGCCGCAAGGAAGATTCCCAAAAGGAGTAACCCGAACCACGTGGGATTTGTTCTATCGTTCACTGTTTATCATTCCCCTTGTTATATTGAACTACGCTCTGCCAATTAGGTTACTGATATTCTATAAGTTCAAACTTTGAGCCTGAGACAAGCCGCACAACTACTTCCTTTTGGGCTTCGCTAAGAATTTCCCGGCCGCCTATATCAAGTAGGAATCTCCTAAATGCTTCGCTGCCCGCGAAATAGAGCTTCTCCCGCCCTCTCTCAAGAGTAAAGTAGTAAGGGAGTTGCGATGTCGGCTTAGTAGTCGTAAGCCCGTATAGTTTTGCTTTCCGAAGTAATGTGTCTTTATCATCGTAACGTAGCACAATCCGTATTCCCTTCTTCTCGTCTTCCTGTATTCCGTTCTTCTCAGAAGATAGAACAATATTTTTCTCCTCTACTTTAATAGGCGCTTCAAGTTTAATTGAAGCCTCGGGCATCTCTTTTCTGAGGAGTTCGTCCAACGATGGACAATGACATTCGCAATCCTGCTCTGAAACAATAGTAGATTCGGCTGTGTGTTCTCGCATATACCAGTTTAGAAATGTTAATGTAACGACGATCAACAGTACGAGTAAGTAAGGAGTGAATTTTTTATTCATCCGATACCTCTCTGACAGCAGAAAGACCGAGAATATCCTCGTATATGGAGATAGCTACGACGTTATTTTTCTCAACGATCCCTTCGTCTCCGGACATATAATAATCTTGTTTTCCCGATTCGTTGCCTCGACTACTTTCATTAGATTTAAAGATTTCTTCATAGTTCTTCATGGCAGACAAGAGATAATCTTTTGCTCCAGAAAGTATTCCACCCTCCCCTTCTTTAATTTCGTTTTCTTCCGGAAACACGTCTTCTCTGGATACCACACCTTCTTCGATCTCTGGGGAAAGCAGCTCGTTTTTGTCAGGTAGAGTCTCAAGGAACGCCTCTGGAATGTCTTTTTCTATTTCATATACCTCAGGGCTCTTTTCTTTTGGAAAAAGGATCAAGGATAGTCCATAGAGAAGAATAATTACACAAAGTAAACCAAAAAGAGACTTCATTTATATGCCTCCGCTAAAAAGGTTTTATGATTACATCTATGCCGCCTCTGGAGAGAAAGACGTAGGCGATCTGAACGTCTCGCCACATGGCATCACTTGAGGGATGTATCTCAACGCCTGCAGCGTTCTTTGTGCGAACGAGCTTTCGTATATCCACTTTTCCTCCCCGTGTACCGTCTTCTGTAAGTTCAAATACGCCTGAAGAAGAAACCAAAATTTTTACCCGCTCAATCGTATCAACTTCCTTTCCTGACGTAGACAAGGAATTCTCTTTGTTCTCAAAAGAAGCTGCGCTAAGAATCAAATACGAAACCGCAATTAGGAGAAAAAGCATGTCTGTCTTTAAGGTAGATGTGCCTCTAATCTTCCGCATCAATGCTTTCCCCGAGAACGTAGATTACAAAGAGCCTCCCCACATGGTCTATACCAGAACCTACAAGTGTGGTCGTAACCGCAAGCGCAAGCGCCGAGAGGACCTTGGGTGGATCCACAGACCCATTCTCCCCCAAAGCACTCATCGAGAGCATGATGCCCCATACCGTGCCCAAAAATCCTGCGTGCGCAAGAAGCGATCCTGCGTTTAGAATTGCGCCCGCTACCCTCCTTATATCATCCAGGTTCAGCTCCTTTTTGAAGCACTTCAGATAGACCGCCTCGGCCACATTCCCAAAAAAGATACTTCCAAGAAATATCATAGGGAATACTAGGGGGCCTGTTCTCTCCCAGAGAATCGTGGGTATGTCTGTCTGCATCACAAAAAGAGAAAGAATCGCTAATAAGAGAATAAGGAAAGCGGTTATGCTGAATTGAAGATTCTCTCTTTTTGATAAAAGCCGTATCACGACCAGCGCCCCCCTTTCTCTTCTACATAGTATTTGAGCTGTGAAAGAAGATCATACGCTCCTTGCCTGTCTCCTCTTGAAAATGCCACGAGCGCCGACTCGGTATAGTAGTTATATACATTAAGAAACTTTGCCCATTCTGCGTGAATCTTTTTTGATAGAAGGGATGGCTTAAGGGAAGTGTTTCTGCTATAGGTCCTGCCCAGTGATATAAGCGTATCCCTATAGGTGTTTGAAAGAATCGAGAAGAAGTTTCCCCTTTTATCTCTTGTGGCAACGACGCGAACTTCCCTCTGAGGGACCGGGCTTGATGCGTGAGGACGCTTGTTTCTTCCTTGATAAAACTTCTGCGCGCACTCGCGAAGCGCATTCTTCTGCGAGACAGCGCTGCACCCTTCTTTGAGAACGGAAAACCACCTTTCGCATTCAGAAGGAAGTGAGCTTCCCTCAAGGGCAATCATGTTGCAGCTTACGGTAAGGCGCTCAAGCGCAAACTGAAGCGTTTTCAGATCCCCCTTTCTATACGATGCATACGCCTCTTTTGTTGCTATTTCTGCCTCCTTGCCGTAATCAAGCGGGGAAGCAAATGCAGGTATTGCAAACAAAACACACACAAATACAATTATGGTTTTCATAGTTATTGCTCCTTCTTCAATTGGTCTAAAATTAAAACTGCAGCAGGCTTTTTTTCGTTCCCTGCCGTGGTTACTTCTTGCGCAAATAATCCTTTGAGAAATGCGAGCGGCTCAAGCAGGGCGTTGAGGCGATTCTCCACTGTTTTAACGCTCAACTCGGCGTATTTAAGCTGGGCAAGATTGATTACATTTCGCCGCACTCCTTTAAGGAACGCGTAGTTTGCTTCAAGCTCCACAAACCTCTCTACAAGTACCTTCTCAAGCTTTGGGCCGTGATCTGGGAGAGGCTCAAAGATCTCTGAAATTCCGCTAATGACGCGAATCGTGTAGGAGCCTTTCTCTTCGCCAAACACTTTTTGTAGTGAAGAGACCGTGTTATCTTTCGCCGGTTTTCTATCCTTCACCCGTAGCCGCGCTGATTTCATAAGCGAATACCTGAGATCGGCAGGCATGTTGAGAGAAGAGATCATCTCTTCGACAAAATCATGTGAAAGATTCACATATGAATGGATGTCGTGAAGAATCCCGGCTTCTTTTGCTATACAGTCTGAGTTCATCTCCCCTGCGGAATCGCAATGCTCTCCGAACCACGCAAGGTCTCTTGCTATGTTTTTTGAAAGATCCTGGTGCTGGTTGTAGTCAGAGGACGTTTTGATCTCTCGGGAACTCTCATTCAGGTTGTTTAAGTAATTCACCACTTCATCAGGGGGAATAATAAGCTCGGCTTCTTTCCCTCGCGATTGGAGCGTAAAAAAGAGTATTAGTGTAAATAACAGTAAAGGAAAGATCATTGCCCTCGGGACAAAAATCCTTTGATTCATCTGCAAAAACCTCCTTTGATTGGTTTATGTGCGGCACGTGTATAGCGCATTTCTTTCATTCATTTATCGCAAACTGTTCCGGCGCTTTTTGTTTTAACTCAGCGTGTAAAGGTCCGCGATGATACATCGGGTCGCATTTTTTTCTGTATTCGTCGCGGGTACGAGCGTTGCTATACGTAGAAAGCAACTGATTGATGACATTTTGTGTAAACATGGAATTGCTGCCCCATTTCTTTGCTACGTCAATACCTTTGCTTACGTTACTCCCATAAACTTTTTTCTCATTCGGATGATATCCCCTGCAAAGAGCATATTCGGAGGAAATTAAAGCATGCTGCACCATTTTCCCGCGAATAAAAGTATCGTTTGGGAAGAAAACAACCAATCTATTCAATAACGGAAATACCTTCTCTTTCACCCACCACTCATTACTCGTTTCATACTGGTTGAGTAGAGAAAGACCGTACCCGTATAATTTCGGTCTCACCTTTGGATTGATCCGTAAGGCTTCTTTTATACCCGCCACAGCATTTTTATTATCAACAATAAGTGCTTCACGGGCATAGTAGGAATATAGAATATTTCCCCGAAGAGTTTTGCCTTCACGCGTAGTGGGAGACGGGAGTGCCCTGAGGGCGCTGAGGTTTTTGCCTGCTTTGTAATATCTTCTGGCAAGCTCAATTCGCGTTGCTTCGTTATTCGACCACGGTACATCTGAGCTGTGTGCCCGATCAATAGAAACTACCGCAGATCCGTTCTCTCCTACGGTCATGCGCAACACTAATTTCTCCAAAAGCACGTCTTTTACAAGAGGAGATGTTTCCCGATTCGGGTAGGCAACTTCTACAAATACAACAGATGCCTTTGTATCAGATCCAAGGGACCGCTCATCAATCACTTTGAAGGAACCGTCCTTTAAGAGTGAGCTCCAGCGAGCCCATCCGCCCTTGGGATACTGTTGCTTCCTCTCCTTTGAATACGCTTTCTGCTCCGCACTTTGCCAATAAGGTTTTGCGTTCTCATTTCGGATTGTTTCTACCTGTTTTTGATAAGGAAGGTACCTGGTCCAGATAATCGCGAAGTTTTGTATCTGAAGCGCATTTACAAATTCAAGTGCTGTTATTTTTGAGTCTGAGCTGAAAACGCCTTTTCCCTTACAAGACGCTCCTCCAAAAGTTATCGCGAGACATACAATAGAAAGCAACAATATTTTCATTATCCTAATCCTCCTTTATTTGCTCTTGCCTTTGAGCTGTATAATCGCGGACACCTATTATCGCGAGAATTAAACCGATAATAAGAGCTCCTGAGCCTACCAAGGCCATGACTCCTATTCTTTGAGTGTCAGCTACAGCCTCTCCTATATTATTGCCTAAGAAGGATGCGTTAAGAAATACTTTCGCCGCTAGCCACAGGTCGCCATACGTAAATACACCAATAACGGCAAGTACTACACCCGTAATGATCAAGATAATGCTTCTCATTATTAGCTGCCTCCTTTGTTGTTTTTTATTCTGCCTTCCTTCATCTTCTCTGCCATTTTTGAAGCAACCAGATCAGCATGCTTCTCCATCAGTTCTTGCCTGAGATGCCATCCTGCATGACCCACAGCTAAAATCCAAAATGGTATGCCGATCCAGAAGAAGATCACGGTCAAGAAACCTATCCATGCAAGGACGTAAAGGATGGAGTTGAGAATAAACCCGCCCCATTTTGGCGAATGAGAAAATAAAGGGGTGGAATAAAGATAATAGTAAGGTACATCATAGAGTGTTATCCCCCTCCTCTCGTAGAAGCGTTAGTATTCCGTTAGGCAGATCAAAAGCTCCTATTACTTGCACTACGGAGTCATCAATTTGGCTTCTTGCGAAGAAATCAAGCTCTCCAGCAACCCGGTCATTGGTCATCGTGGTTATCAAAAACGAGCCGCTCTCATATACAAACGAGTCGCTTCCTATGGTGAATAACGCTCCTCCGATCGGATCTACAGAGGAGAGTCCTGGGATTATTTCAACCGGCACGTCATCAGGCCGAATAAAAGACATCTTGAAAATCTGCCCACTGAAATCGAACGAGTTTATAACAACCTCGCTAAATCCTATTTGGGTAGTTACTGATATCGGCTCATAATCGATAGTGTTATTCCCTTGAAGGTAGGTTGCAACAAAGAAGTCTTTACTTCCTCCTGTCGGTGGCGGTTGTCCTCCACTTGGCGGAGAACCTCGAGAATCTCCTGATCCTCCTCCGCATGAAAGCACAAACATAAAAACAAAAAGCATTGAAACCAATGCTTTAAAATAAACTCGGGTCACTTCTTACCTCCCTTGAAAAGCTCGGGGATGTCAAGATATCGGGATACTTTCTTACGGATCCGCCTCGCAACCTTTCCTCTCTTTCCCCATTTACCGTGTATTACTTCATACACAGAGCTGTAGCTTTCGCCGATATTGTTGACTAAATCTTTTATTGTCATCCCTCTGAGTGCGAGTTTGCTCTTGACGATTCTTTCATACAAAAGTAATCTTCCTGAACTTTCCGTTTTTATATCGGATAGTAATAATATAACTTCGCTCAGTTACTTTGTCAAGCTAAAATGTAACTCAGTTACTAAATGAAGTATAAAAATATCAGTATACGCATCCATCGGATTCGAAAGGAACTCGGGGCCACACAAAAGGAATTTGCGGAAAAGATCGGAGTAACGGGTAACTATATATCAGAAATTGAAGCGAAGAAGAAAATTCCTTCGGTGCCTGTACTTCTCGCCATCGAGCATGTCTTTGGAGTAACGAAAGAGTGGCTTCTCAGTGGAAAGGGAGAAAAATACGTACAGGAAAATTTCCCTATTACCAGCAAAGAGGAGGAGATAATAAAAGCGTTGCGGGAGATGCCTGATAAAGGTAAAAAGGTGGTTATTGATTTAATAGAGCTGGTTAGTAATAAAAAAGTATCAAAAGATTAGCATACTGTATTATGTTACTTAAACCGTCCGAGAGCTACGCGTACTCTAAAATTTCTATCCATCTTCCATGAATTAATATTTTACAAACTTTATAGGAGGGAGGGGCAAAGAAGGATAGGTCTGGCCAGAGAGAATTTGTGTTCGGTCAAAGTATTCTATTGAAGCTAATGTTACTTCCAAATCCTGTGGAGGTTGATCAATCTTTTGAAGACCCAAAAGATACAATGATATATAAACACCGTTTGGAGTACCTTGCGTCAAATTCTCTGCAAAAATCTTAATCGGATTATTGCTTAAATCTATCACTACATCTCCACCGATCTTTTCAGTAGCAGAAAAATGACGCTTCCATGTTGGATTATTGACGTAATCGCACCATGTTCCTGACACACCATTTATGAAACATAGAACAAGATCCTGCTCGTAATCATTAAATAAAAGGTTATTTTTGAAATTATAAGTAAGCTTATTAATTTCTATTTCTTTATCCGCTTGAAATTTTAAGTTCATTAATTCAAGCACATTTGTATTTCCGAGATTTGTCTCTTTATATGAATCTTGCCCAAGAATAAATATGTCATCAGATCTTGGAGCAGCAAATTCAAAGGAGTGCTCCAAAGCATTACCAGCTTCATCTACAAGAGAGGTTGTATAATAAGCTATTTCACCAGAACCTAAAATTATTTTAGCGGTATTAGTCCACTCCATATTTAGCTGATAATCTTGGTTATAATTATCTATAGCGTCAGGAGATCTTCCAATTGTAGCGGTGCCTGATACCTGTTCATTAGTATCCCATTTAACTGATGCCCTGTACTCATTTGATCTTCCGATTCTGACGATGTTAAGTGTTGGTCCTAATGTAAACTCGGGTGGAGTCACATCTATCACTGGTTCAGGTTCAGGCGGAAAGGGTATTGATATAGACAACTCTGCTATGTCGGTAAACCAATCAGGTCCAGCGCAAATTGCATAGTAAGTAAAAGTGGGTCTTTTCAGATTAGTCGTTTCTTGAAGCGTTATTGTCACAGAACCGCTAGGAAGCCGCCCAGTGAATGGAATTGAAATATCCTTTGTCTCACCGATTGCGCAAGTGACAGTATTC
>JALLOG010000609.1 GCA_027717645.1 Desulfobacterota bacterium AH_259_B03_O07
TTCCTAAGGTCATCCAGCACCTGATTGGCCGATTTCTTTGTAACTCCAACCTGTTTACCATAGGTGAGTTGTTATTTGTGACTTAGTCCGGGATTCTTTGCTATCCCTCCTCCCCCAACTCCTACACCTAACCCTGCTAGTCCAACACATCCACCCTATTCAGCGCTCCTGCAATCTCCTAGGATACTTTCTTTTTATTAGAGCTCCTCCCTCCGTTCGTTTCTTGACCCCTGGGTTCATCCAACAAACTCTCACACTCACAAAAGAAACACCAGGGATGGTTGTTTCTTA
>JALLOG010000610.1 GCA_027717645.1 Desulfobacterota bacterium AH_259_B03_O07
TTGCTTTATTGGGGAGACAAGGGATTTTCTTCATGGGATCTTCCGAACAGGGAAATCTCATACTTCTCGTGGTGTAAAAAGGTTTATTTCCGAGTGTTTGAAGATGATTCCAGATGATATTAGAGAGATTTACCTTCGAGCAGACAGCGGATTTTATGATTCTGATTTTATGGATTATCTTGAGCAAAAGGGGATAAGATACACAATCGTTGTGAAGCTTAACCCCTGGATTCAGATGGAACTAGTGGGTATTAACTATAGAGATATAGGTGGAGGAATATCTGTTGGTG
>JALLOG010000611.1 GCA_027717645.1 Desulfobacterota bacterium AH_259_B03_O07
AAAAAAGAGGCATTTTAATTTTTGCTGGCTTAATTCCTACCGTAATCCAGCAATATACGACTAACAAAATCATTATATCAATTGCAAAAATATTGTCGTATATTGATAAAAAGGTAGGAGAATTACCAGTTTTAAATTCTCTGGGTGGAGATATATTGATACTAGCTAAAAAATAATAGTTTCTTTGTGGAGATAAAGTAATTACAAAGGTTAATCCATTAGAAAGAATTTCTAAAGAAACGGGGGTCGAAGCAGTAGCAAAATCTGTTTCCCAATTGCTAGATTATGT
>JALLOG010000612.1 GCA_027717645.1 Desulfobacterota bacterium AH_259_B03_O07
TTCTAAATCTACGCCATTGTGAGCTACAATTAACTTTTCTTCAGGAAGACCCAATCTGGTGTACATATTAGCCAAACTCCGTGAGTTTGTAGAAAATCTTATCAGACATCTTGAATTCTTAAATTTATTGAATGCAAGCTTAGCAACCCCGTTTACAAGCGGATGATGAGCATCATATATTGTAGGTATTTTAAAGAATACGGTGGAGAGGTAAGTGAAAACTATATTTCGCGTTAAAATTAGATCATAGTCCCTTTTTTGATACCAAATATAAAACGCGCTGTAGGTC
>JALLOG010000613.1 GCA_027717645.1 Desulfobacterota bacterium AH_259_B03_O07
ATATGGCCCAGCCTGGGGAGACGCTCACCTTCCGCTACGAAACGACGAACCCACCAGCCTCCTGACTACGGATCTCGTCGGCTCCTTCCTGGATGCGGCCCGAGGCCTTCAGGCCTACCAAGGCATCAAGATCCAGACCCCCGCTGATGCGACCGTCGAGCGGCGGTTGGCCATGATCACCTCCATTCATGACGTCATGGCGACGGCATGACACCCATCAACGACACGACATCCACGAACAACACGAAGGACAACACCATGACCACGAAGTTCCACGGCGTCATTCCCC
>JALLOG010000614.1 GCA_027717645.1 Desulfobacterota bacterium AH_259_B03_O07
AGGCTATGATATTAAAGAGCCTTTATTGCCAGAAAAAAAACGGAGGTAAAAATTATGGCTGTGTTTATAAAAGGTAACCGTTGGTACTCAGATCACTATGTTGATGGACAAAGGAAAGGAAAATCTATAGGAGATATTGATAAATTAACAAGAACCGAAGCTGAGAAGATTCACAAAGTAATAGTTAGTGAAATTATTTTGGGAAAATACAACATAAAGTCTAAAAAAAGCCTGTTCAGTTTACTAAGGTATTAGATAGGTATATTGAATACGCCAAGAACAATTATAG
>JALLOG010000615.1 GCA_027717645.1 Desulfobacterota bacterium AH_259_B03_O07
ATATTTAGGTTTCTTATAAAATTTGTAGTAACGATAAGGAATGGATTCTAAGCTACTTGTTTTGATATATTTTCGGATTCTTCCCTTTCGATCATAAAACGTAGTGCAACAAGAATTAAAATGTTAGCTGCGAGTCCTGTTAGGGCTGCGAATTGCTCTTTATAAAACATGAAAACTTGGGTTAGGAATATAGATACTAGAATTGAGCGTTCAAACATTTTGTAAGCTAAAAGCCTTGATCGTTTTATGTAGTAAATTCCAATAAATACAAACACACCAGATAGTAG
>JALLOG010000616.1 GCA_027717645.1 Desulfobacterota bacterium AH_259_B03_O07
GATATGGATTATGCGGATAAAACATTTCCCCATCTTTAATCCCCCTCTTCCTTCTTCCATTTTCCCATCTTTATCCCCTTCTCCCGTCTCCCATCTACCGTCTTCCCCTTTTCCCAATCTCCTAATCTCCATGAATCTCCTTATTCTATTCCCCAATCTCCAATCTCTTTTCCCCCTTGCCCCTTGTCTTTTATTTAATATAGATTTATGTTTATAATATTTATTGTTTTATTGTCCGGTTTCCAATGTTAAA
The DNA here is from genome assembly GCA_027717645.1 of Desulfobacterota bacterium AH_259_B03_O07. GTDB lineage: Bacteria > Desulfobacterota_D > UBA1144 > Nemesobacterales > CSP1-2 > JALLOG01. The sequence goes on from JALLOG010000616.1 coordinate 254, forward strand.
AATATAGAAAGGGATGGGTGATACTATGAAAA
>JALLOG010000617.1 GCA_027717645.1 Desulfobacterota bacterium AH_259_B03_O07
CTCTTATTAGGAACCGCTTCGCAACGCATCGAATCCTAACGATTGTGGTAATGAGAAATATTATTCGGCAAACGGTGGTTTTACCAGCCTTATTAGAAGCTTTGTTTGAACTGTATTCGGATCCCAGAGCGCATGAGAAATTTACGGGTACACTCGTCGTCATTGGCGACGAGAAAGGTGCAAAGTCCCAAGCCTTTACTGGAAAATTGACGGCCTTGCTTTTTTCTATGTAATATATTTAAATTTAATAAGTAGTTTCTTGTTGACGTAAAGGAGCATTTATT
>JALLOG010000061.1 GCA_027717645.1 Desulfobacterota bacterium AH_259_B03_O07
TCTCTATTGTTAATTTCTCGATTGGGTTTCTACTATTGTTAAAATTGATTTTATATGCTTTATTGACTCTAGCATTTGCTCCAAATATCTCCTTAATGATTTCAATTTTTTTTCTTACCTGTTTGTTTACTCCTAACTTTGAAAGTATTTCTAACTCCTCATCGTTGAAAGTATTTTCTTTTATGCTTTTAACATTTGAATGCCTGTTACGATCTTCATTCTTTTCTATAATAGTTTGTGTACTTATAAATTCCTTTAGCTTCTCTAAGTAGCTCATATTTTCTAATAGTCCCTGCGAATTAAGCGAATTAAGCGAATTAAGTACGATCTTCCTACTTTTTTCGCTTATTTCGCATCTATTTATTGATTCAAAATCCATACTTCCTTAGTCCTCCCCTCAGTCGGTATTGATTTCATTCTCACCAGTCCCAAGGAATCTAGTAACTCAAGTGAGGTATTTATTTCCTGAGAACTCTTATGACGATTAAAACAATTGTTAATTTCTGTTCTAGTCATGCCTTCAGGATGGATGGAAAGTGCTGATAGAATTTCATTAGCTAGTGTATCTCCCGTAGCATCCTGGAATATGTATTTGACTGAACTTTCCGCGTAGTCCCATATGGCAAGTGCTGCCTTTAGGTGCTCTGGTGTTATCTCATCAGTCTTGTCAAGCAAAGCGTAGATACAGGCCAATCTAGTAACATAAGCCTCGGCTCGTGCTGTCATTGCACCCAAAAGGCCGGGTTTACCTTCAGATAAATCGGGATATATTTGTTCCCATAAAGGTTGAGTTTCCTCAGCCCACGTAATCTCTCCTGTATATTCGGCAAATTCTACCGACTCCTTTAATTCGTCTATAAGAGGTTCGAGAGATAGTCTTTCAATATCACCACCGAATGGCAGTACTTTCGAACGCTTAACACATAACCATAAGAACCTATTACCGAATCCATTCGCAGCCTCGGTATCTGTAAGATATTTGATTAATTCACCCCTAGTAATGTGCCCAATGATTGAAATGTGGGCACCACTTGCTTTAGCTTTACTATTTTTAGTTAATGTTTGTAAATCTCCTGTATCCCAAGCTCTTCGAATTACAGCGGATAATATGTTACCTTCACGCCCAAGTACTCTTAGAGTTGATGCGAACTCATCTTCTATCACCAATATTCTTTTATCTTCAATACCATCGTCTACGATCACATCCTCATACTCTACAATCCTTCCTTTTTCTTTTATTGGTTGCTTTTTTCTTATTTCGTCTCGGACAGCCCAGATTAACCCTTCACCGGAAGATAAACCACTTTGTATCCTTTTAGTAAACTCAGGATCAACAAACTCAAATATGTTTCTTATATATCCCACACTCATTCCTTTTCTAGCTTTGCTAGTCCGTCCGACCAGAACTACAAAAAATCTCATTTTATGATTGTCCGCACCTACTTTGAAGAAAGGTCTTTCACCTACTATATTCCCAAAGGCTGTCAGAAAAGTAATAAGTAAAGCAGCAGGATCAGCCTCACTTTCAGGGGCTATTTTTTTAACAATACCTCCAGCAAGTCCATGAAATGCTTCACTTGGCAGGGGTGATGGCCAATTAACTTCTATTTTCTTTCTTGCAAACAGTCTATTGATGAGTTCCATATCCTTTGTCGATAGTATTTCTCTCAAGCCTTCGTAGCCTTTTATTTCTTCAGCATGCCCAGCTTTTTCGAAGGTGGCTTTAATTGCTGCAGTACGTTGTGGTGTTTCGTTGTCTTTGCATTTATTGGCTATTTCATTGATCACTTTATCTGTAAACTCCCAAGAAGCACCTGACTTTGCCAGAAAACCTGCTAGGTACATTGAAAGCTCTTGCCGCTGTCCTTCATTCCAATATGGCATCACAACTTTTATCATAATTTCTCTTTTCAATTCCAATGCTGTTTTTCCTTCTTCTTCCATTTGAAACTTTCCGTTTTGCAAAGCGTCATGAACTTCGTCAAGTTCCTCGGGTGAAATGAATGAGTTCGTTACTTGATCAAGGAAAAGTTCAAGTGGGATTGGTTTAAAAGTGTGCGGGTCTAGCATCACTCGTCTATCCGGAAGTTGACCACCATTGGTAAGGGCGGCGTTGTAGGGAAGATGGATATAGTTACCCACCTGCCCATTTGAGAGCTCATCCTGTTTTGGGAAGATTTCAACTATTCCATTTGCGATTTTTAGGTTCAATTCTCGTGCAATAAATTTTAGTACTTTTCGAATTTTTCTTGCTTTAACTGGCGCACAGAAAAACATCCATAGATGAATCAATCCTGATCTGCTTCTTTCAAAAAAGTAGAATTTCAATCCCAGTTTAAATAATCGTTCAGCATATCTACACGATTCTTCTTCTGCCAATTCCTCACGATTAGGATTCGATTTAAAATCGAAGTCAACTACAGCCCAGCAACAGGTACCATTATCAAGCAAAGAGTAGCATCCTAGCGATTGCCTTCCATTTAGATGATTTATGTAGTGTTCTATTGTTAACGGTTCTCTCACACAGCCACCTTCTAAAGTTCCACGAGCATCCTTTCTTCCCGCAAATACTTGGGCGAACCGATATGCAATTGATTCAGCTTCAGGTGAATTTAAGTTTTTGGCTTGACTGTTTTTATTCACTGAGATCCCCCCTTAGGTAAGCCTATAGTCGGGTAGCCATTTTTAGTTGCACAAGCGGCTTTCTTTTCACCCATGTCTAGCCCCCCTCGCCACTGCGCCCTTTATCCACCCTATGCGCCTGAATCCACTCGCGAAAAACTGCCAGGTCAACGCGCACGGCACGACCCAGTTTAATTATTCCTGGAAACCGCCTTTCGGAAGCCCATCGGCGCAAAGTCCATAATGGGACATCGAACATCGCGGATAAGGTTTCGAGCTTAGCAAATTCCTTCATGTTGTGATCTCCTCTCAATTGGGGTAAATTGATGCATACCTACCCTAATGCAATGGAATTCCGAAAAGCGTCTACAAAAAAGTCGAAAAAGGAAAAAATTTCCGTCCCTGAAGAACTTTGGGTTTACAGCTACGGCTACCCCGACCTCGTTAATGAACTTTTACTTTATCCGTTTCCTCGCAAGCGGTGGAATGCTCTAAAAGAGGATATTTTAAAGGAACTTCAGAGGCGGGCAGAGGCCCATGGCACCCCCCCGGAATTCGAGTTGGTAAAGGCTGCTCGTGGCTCGCTGTCGCTCGTCCTGAGTAGGGGGTTTGAAACAAAGGTTTCTGGGGATTTAGACAGGGATAATACAATCTTGAAACGCGCTCTTCGCAAGAAAGTCAGTTATGAAATCTGTAAGGACCTGCTCGGTGACCACTACTGGCGGCCGCCCCCCCCGTCGCGAGATGTCGGCCAGGGGCTCAAAGAACCTCTGGACATGGAAGATGAGCAGGGAAAAGACATTTCCAAGCTGTTAAAGGCGAGCGGTTTGTCAAAACTTGAGAAGAGATTCGCCGCTCAACTTCGGCGTAGCCGCAGTGCTGCCGAAGCCTCAAGAAGGCTTAAGATAAGCCCTTCCACTGGCCGCACCCTCCTAGAGAGAATTAGAAAAAAAGTAGCCAAATTCACTGGTACGGTTTCAAAGTAGAAACGGGGAAACCACTTAGATTGTTTCATACTAGGTTTTTCCTGGTAACCACTTTGGTAACTATCTTGTTTCCTTTTCCATACCAAGCCAGACAAAGCAATACATTTATTAAGTAGAATTTATGCTGTAATAATAAGTGGTTATACAAGCCTATACCAATTTGTACAAACACAGGCAAACTGCCTGATTCGCACTCATAACCCGGAGGTCGCAGGTTCAAATCCTGCCCCCGCTACCAGATTTTCAATGAGTAAAACCATATAATCTTCCATCGAAGAAGAAATATTAATCAAATATAAAAAAAATATCAGGATTGATCAAATTAGGATTTTTATGTTATTCAACAATAGAGTTAGAATAATCTAGATATATTTGATATTCTTTTTTTAAGCTCTTTTGTAAAACGTTTTCATTAGCTTCAATAGTCGTTAAGTCATTAAATAAAACAGTTTTTTTGCCATTATAAAATAACGAGGTTCCTAACCAACCACTGGGTTCAGAAATATCTAATGGGTCAAGTATTGTGGGTGCTTAATCAAGGTGGGAACCCATTTTGGTTTCAATGCAAGGTGAAAGATCTTTGTGGTAAATAAAAAGCGGTATGCATTCAGCAAGACATTCAGTGTTATCTAATACTCGTCCAACATGATCCCCATATATTATTAATATCGTGTCATCCAAAAGACCCAATTCATCTAATTTATTAAAAAAATGTTCAAGTGCTTGGGCAATTTCATGTATACTGAGAAGATAGTCAATTTCCAATATTGAGTAGTCAGTGTTCTCAAAATTAAAAACGTCTTTAGTAGAATCAGAATAATTCTTAAATGGTCCATGACTTTGGATATTGATTACGTACGCAAAAAATGGATTAGATGCTTCTTTAATTATGTCTAGAGATTGATCGTAAAAATGCCAATCTTTTGAATACCACCCGCTTGCTAGACCAGAATAAAATTTTTAATCATGTTAAAGGGCGCAATATCATAAAGCCTTATTGGATTTATTGGGTTATACATTAAATTCAATCTCATTCAACTATTCTGCTGTGATACCTCCATCCATATTAAATATCGATCCTGTCGTCCATGCTGAATCATCAGATGCTAAGAATAATATACCTTTTGCAACTTCATCTGGTGTTCCGACCCTGCCAATTGGATGAAATGCATCCCACTTTTTAATACGCTCTGGTATTTTTTCCTTTGAGATACCGAGTGTTTCAAATAATTCGGTTTCCACAACCCCTGGACAAATACAATTAACTCTAATTTTGTAGGGTGCAAGCTCGAGTGCTAGAGTCTTAGTAAGCATAATTACTCCAGCCTTTGAAGCCGAGTAGGCTGAGGTTGAAGATGCTCTGAATCCCTTAATCCCCAGGGCACTCCCTATGTTTATAATCGAGCCACCACCACGTTCAGTCATTATGGGTATTGAGTGCTTACACATAAAGTAGGTTCCTTTGAGATTGATGTCCATAATATAGTCATATTCTTGTTCAGGGGTATCTGTTATCTTTATATTTTTAAATACCCCTGCATTATTAACGAGTATATCTATTCCTCCGAGCTTGTTGATAGTCTCTTTAACGATCCTTTTTGTATCGCTTACAATTGATTTATCACCAACTACGTAGTGTGCATCTCCACCGTTTTTATTAATTATATTCAGAGTTTCTAGGAGCTTATGTTCCCTCCTACCAGCTATTGTAACTTTTGCACCTTCTTTGGAAAAAAGAAATGCCGTAGCCTTACCAATTCCGGTTCCACCACCTGTTATGAGAGCTATCTTTCCTTTTAATTTCATATTACTTGCTTATGAAAATTTAGCAGCATTTCTGATTTCATTAATTGTATTACTTTTTACGAAACTAAGGAAATGTTATCCTAAAATTCTTTTTAGAAAATAGATAAGTTTTAGACTTAAACTGTTAATCACTGTTCCTTCTTGATATAATCTAACGCATTTTCTTAAATGTTTTACAAGATACGATCAAGTTTAAGGATTTCAATTTCATAGCTTTTTCTTAGCAGGGGGAAAATTGTGCTCTGGATGGTGATTATAGCAGTAATTGCGGGTGTTGTAGCACAGATCCTATCAGTGCTGGTAGGAACACCAAGTATCGTTCTCCTTTTTGTCGTCGGAATTTTGGTCGGCCCTGAATTGTTGGGCATTGTAAACCCTGAGGTATTTGGTGAGGGCTTTGAAATAATAATCAGGCTTTGTGTTGCGATAATTCTTTTCGAGGCTGGACTGAACCTAGACAGATCCGAAATAAAGAAACACAGGAAGATAATATTACCTCTCATCAGTTATGGTGCCCTCATAACGATGGTTTTGGGTTCCTTTTTTGCAATATTAATAATGGACATGCCGTGGTCACTGGCCTTCCTATTTGGCTCTCTTGTAATAGCAACCGGACCTACCGTCATACACCCACTTTTAAGGAGAGTTAAGGTAGAATCGAGATTAAAAAACATATTGGAGCTGGAAGGTGTCTTCATAGATCCGATTGGTGCAATAGTGGCTATATTTGTTTTCGAGCTTATTTTGGAAGAATCACATTCTTTTTTAATTAGTGTTTTACTTGTATTTGTGAGATTGGGACTTGGCTTTCTAATAGGAGTGATTGGAGGTTATCTGGTTGGAAGAGTCGTACAAAAGATATCGATTCTTATGGAGGATCTGGTTGACCTTTTCGTATTGGCTTCTGCCCTTGGTATATATGCACTATCTGAGATTGTAATTCCCGAATCCGGACTGATGGCTGCAGTCGCATCGGGTGCCATAATTGGAAACATGGAAATACCTGGAGAAGAATCCCTCAGAAAGTTTAAGGGAAAACTATCTATACTGGTAATTTCCTTACTATTCATCCTATTGGCCGCCAATGTAGATCTGGGGCATATAACATCGCTCGGTTTGGGCGGAATAGTTGTTGTACTGGCACTTATCTGGATAGTACGTCCTCTGCAGATTTATCTTATAACCATGGGTTCTGACCTTCATTTTAGAGAAAAGGCCTTTCTATCTTTCATTAGTCCTAGGGGAATCGTTGCTGCTTCTGTAGCATCTATATTTGCTATTCAGCTTAATAATAGAGGACTACCGGGGGGTGATGCAGTTCAAGGACTTGTATTCTTAACGATTGGTATTTCCGTTCTTTTACAAGGTGTTACGGCCAATTGGGTGGCTAGATATCTTGGGGTACTGGTAAAGAGTCAAAAGGCTGTCATAATTGGTGCAAACTCATTCGGTCGACTCGTTGGAAAACTTTTGAAAATGAATGGGAAGGAAGTTGGTTTTGTAGACTCGAACGAATACTTGGTGCGTTTAGCCAATCAGGAGGGATTTGAAGCAGTTGAGGGTAACAGCCTTGATTTGGACGTACTTGAAGAGATAGGTGTTACCGAGGCCGATACTACTCTGGCGGTTACTACCAGTAATAAAGTAAATATTCTTGTAAGTAGGTTAGCCAAAGTTGATTTTGGAATTAAGAATACCTTTCCCGTCTTAAACAAACTTCGTGGTGATCTTGATAAAGCAACTGTATCTAAGCTGGGTTTGAACATCGCTTTCGGGAAATCTTTGAGTATGTATGAGATTAATCCAAAAATAGCACATGGAAATTTCAGGATCATACAGTGTGAAATAGGGGATACTACAAATGTCAAACAAATTGAAGACCTATCTTTGCCAGAGGATGTCATTCCGATTCTAATAATTAAACCGAAACTGGATTCGCCACTGATTTGCGTGAGTAATCTCAGTGTGGAGAAAGGGGATAAACTTATTATTCTCGATATAAATGGTTCTTTTGAAAGCTTTGATTCTGATGCATTAAAAGATTGTATTCAATTGACGATTTGATTACCAACCATAGTTAAATTGAATAGGTTGAGGGTCGATATTTGTTGTGCCCTTTCCTTTGTAAGGCTAAAATTATATTGTTAATTTTATCATTATAGTAGTATAGCCTATTAGAATTCTGTGAAATTAGAAGCTATAAATATAGATTTAAAATACTTTATAAATGAAATTTAATATCAGCGACTATATTTCGAGTAGAAAAGAGATAGTTGACAAAAAGTTATTGGACTTCTTGCCTGAATCCGATAATGAATTAACCAACCTGCATGAATCAATGCGATATAGCGTCTTAGCGGGTGGAAAAAGACTCAGACCAATTCTGTGTATCGCCGCTGCAGAAGTGGTTGGTGGAACTATAGAAAAGGCTCTACCAGTAGCTTGTGCAATCGAAATGATACATACGTATTCTCTGATTCACGATGATCTGCCTTCCATGGATGATGACTTATTTAGGCGTGGAAAGCCAACTAATCATAGTGTATATGGAGAGGCATTGGCGATCCTGGCAGGAGATGCTTTACTCACAGATGCTTTTTATCTTATTGTTGAAGAGGGAATTGCCAATGGATTAACTCCCTCTTTAATCGTAGATGTCATTGGGGATATTTCAAAGGCAGCGGGTTCTAAGGGGATGGTAAGGGGTCAAGCGATCGACCTATATTTAGAGGGTAGTGAAGACGTGAGTCTGGAGAGCAGTGAGGAGGTTCATACATTAAAGACAGGGGCTTTGATTGAAGCATCTGTTATAACAGGGGGGAAAATTGGTGGGGGCAATGATGATGAATTATCTAGACTTAGATTATATTCGAGGTCGCTCGGACTTGCTTTTCAAATTATAGATGATGTGTTGGATGTCGCAGGTGGAGGTGAAATTGGAAAAAGCAGTGGTGTGGATGCCAAGAAGAAAAAAGTGACCTACCCAGGTTTAATCGGTGTCAAGAAGGCAAAGGAAATAGCTTGGAAACTCACAGAAGAAGCAGTTTTGGCGTTAAGAGATTTTGATGATAATTCTCGTCCACTTCGTGAAATTGCCTTGTACTTAAGGGGAAGAAGATATTAAGAATAAAATAAGGATAGATTCATTGCTCGTTGAAAAGGGGTTAGTATCAAATAGAAATAGGGCACGATCTCTTCTAATGTCTGGAGTGGTGTATGTTGATGGGTTACTCATTGATAAAGCAGGGGCATTTGTCAAGGAGGATTCGATTATTGATGTTAAGGATGATCATCAAGAATATGTGAGTAGAGGCGGAATAAAATTAGAAGCTGCCATTAATCAATTTAATATAGATGTTGGTGGAAAAATTGCGCTCGATATTGGAGCTTCTACTGGTGGGTTTACTGATTGTCTACTTCAGTTTGGTGCTCGTAAGGTATACGCGGTTGATGTAGGTTACGGGCAATTGGATTGGAGTCTGAGACAGGATTCAAGAGTCGTTTTATTGGAAAGGGTAAACGCAAGGTATTTAAGGCCGGAGGAGATAGGGGAACTAGTGGATATTTCAACATTTGATGTTTCGTTTATTTCATTGACATTGATCGTCCCGGCCATTCATCAAATGCTTAAAAACAGTGGGGTAATAATAGCGCTGATTAAGCCCCAGTTCGAGGTTGGAAAGGGAGAGGTTGGAAAGGGTGGTATCGTAAGGGACGGTTTAAAACATACAGCTGTAGTTGAAAAAATTAGTTCCTTTTTAGATGAATTTGGATATAAAGTAATGGGTGTTATTAGCTCGCCTATACTAGGTGCGGATGGAAACAAAGAATTTCTGGTTGCAGCGATAAAACACAAATAAGAATATATAGATTGACTAATTATCTGTGATTTCATCCAGGTTTGCCGTATCGAGGAAGAATTTCATTGCTTAACCTCCTGTTTTGAGTCCCGAATATAACATAATTTAGTATTTGAGTGAAGAGTTTTTAATTATGTTTGATTAAAGAATATACAAATTTGACAAAACCAGTAATATCTGAAAAATATCATCTTACTTTAAACTTTGAGTACGAATTCGTATGGCTAATAGGATAAAATCTGGAATTAAGAGACATCGGCAAAACTTAAAGAGGGGGGCTAGGAACATGAATTTTCGTTCAAGACTGAAAACCCTCTCCAGAAATATAAACTCTGCCCTTCAATCTAAGGATCTGGCAAAGTCACAAGAGGCTTTAAAGCTTGTAATCTCGGGTTATGATAAGGCTGCTTCTAAGGGGATTGTTCATAAAAGAACCGCTTCCCGAAACATATCTAGATTCTCAAGAAAGGTTTCTCACCTATCGAGGGAAATCGATCAAGCTTCATCATAACATAAGCACTCTTCTTTATTAGCTACACATATCCAAAGCGAGTTTTGTTAAAATCTGATTTTTGGGAATATAACTCGTTTTAAGACTTAGATCACTCTCGTAAAGTACTTTAACTATTCGTTTTATATCTAGGTAAGAGAAGATTTTTGCTTGCATTTGTACGTGGTAGAGAGCACCTGAAGAAATTTTGAGCTCTTTCAAAATCTGGTTTTTTGGTAACTTCTTATCCATAAGTTCCTTGGCTTTCCAAATTAATCTAAATCGCCAACTGAGGAGATTAAGTATCGTTAAAGGATCCTCGTCAGATAATTCTAATTCCAGGAGGGACTCAAGTGTTTTAGCTTTATCTTTTTTAGCAACAGAATTTAGAAATTGAAAGATATCTTCTGTATGAATTTTTTCTGTCAACTTTTCCACATCCGATACTTCTATGTTTTTCTTGTCACCTATATAAATCACAAGTTTCTCAATTTCATTGTTGATTTCCTGCAGGTTCTCTCCAACAAGCGAGATAAGCGTCAAAGCAGCATCCTTGGTAATAGGATGTCCAAGATTTTTAGCGATTTTGTGGATTGCTAAGGTAGTACCCTTTATATCTGATGTGAATTCGACTAGTACAATATCTGTATTATTTTGGAATTGGATCTTCTTGTTATCCATGAATAAGAGTACCAAGCATGTGGAACTTAATGGAGAGCTAAGATATTTGTATAATATCTTTAGTTCGTTTGCAGGGAATTTTTCTGCATTCTTGACCACGATAAGCCTTCTTTCACTAAACATGGGGTAGGTTTTTGCATTGTCTATAATTTCAGTGGCTTCAACAGAGTCACCATAAAATAGAGAATAGTTGAATTCGGCCGAAGTTTTAAGAATTTGTTTTTTTAATAGTTCGACCGCTTTTTCCATTAGGAATATTTGATTTCCAAAGAAGATGTAAACAGGACTGATTTCGTTTTTATCGATTTTATCGTACAGATCGAAGGGGTTAGTTTTTTTAAAGGATTTTGCTTTCATTTTGGTTATTGCCGTTACTTGATTATATTTTAATTATTTTTCATGGGCAAATGACTCACATATAAAGCACAATAAGATAGTACTTTATGACAAGATTTCGAGAAAAGTTGCTAGAATGGATATACATGGAGGATATCGATTACATCTCCTCTCTTAAGCTCCAGGTTGCAATTCACGAAAGGCTTTCAGGAATCAATCACAATGTGAATGGATTTCTATTGTTTGTGGAGCATAAGCCGGTTATAACATTAGGAAAATTCGGTAATAGAAAAAATATAATAGAATCTGAAAAAAGTTTAAATAGGTCGGGTATTGAGGTATATCAAACACTGCGGGGTGGAGACGTTACGTTCCACGGTCCTGGTCAGCTTGTTGGATATCCCATAATAAATTTAAGGGGATTTAAATTGAGAGTTAAATCATATGTTCATCTCATCGAGGATACTCTTATTTCTGTCTTGCGGAGGTTTGGTATAGAGGGGAAAAGGAATGAAAAATTCCCTGGAGTTTGGGTAAGAAGGGAGAAAATAGCTTCTATTGGTTTACAAATAAAGAAAAATACATCTATGCATGGATTCGCATTAAATGTTAATAATGATCTTAGATGCTTTTCACTAATAGTCCCATGTGGAATTCGTGATATGGGTGTTACATCTATCAGAGAATCTATACAGAGAGAGATCTCACTGAGAAAATTAGCATCATTTGTTGCAGGAGAGTTTGGAACGAAATTGAATGCTAAAATAGAATATATTCGTGATCTGAATGATTCTTCTATTCTAAGCCATGAATCAAACACGACGATAACAGAAAAAGTCTTGCGGGTGGATTTATAATTAATCTATAGCAAGGTAGGAGCGCCATCCGTGGCGCGAGATAATCGCGGCTAGAAGCAGCCACTACATTATGTAGGTCAGTTAATGGTTTACGACCACTTGTTAGGGGTGACATTCGACCACGGTTTATAATTAATTAGTATTTAATGGTTTGCGCTACAATATAATGTCTTTTTGTTGCATAGACTATTACGCGAGATACTTAACTAACTTTTGTTATTAAAAAAAATTATATTCCCTGAATGGATGCATAGTATTTAATCCCTGGAATTGCGGTCATTTAATTCAAGGGCATTGAAAAAGTAATTTATCTCAAAGGAGGCTGATTCCAAAGAGTCAGATCCATGGACTATATTTCGTTCTATATCTGAAGCGTAATCCTTTCTAATCGTTCCTTCAGCGGCTTCATCAGGATTTGTTGCCCCCATGATTTCACGTACTTTGGATATTGCGCTTTCACCTTCTACTACAGTAACAACACATGGTCCTGAGCTCATAAAATCGGTAAGACTTGAAAAAAAGGGTTTGTCTTTGTGTACAGAGTAAAATGCCTCTGCTTCACTTTTTGAAAGGTTAATCATTTTCAGTGCTATCACCCTTAGATTTGCACCTTCAAATCTTCTCAATACTTCTCCAATCAGATTTTTAGTGGTACCATCAGGTTTCACTATAGAAAGCGTTTTCTCCAAGTTAGGAGCCTCCAAAAATTATTCCGATTATTTTTCTCTTTAGCTGCCAAATTGTCAAGATCCTTTATTTAAATATAATAACAATTACGTTAATTAAGCAATTATGATATTAAGAAGCCGTAAGTTTTAAATCTTGACAGGAAAAATAAATTCAACTTTGTTTTTTGACATGGATGTAACCTTATTATCTCATATTGACAGAAAATTTATGATTGATACAAACTTTTATTATTATCATGTTTTCTAGGATCGTGCAATTTTCATTACATATGTGAGATTTTGAAACATGGAAGAAGTTAAACCGGACAAACAGAACAATCCTAATAGATGTTGGTACGCGGTTTATACAATTGTAAGGCACGAAAAGGCGGTAGATAATGCCCTGAGGGAAAGGGAATTAGAGACTTTTCTTCCTTTACGAGAGGTAACAAGGCCATGGAAAGACAGAAAAAAGAGGGTTCAGCTTCCACTATTCCCCGGGTACATATTTGTTCATTCAACCGTTTCGGATAGGCTCAGTATTCTTAAAACTCCTGGGATTGTTAGGATTCTCGGTGCATCTGGAAAACCATTACCCGTACCAGATGAGCAGGTAGCGGCTATTAGGAAGCTTTTAGAGAGTAGGTTGCCATTCGATCCCTATCCCTATTTTAACGAGGGTAAAAAGGTTATTGTAATCCATGGTCCCCTTCAGGGAATAATTGGAATAATTTTGGAGAGAAGAGGGTTTAACAAACTTATCCTATCCGTGGATCTCATAAAACGCGCTGTATCAGTAGAAGTTGATATTGAAAGTGTGGAATTAACTTAAGCTAAGAGCATATAATCATTAAAGAACTACAATAATATTCTGAATTTTTACAATTTTTTTAAGTTTTTTAGATTTTGCGCCTTTTTCTCTTTTAAGAACCTAACTTACCGCCAGCATTATAAAATGCTACGGTCTTAGTAGTAATCAAGAAAGTTAGGTTATTTCAGTTATAATTATAAATATTAGCTTCAGTTAAGACTCTTTTATTACATACATTTTGAGGAATCAAATCGACTTTATCGGTATTTTATATGTCAATGTCTTTATAGCAATTAATTAATAATCTGAGGCAGTTAGGTTTTGTATAAATTTGATTTTTTCGCTCTTAAAATGGCTCGTATCATTGTGAAAATAAAGCTTGACATTGTCTTCTTAGATGTATTATCATAGTTCAATAATGACCAATTTCTCGCAAATAAAGGATAAATTTATTATAAATGTCGGAAACAAGGACCAGTACCTTAAAACAAACTTCACGACTCGTAGAATTAATAGATGAAATTGCGCGAAAAGGAAGGAATGCATCTAAAATCCTGGGAAAGGTAGCTTCTCGTTCTAAGGACGAAGCCCTTTTAAAAATGGCAGCGGCTATTTTATCCGAGAAATCTTATATAATTGAAGAAAATAGAAAGGATTTAGAGGATGCAAAAAGCAAGGGCCAATCTAAAGCCTTTATAGATCGTCTTACCTTCAATCAAAATCGTATTAAAGCAATGGCCGAGGGTTTAAAGGAAATTGCTGCACTTCGTGATCCTGTTGGTGAGGTCTTGGGTATGAGGAGAAGGCCAAATGGATTGTTAGTGGGTAAAATGCGGATTCCACTGGGAGTAATTGGAATAATATATGAGTCGAGACCAAATGTTACTGGGGATGGCGCTGGTTTATGTCTTAAAGCCGGAAATGCGGTTATACTTCGAGGTGGTTCTGAGTCTCTAAGATCAAATTTAGCGATTGGAGAATTAATGAGGCATGCGTTGACCAAGGCTGATCTGCCAAAGGATTCAATCCAGGTTATTCCGATTACAGACAGGTCAGCTATTCTGGAATTATTGAAACTAGACAATTATATTGACGTTATAATCCCCAGGGGTGGAGAGGGGTTGATAAGATTTGTTACGGAAAACTCAAGGATACCTGTTCTGAAGCATTATAAGGGTGTTTGTCATATTTTTGTTGACGAAAGTGCTAATATCGATATGGCTGAAAACATATGTATAAACGCTAAGATTCAAAGACCAGGTGTATGTAATGCTGTAGAAACTTTGCTTGTTCACGAAAAAATGGCAAAAGAGTTTCTTCCAAAGGTAGTTAGAAAATTCGAGGAAAATGGTGTGGAAATACGTGGATGTGAAAGAACGAAGAAGATAACTCCACAGATCAAACGGGCAAAAGAAGAAGATTGGTATGAGGAATACCTTGATCTAATATTAAGTGTTAAAGTTGTAAGCAACATTGAAGATGCAATTGCTCATATAGAAAAATATGGATCAGACCATACTGAGGCAATTGTAACTCGTGATTATGAGAAAGCCCAAACATTTTTAAGTAAAGTTAATTCATCCACCGTTTTGGTAAATGCCTCGACTAGGTTCAGTGATGGCTTTGAATTAGGGTTAGGGGCAGAAATCGGAATAAGCACCTCGAAACTCCATGCATTCGGGCCTATGGGAGTAGAGGAGCTAACTATCACTAAATTTATCATTTTTGGGGATGGACAAATACGTAATTAACTAATGATGATAAGGAGGGGTTTGAGTGAGACGCAGAAGATTAAAAACAATCATACATAATCCTATATCATCTCAGGCGACTAAAAGAGTCAAATCACTTTCTAAGAAGATTCTTAAAAAGGGCAAAGCAGAAAAAGCATCTCTTAAGGATTATTCGCTTGACGAAATTGATGATATAAGAGAAAAGGATGATTTCTTTATTCCTTTAGATATTGAAGAAAAGATCATGTCGGAACTTGATGATTCTGAATTTGATCTTCAAGTAGATGCTGCTAAAAGCGATATTGGTGAAAATAAGAAAAAGGAATGGACTCCTGATGATGAATTTAGGCTTCTTCAAGTATATTTCAGGGAGATGGGGACTGAGCCATTACTTTCTCCAAAGGAAGAGGTAGAAGTTTCTGCTAAGATAAAGAAATGTGAGGCAGGGGCGAGAGAAGCCACAAAAATTCTTGAGAGGGCCTTTAATATAAAGATGGGGAATTGTCTGGAGGACATTATTTCTGAACTAGAGGGTTATACAGAAAGAAAACTAAGAAGCAGAATTAGACGTCTAAACAATGGAAAGAAATTATCAAAGAAGGGTCAAGAGAAATATAATCCAAGTCGAATCAAAAGCTACACCATATTAACAAAGGCCTATCTCTCAAGGGCAAGGAGATTTAAGGAAAGATTCGTTAAAGCAAATTTAAGGCTTGTAGTGAGTATTGCGAAAAGATATATGGGCAGGGGGTTACCTCTTCCAGATTTAATTCAAGAGGGAAACGTTGGTTTGATGAGAGCTGTAGAAAGATTTGATCACCGTAAAGGTTTTAAATTCTCTACCTATGCTTCTTGGTGGATTCACCAGGCTATATCTCGATCATTGCTAGATCAAACAAGAACCATAAGGGTGCCAGTTTATGTCCTTGAGCAAGCAAGCAAGGTGCACAGGATAGGTTCTATAATCAATAAAGAGAAGGGGAGGAAACCCTTTCCGGAGGAGATTTCAAAGGAATCTGGAATATCCTTGGAAGGAGTAAAGCGCGTTATTGATGCCACAAAAGATGTTGTTCATCTTGATTCTCCTATCTTGGATGGTGAGAAAACTACCTTGCTGGAGTTTATTCCAGATGAAGGTTCTCCAACACCAGACTCGGCCGTCGCTCGATCTACGCTTACAGACAAAATCAAAGATGCGTTGGGTAACCTATCAGACAGGGAAGAACTGATTCTTAAAATGAGATTTGGAATTGGATTTGAAACTACTTATACTCTGGATGAGATTGGTAGATATTTTAGCCTAACTCGTGAACGCATACGACAGATTGAAAAGAGATCCCTTGAAAAACTCGAAGATTCAGATATAGGTGGAATGTTAAAAAGCTTTGTTGAATAGATTGCATGCTTCTCGGACTGACCTTAAAGAATTTTGCAATCGTAGATGGTATTTCCGTTAATTTCGGCAAGGGCCTAAACATAATCACGGGTGAAACTGGGGCTGGGAAATCAATAATCCTCGATGCCATAAACTTTATCCTTGGCGACAAGGCCTCAACAGACATTATCAAATCTGGTAAAGAAGAAGCTCATGTTGAGGCACTATTTGATATAAGTGAAAACATGACTTTAACTGACAGGCTTAATTCTTTAGGAATTCAGTCTGCTGGTAGTGAACTTCTAATCAAGAGGATAATCACTTCCAAGGGAAAAGGTCGAGTTTTCATTAACGGAAGCATTGCCACAATAGGTATGCTTGAACAGCTAACTGACGGACTAATTGATATATTTGGCCAGCATGAACATCAAAGCCTCCTGAAAGAAGTAAATCATCTAAAGGTTCTTGATGAATTTGGTGGTTTAACCGAATTGACATTGGGTTATTCAACACTCTATCATAAATATAATGGCGTAAGTAAAGAGTTTGAGGAGTTCAAGAAAAATCGAGCTGGACACAAGGAGAAAGAAGACTTTCTGAGGTTTCAGTGTAAAGAAATAGATTTAGCTGAACTAAAGCCAGGAGAAGAACAACAGCTCCATAATGAAAGGAAAATATTGGCAAATGCTGAAAAACTACATTCTATTACTAAGCATTCGTATGAGAATATATATGAAGGGGAGGGATCAGTATTTGATCTATTGAAAGGAATCAGGGGTGAAATTGAGAAAGTAGTGGATATTGATGGGAGCTTGATTGGTATAGCCGAGACAATCGAAAGGGGAAGTTCGGAAATCGAAGAAGCTGCTTTTAATCTGAGAGATTATCGTTCCAATTTACATTATGATACGGAGAGGTTAGATACGATAGAAGCCAGACTACAAGATATTAATAGAATTAAACAAAAGCATGGTGTGTCTATTGAGAAAATTCTGGAAAGAAGAAAAGAGATGGAAGAGGAATTGGAGAAATTCTCGAATTACGATGAGCGAGAAAAGGAATTAGAGAAGACGAAAACTGAACTAGAGCAAAAGATTAAAAATCGGGTAACTGAACTTTCGCAAAGACGACTGAAGGCTGCACAGCGATTATCTCAAGCCGTTGAAAAGGGCATTCGGAATGTAGGCATTAAGGGGGGCAAATACCTTGTAGATATTGATAAGAAGGAAATGTCACCGTCGGGATGTGACAGAGTTACTTTTCTTTTCTCTGCAAACCCCGACGAAAAGACGAGACCAATATCTAAGGTTGCATCCGGTGGTGAGCTTTCTAGAATAATGCTTGTTTTAAAGGAGGTTATTTCAAGGGTTGAAGGCGGGTCAATTTTAATATTTGATGAAGCGGATTCTGGAATCGGAGGTGCGGTGGCTGAAACGGTGGGGCGGAAAATAGAAGAACTATCAAAGAAATATCAAGTTATTTGTATTACTCATCTTCCACAGGTTGCAAAATTTGCTAAAACACATTTTAAGGTCACAAAGAGCTTCAAAGACAATGTTACTAAGATTGATGTGAAGGTTCTAGACGATGAAGAAGGAGTAAAGGAACTGGCCAGGATGCTTGGAGGGATTAAAATAACCAAGAAGACTATAGAAGCTGCACGCGAGATGATTGAGAAATAGTATATTTGTATGAAAAGTCTTCAGAAATATATCTTCAATTTATAAATAAATTATTTAATTAATATGATGCAAAAACTACGGCTGCAATCACGGTAGTCCAAAGCCCCTTCTTATCACCAACTGCAGACTGCGTCACATTTCTTGTCTTTACGGTGTGACCACTAATTTTCCAAATGTCTTTCTGCTCGTCATAGCTTTTATCGGGATCAAAAGGGGCCCCTAAGATTGTAGCAAGCATGTATGCTGCAAGATCCTCGGCATATTCTCCGGCAACTGTATCGTTTTGGCCGAAGTTATGGTGTTCGGAAAGATATCCGTAGCGATTCTGATCTTTCGGAATTGCAATACCTACTGAAGCGGCAACCAAACGATTTGGTTCGTCCGTTGCATTTTCACTCATCACTACATGCACAACTTCTCCAGGTTTAAGAAATTTCAGACCCTTGGAGCTTGGTATTAACTTGCATTTGGCAGGGAATATACTTGATACCTTTACCAGATTAAATTCAGCTATCTTCGCATTTCTTAGCGCCATCTCAAAGCTGGTCAGTTTTTCTCTGTGTTTGCCCACACCTTTTGTAACAAAGGCTGTTTTCGGTACCACTTCTCGTCCCCTCTATAATTTTTAAACTGTGGAAGTTTTGTATTAAAAAAATCGAGAATATTCTTTATCAAAGGATTAGATAAGTCAACTATCAACGTAAAGTCAAGTTTAAAATAGGTAATTCGGATATCCCATTTTCAACATTCAGATAATTTTATTATAGGGCTATGCACTTGACTGAAGTTACCACAACATATAGTATAGGCAGGTA
>JALLOG010000618.1 GCA_027717645.1 Desulfobacterota bacterium AH_259_B03_O07
AAGGGGAGCAGTCCAGAAGTAATTGAATTATTGGAGAAATCGATACCATCAGTCAAAAAAGGATGGGTCTTAATTAAAATTAAAGCCTTCGGACTCAATCGCTCTGAAATATTTACCCGACAGGGAGATTCTCCCAATGTGAAGTTCCCAAGAGTACAGGGAATTGAATGTGTTGGCATGGTTGAAGAAGATCCCTCAGAGAAATACAAAAAGGGACAACAGGTGGCTGCTATAATGGGTGGCATGGGTAGAGACTTTGACGGAGGCTATGCAGAATATACT
>JALLOG010000619.1 GCA_027717645.1 Desulfobacterota bacterium AH_259_B03_O07
GGCCGGGGAAATCACCGGCGTGACGGACGGTGCCGGGCGGGAGTTCCGTCTGGTGCTGACCACGCAGGCGCAGCGTGCGGAAGAGGCCCGCACCTCTTCGCTATCTTCTTCTGACAGTTCCCGCCCTCTCTCAGCCTCAGCGTTCCCCGACACACTGCCCGGTACCGAATACGGCCCCGACAGGGGTATCCGCCTTTCGGCGGTGTGGCTGATGCACGACCCGGCATACCCGGAGAGCCTGCCCGCTGCGCCACTGGTGCGGTACACGTATACGGAAGCCGG
>JALLOG010000620.1 GCA_027717645.1 Desulfobacterota bacterium AH_259_B03_O07
GGATAATGATTACAAGGTCTAAAAGACATGAAGAAGCATTAAAATACACTACCGTTTCTGATGATACAGTAAAACGCTTGGAATTCCCCAATTCGAGTATAAAGGTTTCTATACCAGTACGGATGGATAATGGAAATCTGAAAATTTTCCAAGGATATCGTGTGATATATGATAACACAAGAGGACCAGCAAAAGGGGGAATCAGATATCATCCTAGTGTTTCAATTGATGAAGTTGAATTACTCGCATTTTTAATGACATTTAAATGTGCTGTTCTAAAC
>JALLOG010000621.1 GCA_027717645.1 Desulfobacterota bacterium AH_259_B03_O07
GCCCAGTACATAGTCAAAGTATTTTTGCGCATCCTGTGGATAACAACGGGCATGGGGACCGCCGAGTGCAGTGATCACGCCCTCGCTCCTATACCTATTACTTAGGGCATATGCCTGTTGCGCAGATTGCGTGAATGCGCTAATGAAAACAATGTCGATGTCTTTTGGCACATCTGCCGATAGATTTTCAAGTCCAGTAAAGTAAAACAATGTAACATCATGACCCAGTTGATCGCACCACGATGCGATAACTTGGGGCATAATACCGGTCATGTTGGCA
>JALLOG010000622.1 GCA_027717645.1 Desulfobacterota bacterium AH_259_B03_O07
ACAGAGAAAAGATACAAACTGCATTTTGTCCTCAAAATGCCTGATTTGTACAATCTCGAACGGATATGAGAGTTCTCCAAAGTTTTCACTTCAACCAAAACACAGACTTCTCAGCCGATCTGCACCTTCGATTTCACAATTTATAAATTCCGGCCCAGAAATTTCTCATTATTTTGCATCCTTCCAATATTGCAATGCATCTATCTATGTAGGAAGTAAAAAAAATGCTAATAATTTCCGACAACATCGAAATCGCTAAACCGTTTCAGGAAGGATTAAC
>JALLOG010000623.1 GCA_027717645.1 Desulfobacterota bacterium AH_259_B03_O07
CTGCAGCAAGCTGCAGGGTATCAAAATATAAACTGAGAGTCTCAGCTGTCATTGCAAGGAATCCTGAGCGAAGTCGAAGGGGACAAAGCAGTCTCTATTAGATTCCTCACTAGGTTCGGAATGACACTTTTTGCCAGATTGCTTCACTCCGTTCGCAATTGTAGATGTTAGATATTTCGGGGAGAATGCTTTAGACCTTCAATGCATCTTATCTCTAATCCTTTTAGAGAAAAAATGGTTTAAACGGGCATTCAAAAAATTGCCAAAATCAATTCCGAAA
>JALLOG010000624.1 GCA_027717645.1 Desulfobacterota bacterium AH_259_B03_O07
GACCTAAGACTGACCTAAGAAATGGCATTAAGGTCTGGAAAAGAGACGGGCTGTTGGCTAATCCCTTTACCATGTTCGGCACGGCACCATATCTTTGCTCTAATTGTTCATATATGGCTTTAACTTCTGGCGGGGCATTATCTTTTTCAACATAAGATATTCGAGCCATGATAGATCCTCCTTGTATTTGTTTTTAATTTTATGAATCGCTTCAATAGTATTAGCCTGCATACCGCGGGACAGACATATTGCACTATCTTAACTCGTCAACGGTAGCCC
>JALLOG010000625.1 GCA_027717645.1 Desulfobacterota bacterium AH_259_B03_O07
GGGCATGGTGGCTTCTCAGTGCGGCATACCGCTGTTTGCCCCCTTTGAAGGCAACGCCTCCGCCTCTGTCTCCAGCTTCTTCCCGCAGAACATCTGTCTGGGAGATATCCTGAAAAACTCGGGTTATCAGAACTATTTCGTGCAGGGCGCGAATCTGCGTTTTGCCGGTAAAGATGTGTTCCTGAAGTCGCATGGCTTCGACCACTTATACGGCTCAGAAGAGCTGAAAAGCGTGGTAGCCGACCCGCACTATCGCAACGACTGGGGATTCTACGAC
>JALLOG010000626.1 GCA_027717645.1 Desulfobacterota bacterium AH_259_B03_O07
GCAAGAAGCAGAGCAACTGACAAAACAGGGTTACACTCTGAAAGAAGATGCTGGTCGCGGCTATCGCCGTGTTGTTGCCTCGCCAAAACCGGTTGATATCATTGAAAAAGAAACGGTTAAAGCTCTGGTAGATGCAGGTCAGGTGGTGATCACCGTTGGCGGTGGTGGTATCCCTGTTATTCGTGAAGGTAACCATCTGCGTGGTGCCAGCGCGGTTATCGATAAAGACTGGGCCAGCGCCCGTTTAGCAGAAATGATTGATGCCGATATGCTGATC
>JALLOG010000627.1 GCA_027717645.1 Desulfobacterota bacterium AH_259_B03_O07
CTCCTACACCTATTCCTGGTAATCCAACTCCTACACCTACTCCGACCCCAGTTCCAACACCTATTCCGACCCCAGTTCCTACCCCAGTTCCTACACCTGTTCCTACACCAGTTCCTACCCCAGTTCCTACCCCTGTTCCTACACCAGTTCCTACACCAGTTCCTACCCCAGTTCCTACCCCTATTCCGACACCCCTTCCTACACCTGTCCCGGTTCCTACACCAGTTCCTACACCAGTTCCTACACCAGTTCCTACACCTGTTCCTACACCTATTCC
>JALLOG010000062.1 GCA_027717645.1 Desulfobacterota bacterium AH_259_B03_O07
ATGAAGAGGTAAGTTCAAGGCAATTAAAGCTTTTTTAAAAGAAGCCCCCACCTGTCGTGGGGGAGCTTCACTCGAGGTTCACGAATGTATATCAAATTTCGATGCAAATTAAATTTTGCTTAATTGAATCTTCTTCACTCACGATTATATTATTTCACCACAAGCGAAAAGTAACATGAAACTCTGCGATCAACAATCCACGAGACATTTAATGGATATGAATCCCAAATCGAAAATCCGTATCTATTATTGAATAGGTATATACACCCCTGTTATAATTGTTGAGTTTATAAAAATACGAAAATGCAAAGGAACATGACACTAAACAAAGAAGATCCAAAAGAGAAGAAGCAATTGAAAAGATCCCTACCCGCTCATACAACCTCGTTAGAGAAATATCTTGCAGACATTAGTAATTATCCGGTACTTAGTCGACAAGAGGAATATGAGCTTGCTATGAGGTACAAAAATGACGGAGACTTGGAGGCCGCAAGAAAACTAATAACGTCTAACCTAAAGTTTGTCATAAGAATTGCTAACAGTTACAAAAATTACGGATTAAACCCCTTGGATCTGATTCAAGAGGGGAATATCGGATTGATGCAGGCCGTGAAGGGATTTGACCCGACAAAGGGATATAGACTTATCTCATATGCAGTATGGTGGATAAGGGCATATATCCAGAACTATATAATTAAATCATGGAGTTTGGTTAAGATAGGAACTAAACAGGCTCAGAGAAAACTGTTCTACAAATTACGCTCCACAAAACAAAAAATGGATATCGATGACAATTTAAGCCCGGAAGATTATAAAAATCTGGCTGAAGAATTGGGTGTTTCTGATGAAGACGTGATAGAGATGGATCAGAGAATGGGAACCAAAGACCTTTCATTGGATGCTGAGCTTACGACCAAAAATGATAATACCCACCTGGATTTCCTTACAGACGATATATCAAACCAGGAAGAGTTAATATCTAAATCCCAAGAGGAAGAAAACTTTAAGAGTGGCTTAGAGGTAGCATTGGATTCGTTGAAGGAAAGGGAACGTCACATAATAAAAAACAGAATTCTATCAGAGAATCCTGCGACTCTTGAAAAACTCGGATCAGAACTCAACATATCAAGGGAAAGGGTTAGGCAGATAGAGAATTCGGCACTAAAAAAAATAAAGACTATTTTAGAAAAAAGAGGATTAAGCAAATAAGACTTGGAGGCACGCTCTTAGAGAATTGGGGAAATTAATTGCTGCTTACCAAATCATACACTTTATCTAAAACCTTCGTTAAATTACCGGGTTTATTTCCACCCGCCTGAGCCATGTCTGCCTTTCCACCACCACCACCGCCAATAAATCCAGCCAGCTCTTTTACTAACTTTCCAGCATGAAACTTCTTCGTTAAGTCCTTTGTAACTCCGATTAACAAGTATACCTTCCCATTACTCCTACATCCAAAAGCCGCAACACCTTCAGTAAATTTTCCCTTGATATCATCCCATATCTTTCTAAGATCGTCCGGTCCCGATCCAGGGACTTCAACCGAAAGTACATTTACACCGTTAATCTTCTTAACATTATCAAGGAGTTCACCGGCCCTTTCACTCATTATCTTGCTCTTATAAGAATCCAGTTCTTTTTTAACACTCGCATTTTCTTCAACCATCTTCCTTATCCTGGGGACTAAATCTGTATGGGGAACTTTCAACAATCTTGAAGCTTCTTTTATAGTTTCTTCTTGATTCCTTAGAAATTTCCAACCAGATTCGCCCGAGACAGCTTCTATTCTTCTAACGCCGGCAGATGAAGCAGTCTCATTAATAATTTTAAAGAGTCCAACCTCACCGGAACTGTGTAAGTGTGTACCACCACAAAGTTCCTTACTGTAATCCCCTATGTTTACTACTCTTACCTTGTCTCCATACTTTTCCTCAAATATCGCCATTACCCCTTCTTTAATAGCATTGTCATAGGGAACATCAGATTCTGTGATGACTTCGTCGTCCCATCTAACCCTGTCATTTACGATATCTTCGATTTTAAGAACAGTATCTTCATCCAATGAAGAAAAATGAGTAAAATCAAATCTCAACTTTTCAGGTGCAACAAGTGAACCAGCCTGCCTTACATGGGATCCCAGGACTTCCCTCAACACAGCATGAAGCATATGGGTGGTAGTATGATGTGTTTTAGCCCCGTATCTAAGTCTTTCGTCTACTCTGAGCTCTACCTTATCCCCAACCCATAATGCCCCTTTCTTAATAACCGCATTATGAACAATAAGATTCAGAAGGGGTTTTTTCGTATCGACAACCTCTGCGATACCACCCTCACCCTCTATCGCCCCTTTATCACCCACCTGACCACCAGACTCTCCATAAAATGGGGTAATATTCGTTATTATTTCACCACCCTCCCCTTCGCTTATACTATCGACAAGCTCTCCTTGTTTGATTATCGCGGTTATTCTGCCACTACCCTTCGTCTTGTCATATCCGGTAAACTCTACACTAAGACCTCCCGAGACAAACTCTTTATACAACGGTGACAATTCCTCCTCACCAGATCCTCTCCATGCAAGTCTCGATTTTTCCTTTTGCTTTGTCATCTCCTTCTCAAAACCCTCGTTATCAATCCGAAGCCCTCTCTCCCTCACAATATCCTCGGTCAAATCTACTGGGAAACCATAAGTATCGTATAGTTTAAAAGCAACTCTTCCCGGTAATATTTTTTGATTTTTTCTCTTTTGAATCTCATCATTTAATAAGTCGAGACCCCTGTCGATTGTTTCAAGAAATCTTTGCTCCTCATATTTAACCACTTCTCTAATAAAGCCTATTCTTTCGTCCAGTTCTGGATAAGCGTCATTCATAATGTCTTTCACACGGGTGGTTAAGTTGAAAAGGAATGGTTCTTTAATCTCTAACATCCTGGCATGACGAACGGCTCTCCTAAGTATTCTTCTAAGAACGTACCCGCGACCCTCATTTAGCGGAAAGACCCCGTCAGATATCAAGAAGGTCACTGCTCGCGCATGGTCCGCAATTACTCTCATTGAAGTATCCACTGACGGATCGTCGCCGTAGGATCTACCGACAATTTCTTCAACATCCTTTATAATTCCCCGCAGTAGATCGGTTTCATAATTACTCTTCACACCCTGGATCACAGCAGATATTCTCTCAAGCCCCATACCGGTATCAATACTCGGACTCGGAAGCTTCGAAAGCTTTCCCGATGAATCTCTATCAAACTGCATAAATACAAGGTTCCAGAGTTCGAGGTAACGGTCGCAATCGCATCCCACCGCGCATCTGGGCTTTCCGCAACTGAAGCTCTCGCCCTGGTCAATTAAAATTTCTGAGCATGGACCACAGGGTCCGGTTTCACCCATAGCCCAAAAATTGTCCTTCTCCCCCATACGTACTATTCGATCTGACTCCAGACCTATTTCCTTGTTCCAAATTTCAAAAGCCTCATCATCCTCTTCAAAGATGGTAATCCATAATTTCTCTTCGGGTAATTTGTATTGCTCTGTGATCAATTCCCAGCCAAATTCTATCGCTTCGCGTTTGAAATAATCACTAAATGAAAAATTGCCCAGCATCTCAAAGAACGTATGATGTCTTGCTGTATAGCCGACGTTCTCAAGGTCATTGTGTTTCCCACCAGCCCTCAAGCATTTTTGGGTAGAAGCAGCCCTTCTGAAGTCTCTTTTTTCTACACCAAGAAAAACATCCTTAAACTGAACCATCCCAGCATTAGTAAAGAGTAGTGTAGGATCATTCTTGGGTATGAGGGATGAGCTCTTGACGATCTTATGATCTTTTTCTTCAAAAAACTTTAAAAACAAAGCCCTTATTTCTGAACCATTCATCAGCTTTGCCTTAATTCATGGTCTCGAATTTTCTTACGCCCTTTCATTACTTCGCTTGTGGGATAATTAGCCGCAAGCTGACCACAAGCCCCCATTATGTCACGACCACGATTCTTTCTTATCCTTGCGTTTATCCCATAGGATATTAGTATCCTTTGGAAATTGGCAACCTGCTCTGTATCTGGCGTGTGATATGGAAGTGGATTAGCTTCATTAAAGGGTATTAGATTAACCTTACATCTGATACCCCGTAATAACTTGCCTAGGGTTCTAGCGTCATCAGAAGAATCATTTACACCCTTAATTAAAACGTACTCAAACGTGAGAGATTTCCTCTTGGGAACTGGGAAATTTCTACTCACTTCTATCAGATCCTTTAAAGGGTATCTTCTATTGATAGGCATTAACTCATTTCTCAACTCATCATCAGGAGCATTAAGTGAAATTGACAGGTTAATGGAAATTTGGTTCCCCAACTCTCTTATTCGCGGGATCAAACCGGACGTTGAAACTGTAATCTTCTTTGGAGACAGTCCTATATAATCCTTGTTAGTAAATGTCTTTAGGGCCCTTAAAGTATTATCAAAATTATCTAGTGGCTCCCCCATTCCCATAAAAACCAGGTTTGTGATTCTTCTTGTATCACGTTTGTTCACCATTAAATATTGGTCCAATATCTCAGAAGCCCTCAGATTCCTTATTTTCCCAATCCTACCCGTAAGGCAGAAGGTACAACCGATCGCACATCCAACCTGGGTGGAAATGCACAATGTCATCCTAGTTTTATCAGGAATCAGCACACTTTCGATCCTCTTGCCATCAAAAAGTTCAAACAAAAATTTTATCGTTCCATCTCGGGAGATCTTCTCTTCAGCTACGCTCATTGTCGAATTTAAAAGCAGATTTTTATCCAGGCTTGACCTAAATTCCTTTGATAGGTTGGTCATTTGCGCAAATGAAATTGCGTTATCCCGGTAAATCCATTTAGCGATCTGACTGGCGCGATAAGGTTTCTCACCAAAGCTCACGACAAACTGTTCCAGCTCTTCTGGGCATAAGTCTTTTGCATTCATATTGCTCATATTATTAGGCTTTTACTAAGAGTGATGAAAAGTAATAAGCGCCTCTAATTTTTTCTATTTCAATCAAACAATAACTTAATTGCTGTTAATTATATATTAATTGAAATGTTAACATTGAAAAGAGGGGGTTCAAAATTAATTGAAATAATTAAGATTAGAATGGGGAGTTAGTATAAAAAAGATAAACAATTTATAATGATTCTCGTTTGTTATAACCTCAAACAAGCCATTATCCAATGTTGACTATTCCCTCTTCAACAGAAACAATGGAGTACAATAGTTTGTCCCCTTCTGAAATCCCTTTAACCTCAACATGGTCTCTTATGATTTCGTAAATACCCTCCGAAACCATGATCTTCCAGAGACCTGCATTTGTACTTATATCCCTAGCTTCTGTAATTACATCTTTAACACCCCGAGGAATTCCAGATTTTATGTAAAATCGAATAGGCTTTACTACTATTCCAATTTTTCCGCCTATGGCCTCTTTTCCATCATGCTTCCTCTGCTTGTTCATACTCGCTAGTACCTGAAGAACCTCAACAGCTGCACAAACTGCCCTTAGTTCAGGTTTATCCTGCTCATCAGGTGCGTTAAAAAGGGCAACAATCTCTTCTTGAAGTAGGGCCTCAATAGTACCGTTATAATCAGAAATTATCGTAGAAGCCTTTTTTCTATATTCAGTTAAAAAAGTTGCAAACCCTACTGTATCATCCTTAGCAGATAAATCGTTAAAGTTTGAAATTTTAGTTACAAAAGCGGTAACGCCCCTTAGTTTCGAAGTCTCCTCATCTTCAGATACAACTACCTTGGGTTGAAAATTACCAGGTTCCTCAACCTCTTGAACTTTTCCCCTCATCTGTAACCGATTGACCATTTGATTAAAATTATCATAAACCCTAATCATGGTGACATCATCTTGCAAAGATTCGTCAATCTCCAGTCTTGTTGAAAAATCCTTGTTTGAAACCCTTCTCAGTGCCGAAATAAGCCTTTCGAGACTAATATTCTCATCTGAAGAAGACTTGATAAGAATTAAAAGGAGTATTCCTCCGACTACTGATCCAACCAGAATACTCAAAACAGATGTGTATATAATGAACCCTTGATCCAAAAAAGTCTTAAATCCCACCGTTATCGTTTTATTATCTGGTGCAACAACCGTAATCTCTTCAATTTCGATACCATCACCATTTCCAAAACTCTCTTCCAAAACCCCACTCTCATCAACCAATTTCACATAGGCAACATCTGCCCTACCATTCAGGATATTTTTCGCTACCTCTGCAAAATCAACCTCACCCTCGAATAGGTTCTCTATTTTCTCGGCTTCAAATTTTTCAAGCCTAGATCTATATAAATAAAAATTAAGCAAGGAAACAACTATAACAACAATCACCAATATTGAAGCCAAAAGAATTAGGCTCTTTGTGCCAGAAATAGCCGATTTACCGTAAGGCAACTATCAGTGCCCCCTGTCATTAAATAATAAGTTAAAAGTGGTTTAATAAATCATTTGAAAATGTAAAGTATGCTCTATTGTGGATAAACACCTAGTAATTTAGAAGCCGATATGCCAATTAACTCTTCATAATACTGAGAAAATCGTTAGTAGTAAAGTTTTTCAAGAGTGTGATTATCCAATAAGAAATCTATCTCGAATTATATCAATCAAGGAAGATTTATTTAGATGCCCAATTCTTATAAGATAAAATAGTTTATCAAATTAACTGGCCTGCTGAATATATATGTATAAAGTCTAAATTGCATATTCTGGGTAAATTTCTTAAGTATTGGAGAAATCAGATCGGCTTAAGACTCAATTAGCTTACAAATTAATAAGTTATCGCTTCGGGAATTGCAAATAACTTCATACTAATTTGTTATAGGTTCTACGCTTATTCTTTTTCTCGCCCTACCAAATCTCTCGAACTTAACCAGACCGTCCGTTAGCGCGAATAATGTAAAATCCCTACCAATTCCAACATTTTTGCCAGGATGAAACTTTGTGCCCCTCTGTCTTGCAAGTACGTTTCCGGCTTTTACAATTTGTCCTCCAAATCTCTTAACACCTAACCTTCTTCCGATACTATCCCTGCCGTTTCTGGTGCTTCCACCGCCCTTTTTGGTAGCCAATCAAATCACCTCCTAGCTTACTATATCGGTTATTTCAACAGATGTATATTTTTGACGATGCCCCTGCTTTTTCCTATACGACTTCCTTCTCCTAAACTTAAATACGGTTATCTTCTCACCTTTTATATCTCCTAAAATTTTGCCCCTAACAGACGAGTTCTCCACATAAGGAACCCCAACCCTTGTCTTTCCAGCGTCATCCAACACCAACAGAACTTCGTTAAACTCAACTTCATCCCCCACATTACCCTCCAATTTTTCAATATTTATAACATTACCGGGACTCACCTTATACTGCTTGCCTCCAGTTTTAATGACAGCCTGCATTTCTATCCCTCCTGAGTTCAATGACTATTTATTGCCTAATTTTAAGCCTATTGTCAAATGAATTTACGTATGGCCCCGGAGTTATTATGTTTTAGTTGACATTGCTTTAATTGGAATGAAGCTCTTTGCAGTCATCGCCGTAGATGTCACGTAATTCGAGGACATAATCCAAAAAAATAATAAATTTTCTCGAACTTTACTCATCCGTCATCCTCGAATGTTTTAATCGGGGATCCATCGTTTAATATTTTATTTTCTTTGTCTTGATACATACTTCGATAAACTCAGCATGAAACGGGAAACAAAAAGTCGAGTAGACGTATATTTCAACGCCCCTCACAGAACCGTACGTGCGGTTCTCCCGCATACGGCTCCTCAATAAGTCTCACCCAACATGCGATTGAGTATAAAAGTTATGGACAATGAGAGGTCTTGGCAAGGGATACCGGCTAAGAAGCACCCTAAACTCTTCCCAATTAAAGGATCTCTTCTGACTCCGCCTGTTAAGCCAGTTATACACTATCTCCTCCGCTCGCCTATGAAAGATGTTAATCCACGTGCTGTTCTCACTCACCCCGTAGTATTGATAGTGCCCTCGTAGCTTAACCTTCAGTGATCTCCATATATCCTTTAGTGCCCTATCGTTTCGTACCGCTCTCATCCATTTACTCATGGCCTTCAAACTCTTACGAAACTTCTTGCCACTGGTCTTCCTTCCTAGCTTAAACTTACCCCCTCTACTCAACGTGCAATAGTGCGTGAACCCTAGAAAATCAAATGTGTTTGCTTTCCTCCCCTGCCTCTTCGCATTCTCTCGCTCATACCTCCCAAAGCTCTTCACACCCGTCTTCTGTGCATTGAGCTCCAGCCCATACTTCCTGAACCGCGCTAGAAGTAGCTTCATTATCAGCTCCGCTTCCTCTTTGTACTGTACAAGGATCACAAAATCATCGCAGTATCGCACTAGGTAACACTGCCCTCTCATTCGTGGCTTTACTCCCTTCTCAAACCACTCGTCCAATACATAGTGCAAGAATATATTCGCTAACATCGGACTCAAGTTACCTCCCTGTGGCGTACCTCGCTTCGCTTCCTTTAGTATCGCTGACTCCAGATACCCTGCTTTTAGGAAACGCTCCAGGTATCTCAAAAACCTCTTGTCAGTGATCCTTATCCCTATAAGCTCCTTCAGTCTCTTATGTGACACGTTATCAAAGAACCCCTTGATATCCGCCTCTATCACATGATTGATTGGCTTCCAGAATATAAGATCGCTCACCCGCTTGAGCGCTTGGTGGCAACTCCTCCCCTCTCGGAATCCATACGAACATTCATGGAAGTCTTGTTCGTATATCGCTTCCATGATTCGACTCATTGTCTTCTGCACAACCTTGTCTTCTACTGCAGGTATCCCCAATGGTCTGTTCGCACATCGTCCTTGGGTATATATACCCGCCTGGTAGGCTGCGGCCTATATCCCATCCTCCTCATCCTTTCTACTAGCCCATCTATGTTAGCTTCAAGTCTCTGCTCATACTCTTGCCAACTTACTCCATCAACTCCTACTGCTCGTCTCCTGCCAAGCTCATAGAAGTTCGCCTTCAGTGAACCTTCATTGACGTGATGCATTATGCTATGAAACTTCTTCTCGGGTTCTCTGGCGGCACATTGACTTATAAAGCCTAATTCCGTTTCCATTGCTCTTCTTGTCTCTATGTCCATTCAATGTCTCCTTAGGCTTTTACAACTTATTGCTAACCCCTTCGAACAGGCTCATCTTCCTGACAAGGCATTACCCTTGCTTAGCTCTACTATGAGTTAGTCCGACTACCAATACCCCTTACCACTTCCTTGCCTCTTCAGCTTGTCTGTGGCTTAGTGGAAACGCATTGGTTCTCCCAAGTTCCGATACAAACATCTTAGTCACCCACTGTGGGCTATGACCCCGGCAGGGTCCTATATACTCACCTATAACGCATATAGTACTGCTGGCTTCCAGACCTTGAAACCCTTGGCCCGCTGCAACTAGACTATTTCGGGGCTAAATGCCTTCACTTTCGTTACAGTTGACGACCTCCTTCCCTTAGGCTTCACACGTTTTGTTACCTCCACGCATGCTAAGTTCCGTACCGACCTGATGGTTAGTCTTTAGTCGGGCTGTCTTTCGCATGACAGCTTGCTTGCATCAGCTTCCTTGGCGCACTCAAGGGCTGTCAAAAAATTAGGATTTATTAAATCAATTCCTACAGCTAAAAATATTTAATTCCACCCCAACCCTAAATCTTTTTTTAACGCTTTGGGAATTGATTTTGGCAATTTTTTGAATGCCCATTTAAAATCGAAAAGACTGTCCCCGAAATATCTAACATCTACAATGACGGTTGAAGCCCCGTAACAAGCCGCAGGAATTTTCAAGTTAATCTTGAGTGAAAAACCAACTTTTCACAATCGGAAAATTTTAATTGCTCAATTTATAAACTGATAAAGGTGTATAAACCGATCCAGTTTTCTGAGGTATACTTCTCATTATAGCAAGTTCTGAAATTGAGAATGAACTAATATCGGGTTTTGGCAAGGAATCTCGACATCGTGAATTCCTCTTTATTCTTCCTATTGTGATATGACTCTTGAAAGTGCGTTTCTCCTTCACAAAACCAACGTTCTCTAACTTCTCATCTAATCCTCTTTGAAATATTAAAAAATCCTCATTTCTAGATAATTCGATGAATAACACCCTTGGTTTTTTAAGATTTGGAAAAGCTCCGAACCCGGAAATACTCATTTTAAAGGGTGAGTCCCCCCTTACCCACTCTTCAGCAATTTGTTTGATATCATTTAACCTTGACTCATCCATGTCTCCAAAGAATTTTAGGGTTATATGGAACTTTTCGTAATCCTCCCATTTAACGCCTTCCCAGTGTGGTTTTATGTCGTCGACATAGTTCTTAATTGATAATCTGATATCCTCTGGCAAGAGTGCTGCAATAAAAACTCTCATGTTTTCTCCAAGGCTCTAAAACCCTTTTTTTTAAGGGAGTTAGACTAAATGTGAACCATTTTTCTAAATATTGAACTGGAAAGGTAACTCGAGATCAACTATGATTTTGGTCCCTTACACCAAGTGGGAAAGAACACACCCCCGCCCTTTGTAAGACGTCGTTGATTCTGTCCATTTAAATACATCATATAAAGTTCCTTGGGCCCACCTCTTGATGATGTAAAAACGATATAGTGGCCATCCGGTGACCAAGAAGGGTTTTCATTCCTCCTTGAGGACCAGGTTAGCCTTTGCTCATCTGAACCATCAGGATTTACAGTAAAGATATTTGCTTCTCCTCCTTCAACCTTTACAAATGCTATTTTGTTTACACTCCTATTAGGAGACCACGAGGGATCAGTTGCATACCCTCCGGAGGATACCTTTCTGACATTACTTCCATTCGAGTTCATGACATATACCTGGGGAGTTCCAGATCTATCGGAAACAAATGCAATCTGCCCTCCAACTGTTGACCAGGTAGGAGAAACATCAATAGAATGATGCCGAGTAAGTCTGACTGCATTCATCCCACTCGGTCCAGAAACATATATATCCCCATCCCTACTAAACGCAATTTTTTTTCCATCCGGCGACCACTCAGGGCTCTGTTCTAATTTGAAAGCCTTAGTGAGCCTTTTTTGAGTAATCTTTGGCCCAAGAGTAATCACATATAAATCCTGATCCCAAACCTTATCCGAATTAAATATTATCCTTGACCCGTCAGGAGAACAATGTGGTGAGAGGAGAAGTGAACCATGGTTAGTAATCCTTCTGATGTTCTCACCATCATAATCCATAATATAAAGATTCCTGTTTTGTCGTTTCCCCGATACAAAAACTATCCTTGAGGTAAAGAATCCATCTATTCCTGTGAGCTCTTTCATAACAATGTCGGCAAACCTATGTGCAGCTTCTCTTACCCTGCCTGGAGTAGTCTCATAAGACCGACCAATTAAAGGCTTTTCACCTACTACATCAAATAGCCTTACTGCAATCTTTATTTTATTTCCTGATGACAAATACTCGCCCCTGATCAGCGCCTCGGCACCTGCTTCGAATAATGGTTGAAAATCTATAACCTCACCACTCGCGGAACCTTTTAGGGAACTGACATTGACATCAAAAAGACCTGCATTCTCTAGGTCATTACGAACGACTTGTATGAACTCTTTAGCCTTCTGGTCTGAACCACCAAGGCTACTTAGATCAGGGACAAAAATCGTAATCTTTTCTACGATCGGTCCATGGATCGGGGGGAGGATGATCTGTGCAAAAATAACTGTTGGAAATATAAAAATAGACGTAATCAGTCCTATCAGCAAACTATTTCTCATTGATGCCTCCAGTTTAAACTTATATTTTGATGAGAAATTGAGCACTTAAGCTACTATTATCCAGAAAAAGGTTTAAAAAAGTACGTTTATGGAATGAAAAAATCACTTACAGTTATTATAACTAATTATTATTCTTCGAGTTCAACATTCCAGTAAGAAACATCCACAAAACTAAGAAACGGCTCCCATTCCTTATACCTTACCGCCCTAATATAAATGTTAGAAAAAGGATCCCAGACTGGCTTCTTTGGTTTGTTGATAACCTTCATACGTGCCTGTTCAGGGCTTCTACCACCCTTTCCACGGTTACAATCAATACAACAACAAACAACATTCTCCCAAACACTTTTTCCATTAAGTGATCTAGGTATTAAGTGATCGATGGTTAGTTCAGAACGAGAAAATTTCTTACCACAGTACTGACATCTTCCACCATCCCTCCTAAATATGTTAATCCGGTTGAATTTTGCCTCTTTCCTCAACATACCGTCGTATCTAAGAGTAACTATCACTCTAGGAATTTTAATTACTTTGCTAACAGTCATAATGAAATCCTTATCTTTAAGGGCAGAGATTTGAGACCAAGAATCGAAATCAAATGTTTCATAATTCCCATGTACAGCCTTCGCAACACCGCAGTAAAGCATAACAAAAGCCCTTTTGACGCTCGTAATTGTGATCGGAACAAAATAGCGGTTGAGAACTAAAACAGGTGAAGTTAGCATATTAGGTAAAAAATCTACCTTATTTTAAATCTCCCTGCAAGTTGATTTAATCGCCCTAACATTGCGGATTTCAGATTTTAACTGTAGATTACCATAGCTAATTCGATATTATAGTAATATTTTGGAGAAAACTCATGAATAGTCTTTATGCGACCCTAGCTGTTCAATTTATTTTGTGGATATTGCTCTTTATATTGATTTGTTATCTGGTTAAAAAGAATAACGACGTCAGAAGAAAAATTGAACATTTAAAAAACACCTTAGATAAAAAGAATAGGGAAAACTAAATGTATCCTGAACTTTTTAAAATTGGCAACTTTGAAATCTCCTCTTTTGGGTTTATGGTAGCAGTCGCCTTCCTCGTTGCCTATTGGATTGGTTCTCTCGAATTCAGAAGAAAAGGTCTCAGCGAAAAGCTTCTGGGAAATTTATTTCTCGCAGCAATGATAGGGGGTATCGGAGGAGCAAAGATTCTCTATTTGATTGAAAATGTTCCACTGACCGAACTGTTAAAAAATCCAATTTCCCATTTACTCTCACGGGGCGGTTTAACATTTTATGGTGGACTTATTGCTGCGGTCGTTCTTGCATTTATCGTCGCATATAGGAACAAAATAAGTTTCTGGACACTAGGAGATGCCGCTGCTCCAGCGCTTGTCCTAGCATACGCGGTGGGACGCATAGGTTGTTTTCTGGTGGGGGATGATTATGGGGTCCCCTCAAATCTTCCATGGGCAATTGCTTTTCCTAAAGGGCTACCGCCAACCCTGGAGAGGGTCCATCCAACACAGATCTACGAGATCATCGTAATGACTCTAGTGTTTTTAATAATATGGAATATTCGCAAGAAGCCGGCTCCCAATGGATGGCTTTTTTCAATATATCTGCTCCTGGCTGGATTTGAAAGATTCTTTATAGAATTCATAAGATCTACTACCGGCAGCCCTATACCCAATATATCTATCGCTCAACTCACGGCAATCGGATTAATAGTTGTAGGTGCAGCCAAGCTTATTAGCACTTATTCTAAGGCACCAAATATTGAAAAAACAACCCCAATTGGCAAGAAAAGGATGAAAAAACGAAAATCCTAAGGGTTATTTTTATTTAAAAAATTTCCCCCAACTGCACGATTTTATTAATAAATAATTTATAAACCCTGGTATCTTAAGAATAAATGTCGAAGATCAACAAATCTGACCTAATCCTTTCAATTTCATCGGGTCTTTTGTTTACAATTTCACACATCGTTCCGTATGCCGGCTTCCTCTCATGGTTTCTACTTATTCCCCTATTTATTGCCATAGAAGACAAAAGGCCCTTCCATGCACTTGGTCTTGGAATTCTAACAGGTACCGTACTTAACGCCCTTGGGTCATATTGGCTAATTGGAACCCTTTCTAGATTTGGTGGATTCCCATTTCCGATAAGCCTGCTTTTCCTTTTAATCCTCAGTTTTTATTCAGGTCTTTCGATTGGAATTTTTACGTTAGTAATAACAATACTTAATCTACTCAAGAAAAGAGGCTTACTCTCTGTGATTGTCATAGCATCGGTATGGACTTCGATGGAATATCTATTTCCCTTTCTTTTCCCTTATACCATCGCAAACCCACAGGCTCATTTTATTCCAATTCTTCAGATTTCCGATCTTTTGGGAATTTATGGAGTCAGCTTCTTAATAATATTCGTAAACGTGACATTGATGAGGCTATACAAGTACATAAGAAAACAAGGTCCCATACCTCATTATGAAATCATTATATCCATCTTACTGCTCACACTAACTTTGATCTATGGATTTTGGAGAATAGAAACCGAGAAAAGGATTATAGCAGACGCCCCGACAATCAAAGTTGGTTTAGTTCAGGCCAATTTCAATTTTCTGGAAAAGATCGATGAAAATCAGGAGCCTATGATTGAGATACACAAATCAATGTCTCAATCACTGAATAACCCAGACCTGATAATTTGGCCCGAAACAGCCATTTTGCTCTGGATACCAACATCATCAGACCGACTTATTGACAATGGGAATACCGCAATCCCCGATATAAACGGAACATATTTTCTTGTAGGTGGATTGTCTTACGAATCCAATGAAACATCGCCTGATGAATTCGCCTACGATAACATGACCAAGTACAACACAGCATTCCTTACAGATTCAGGAGGCAACATAATAGGAAGATATCATAAGATTAAATTATTGCTTTTTGGTGAATATTTACCATTTTCAACCTGGATCCCAGCCCTAAAAAAGTTGAGCCCTGTATCCGGCGATTTCATACCGGGAAATGAACTCAATCTTTTCGAAATCAAGGAAAAGGGTGTCAAGATTGCCCCATTAATCTGTTATGAAGACATAATCCCCTCTTTTAGCAGGAAGTTCGTAAAAAAAGGAGCAAATCTCATTATTAATATCACGAATGATGGTTGGTTTGGTGAATCAACCGCTCCTTATCAACACCTACTGCTTTCAATACCACGGGCGATAGAGAATAGGCGCTATCTGATCAGATCTACAAACACTGGAATAAGCGCCATCATCGATCCGATAGGTAGGGTTGTCGATAAAACAGATATATTTCGGAAGACAAATCTAGAGGGAGAGGTCGGTATTCTAGAAGGCAGAGAAACCCTATACACAAAGGTAGGGGATATATTACCTTGGACTTGTCTGGTTGTTTGGATAGGTTACGCATTTATAATTATTCTCAAGAAGAAATGATTTGACTTAAGCCCTCGATAAAAGCCTCGTTTTCCTCTGGCTTGCCTATAGTGACTCGTAAGCAGTTTTCCAGTCTACCCGGTGAATTAAAATTTCTTATTAGAACACCCTTATCAATTAGTTCTTTGAATGTCTTATCCGCATCTTTTACCCTGAAAAGAATAAAATTAGCATCACTGCTAAAGGCCTCCACACCACTCAAATTCTTAATACTGTTATAAACCCTCTCCCTCTCCTTCGTAATAAGCTGTACGTTTTCTCTGACGAAAGACAAATCATCGAGAATAACATTTGCTACACCCTGGGTTAACGAATTGATATTGAAGGGGAGTCTCACCTTGTTTATTTCCTTAGCTAGCTCGGCTTTTCCAAAAAGAATCCCTAGTCTTATACCTGCAAACCCCAATTTAGACATTGTCCTGAGAATTATGAGGTTTTCATGTTTATCGATAATATTTAAATATGTTTTTCCACTAAAATCACAATAGGCCTCATCCACAACAACAATACCCCGTGAATTCTCTATTATCTCAATGATCTTTCCCTCAGTAAAGCAGTTACCCGTTGGGTTGTTTGGTGACGCAAGAAAAATCAAATCCGGATTTTTTTCCTTCAAGACCTTTAATGTTTCTTTAATATCGATATCAAACCTTTCATCCAATTCCACTTCTAAAGGTTCTAATCCTAGAGCAACAGTTACTAACTTAAACATTGAAAAGGTAGGCACAGGAAAGAGAATTTTCCCGGTTCCCCCGGAAAATGTAATAATAAGCATCTCTATCAACTCATCTGAACCATTTCCAAGGAGGATTCCTTCCGAGGGAAAACTAGTAAAATTTGAGATTTTGGTTCTTATAGAGGTTGCATCTGGGTCAGGATACCTGTTTATTGGAATTTTTTTTATCTCTTCTTGAACCTTATATAGGATTTCTTCGGGTAATGAAAACGGACTCTCGTTACCATCCAATTTAACGGGACATTCATTTAACGGTATCGAATATGCAGATAGGTCTTGAATACCCTTCTTAACCCTTGACCTTATTAGATCATCAAGACCCTTATCGGAATTAGCTATATCCTTATCATCTGACTCTTTATTTGTTGCCTTTTCTTTCAAATACCTCTCCAATACCAAATTCATCGAATACTTCCTTTACTTGGTTGATACAATCAGCACAAATAGATAAACTTTTTTTTCATACAATCGCTCGAGCATCTCTTGAAGAAACACCACAAAATGAACATCTTATCTCCAATGTATTCTGCCCCTTGACCGAATATTTTAATTAAAAGAACTGGTGTAGATAATCAATTAATATACAATTTTATTTCAGATCTATTAGCTAAGAAATCAATTATCGACTCTCACCTCAACTGAAAGTGCATGGGCTTGCAAACCCTCACTATTTGCTAATCCAACCACCGGCTTTCGGAGTTTCTTGAAACCCGTTTTTGATATTGATATTACACTCGGCATTTTCAAGAAATCATTAACGCTGAGGGGCGAGGAAAATCTTGCGGTACCACCTGTAGGTAAGACATGGCTGGGGCCAGCAACGTAATCACCAAAAGCCTCTGTTGACAGAGGTCCCAGAAATATAGCACCTGCATGCTTTATCTTATTTAACAGCCTTCTTGGATTCTTGATAAAAATCTCAAGATGCTCGGGGGCAATCAAGTTTGCTACTCTAGCGGCATCGTGCAGATCGTCAACTACAAATATTCTTCCCTGTCTTTTGACCGCTTCTTTTGCAATTTTCATTCTTTTAAGCTTTTTAAGTCTCACTGATAGTGAATTGATAACTCGTCTTGCAAAATGGATCGAATTGGTGACTAGTATCGGAATTGACATTTCGTCATGCTCTGCTTGCGCAAGCAAATCAGCTGCAACCCAATCAGAAGGAATGCTTCCGTCACTTATTATCAATACCTCAGTGGGCCCTGCAATCGAATCTATATCAACCTCGCCATATACCAGTTTTTTTGCAAGCGTGACATAAATGTTTCCGGGTCCCACTATTTTATCCACTTTAGGGATCGATTCTGTACCGTAAGCAAGAGCCGCAATAGCCTGTGCACCACCAATTTTATATATAGAATCGACACCCGCAATAGTAGCAGCTACAAGAACAGCAGGATTTATTTCTCCATTTGGAGAGGGTGTAACCATAGCTATATGTTCAACTCCGGCTATCTTAGCAGGAATAGCTGTCATAAGAACGGTGGAAGGGTATGAAGCCTTTCCCCCAGGGACATAGATACCAACTTTTTCTATTGGTCTAACTAGCCAGCCCAATTTGTTGCCAAAAGAATCGGTAAATGTCTTTTCCTTCGGCAACTTTTTTCTCTGATATGCCCTTATCCTTTTAGCCGCGATTGCGAGATATGAATTAAGTTCATTCGAAATAGACCTTTTGGCGTTATTAAATTCATGTGTAGATACCTTTAGCGTATCTCTAGTGATCTCAAAATTATCATACTTCTTAGTATAGCTAAAAACCGCCCTATCACCTTGTTTTATTACTGAATTGACAACTTTCCTAACTGATAGTTCAACTCGAGGATCTTTCTCAATATCCCTATTTCTAAATCCTCGCACACTCTTTTCCAATTTTTCCTTATTTAGTCTAACTATTCTCAAGATGGTTAAGGATTATACACAGGAAGTAAAGGAATCAAAAATTATAATGATTCAAATCCCTTTGTTCGCTTATTGATTCTTCAGAGCCTTGCCGATTGATTTAATAAATCATTTATTAACTCAATAACCTTCCTCTGAAAACCAACCTTTTAAAAACCGCCGGATGCTATAAAATAATAACAGTAGTTGACAAAGACCAATGTTTCGTGTGATAATGGGATAAAACCATTAACATTAAACAGAATTAGAATTCCCCTTAAAGGAGGAAGGTAATCATGGCAAAGCCTATGACAAAGGCTGAATTAGTGAGTGAACTTGCTCAAAATACGGGTAATACAAAAAAGGTTGTTGATCAAGTATTAAATGCACTGGCCACAATCGCTTATAGAGAAGCGGGTAATTCTTTCATAATACCAGGGATTGGCAAGCTAGTTATTGTTGATCGCAAAGCACGCATGGGAAGGAATCCTGCTACTGGAGCAACCATACACATACCGGCCAAAAGGGTCCTAAAGTTCAGAATCTCAAAAGCTTGCAGTGATGCAGCATTAGGCAGATAGTCGTAAAGCCGGTCAATTAATAAATTGATTCGATTTTTTGCTGTTTCATTTTATGAGGATGCCCCAAAAATAGTTGGTATTAAAGGGGGGGCGAAACCTGTAAGATAC
>JALLOG010000628.1 GCA_027717645.1 Desulfobacterota bacterium AH_259_B03_O07
CTCCTTTGGTTAATTCATTTTACCAAAAGCGTGACCTAATTACTGCGCATATACAACAGACACTATTTATCTGTCGGCAAAATTGGTATAAGGTAAAGCAATGACCCCAACCGTTGTGTGCTCTTTTTTTTCAGTAATAATCTATTACACATGTTAATTGAAAAGGGATTAGAGGATGCCCCAAAAATAGTTGGTATTAAAGGGGGGGCGAAACCTGTAAGATACAATTAGGAAAAATTAACTTTAGAAGGAGGTTTCGCCCATGTGTAAAAATACA
>JALLOG010000629.1 GCA_027717645.1 Desulfobacterota bacterium AH_259_B03_O07
GGCCTACCCGTAATTCTGTTGTATCCTTTTGTATCAACTAGATATTTAGCACGTAAAACGTAATTGAGCTGCCCCATATTTAGTTCAGGAACGAGTACTTTTTTGTAAGTGCGTAGAACGTCCCCAAGATTCTTTGGTAGGGGATTAATATAGCGAAGCTGGATCATCGCGAGCTTCATTCCATCCTGATTTACTAATTCGACTGCTGCTTTTAAATGTCCATATGTGCTTCCCCATCCAACAACAAGGATCTCTGCTTCAGGATGTCCTAATAC
>JALLOG010000630.1 GCA_027717645.1 Desulfobacterota bacterium AH_259_B03_O07
GTTGGCGATCTCTTGGGTGCGTGTTCACGGAGGATAAACATTCAACATCGCCTTGTTTATCAGGTATTAGAAGATATAAAGACGGTAAAGGTTATAAGCATGTGGACTCACTACGAATAAATTTATTCCCAAATAATTGTTATAGGATAAGAACATATTGTTTTTCTCTAAAAATTCTATAACTGCAATCCTCGAAGAACTTGAGTACTTCGAGCAAAAGAATGAAGACGAGAAGCATGAAGTTCATGATGAGGGAAGTAAAGATAATTCAAAAA
>JALLOG010000631.1 GCA_027717645.1 Desulfobacterota bacterium AH_259_B03_O07
ATCTATATCCATGTAAATAACTCATGAGACTGGTCGTTCAGAGAGTGAAAAATGCAATTGTTACGGTAGATGGAGAAGCAGTAGGAGAAATAGGTGAGGGTTTACTATTACTGTTGGGAGTAAGTAAAGATGATAGTGAAGAGGACGTGAGGTATTTGGTTGGTAAGGTATCGGGCTTGAGGATATTCGAAGATCAAAAGAAAAAGATGAATGTTTCTATCATTGATAGAGGTGGTGAGATGTTAGTAGTTTCTCAATTTACTCTCTATGGTGA
>JALLOG010000632.1 GCA_027717645.1 Desulfobacterota bacterium AH_259_B03_O07
CGGGGGCGCCGCTTGCCCGGCGAGGGCTGAGCATCGTTCTAAATCTGCACAGCTTATTTTTTGTGCTTTTGACTCAGGATCCATGGCCTCATACTCTTCAATACCAATAGGAATATTGTTGCAAATACTCATGTCAAAACCATCACCCTCTTTGGAGGAATAACTACCACCGGCACAACCGACAAATAAAAATAACGTTACTATTAACATCCTTTTCATATTGTTTCTCCTTTTCGGAAATATTTTGTTTTGGATTGTGTATTATATCATAGAG
>JALLOG010000633.1 GCA_027717645.1 Desulfobacterota bacterium AH_259_B03_O07
GTATCTGTAAATCTCGTCAGAAGATTGAAAGCACCAATAGTTAAATTGAGCTCAACAATCTGAGTTTCATCAAAGTATTTGCGAAGAGCGTTTATTGACTCTTCTGTAGCTGATACATTCTCTGTGACTTCTTTTGAAAAGCGAATTACTGCTTTCTCACGCTCATCAAAAATATCGTCCTCTTCAGGTAACTGAGCGATTTTCTCCATGGAAAGACCAACTTTTTGTCCCATTGCAGTTATTGTACTACTCAGCACACTGCAATGGGACAAAA
>JALLOG010000634.1 GCA_027717645.1 Desulfobacterota bacterium AH_259_B03_O07
CACTTCCCCCGAGCGCTATGGCCGCATCAACATAATCAAATTTTCTTAGTTTTAAAAAGTCACCCCTAACCAGCCTTGCAATCCCCGTCCAGCCTGTAGCGCCAATTACAATCATGATGTTATATATACTGGGATCCCTAAACGCTAAGATGGTCAGAATAAGAAAAAAAACTGGGAATGTCATCATAACTTCAAAAAATCTTGAAATTATAAAATCTACCTTTCCCCCATAATAACCCGCCAAACCTCCCGTGAAAATTCCGATGATAGGGGG
>JALLOG010000635.1 GCA_027717645.1 Desulfobacterota bacterium AH_259_B03_O07
AGCAAGCTGCAGGGTATCAAAATATAAACTGAGAGTCTCAGCTGTCATTGCTGTAAATGTCACGTAATTCGTGGACAGATTTTTAGATATTCAAAATTATTTCCCTTTTCATTAATTCTTTTATTACCTGGCCTTCCAAAAATTGCGTTAAGAAAATCAGAAACGAAGACGTTAAAAAAAATTTGCGGGTTGGGGTTGAATCCAAATTTTTTAGTCGGAGTGTATGATTTTTAGCTAAATTTTTGGGCAGCCTTGATTTTTGTTTCTTTGTATC
>JALLOG010000636.1 GCA_027717645.1 Desulfobacterota bacterium AH_259_B03_O07
GTATAAGAATAGGGGTACATGTACATTCCTTTAACGGATCACCAAAGTAACCACACGGGCATCCGTGCGGTTAACAATCGAAAGAATTTAAGCATTGAATTAGTGAAAACATATAAGGTGAGCTGTTAATAGCATACCTCGTCGTTTAAATAATCAACAACTATTTCTCTGGTCTTTTTATCATGAACATAAAGATCTATGTTTTGCATTAACTAAAAATCTACTATGATCTCTTTATAATTACAAAAAGATGCATGTATGGTTTTATTAGGC
>JALLOG010000637.1 GCA_027717645.1 Desulfobacterota bacterium AH_259_B03_O07
TGAATCGCCTCACTTTAAGATCCGTAATTTATTCGTCTTCAAGCTTAGCTTTGAGTTGTTCTTTAAGTTCGGGAGTATCTTCATGTCCATGGACAGTAACTACATGGTGCACTGCCAACGGTAAAACTTCCTCTTCTTTGCCACTAATAGTAAGTGTGCAGTTGCTTTCGCTTGGTAATTTTCTACAATCTATGATCTTTCTTTTTTCCATATTTATCCCTCCCTATATCTTATTTCCAACTTATGCTAAATACATAAGTTATATAGATTTGT
>JALLOG010000063.1 GCA_027717645.1 Desulfobacterota bacterium AH_259_B03_O07
GAAATCTGTTAAATGATTACTCTCATCACTTCCAACGGCTATTTTCATTACTTGTCCTCCTATGTGTAAACTATGATCATAATTTTAAATCAGTATCGATGTTGCTTCAAGGATTTAGTTTGAATACGATTAAATTACTGATTGGATTTCATCATAACGAACATTTTTAGAAAAAGTGCATTATACTTAAGTAATAAACCTATCTATTATATCTAGACGGAGTTGGCAATATTAACCTAGAAGATATTAATTACGAAGAGCTGGATAAACAAATAAACAAGGCTTTGAATTTGTCGGAAAGCTGCCTATTTGTCCTGGCAAATGGAACTCATCGTAATTTGTTGGAGTTCGTTTATCCATCGACGTTAGGAGGCAATATGGTTCCGGTGAATACCAAGAGTTTATTGGGGCGAGCCGTTATTTCGAAACGTCACTATATATCGAATAACCTAAAGAAAGAAAAGAACTTTATGGCACTAAACTATTTGATGGATATGGGATTATCCCCTGTACAGAAGGTATTAACATATCCCATAGAGTTTGCTGGGGAAATAATAGCGGTATTAGAGATAGTGAGAAGAGGTGACAGTCTAACTGAAGCTCCTGATTTTGGAGAGGAAGATATAACAAGAATAAAAGAGGTCATCTCAACGTTTTTATCACTCCGAGTGGCAGGAGAGATGGGTTAGGTATTGAGTTTTTTTGTAGTTGTAAATAAAAATGGGGTCATTGCTTTACTTTATACTCTTTGAACAATTTTTGTAATTTTAAATCGACTTTGTCCATTCTTT
The DNA here is from genome assembly GCA_027717645.1 of Desulfobacterota bacterium AH_259_B03_O07. Lineage (GTDB taxonomy): Bacteria > Desulfobacterota_D > UBA1144 > Nemesobacterales > CSP1-2 > JALLOG01. The sequence continues at coordinate 792 of JALLOG010000063.1, forward strand.
CAATCTCTCCCTGTCTCTTGGATACTCTAGTTGTTGCTATGCCAAATTCTTTTGCCACAGTTTTCAGAGCCAGATTCACTGCCCTCCTTAGCAAATAAACAGCAGCTTTATATGCCCCGGCGTCTTTACGATTAATTACCCCATTTAAACTCAAACGAAATATCCTCACAACTGATTTAAGTACTTCAAATTTCGACGGATTGGCGTTTCCACGTAATATAATGTGATATATAGTTCCAGGTCTAATCTTAATTGAATTGCCGTGAAATGATATAAGTATATTATTAGTATAAAGTCAAGTAATGACCCTTCTTAAAATGTTGTTTGTTGGGATTTTGGGGTCAAATCTTTTGTTGACAAGTTTTAGTTATATTACTGTGTAAATTTTGATGAGTGTCCTTAGTTAAAAGCTTTATCAAACTCATTGCATGCTCACGATGAACAGGTTTAGTTAACAACTGGCGAACTAAACCTCTACCATGTCCTTTGCCATTTTTTTCCAAAAAGTTCTTCATCAGGTTTCTCCGACCTTCGTCCGAAGATGTGTTATTAGATCCTTAACCTCTTCCAAGGAATTACTGACATCATCTTTAGTGATGCGAGTTTCTGATACACGAGGATAACGTTCTAAGAAATAGTAAAGTGTAATTTTATGACATACGCTTCGGTATTTTTCTAAAGATCCGTAAAATGTTAATGCGTCATCGATAAGAGTATCCAAATTGTGAATCTTTCGAAGTCGCTATCCATTAAAAAGCAGAAATGCTTTTAGGAATTTCTCTAGCGCTTGTTGTAGGCAGAAACCAGCTAGCTCAGCATCATTTTCATCAAGGAGTCGTTTAACACGATCCAAATCCTTCTCACCTAATCTTAACCAGTCTGCTGGATAAGAAGATTCCTCAGGAGGCATATAATGCCTCTCCTCTTTCTAGGATCTCTCTTATAAATTGGTTACCAATAGCCGTACGCTTTTCAATTTCTTCTGGTGTTAACACTAGAGTCTCGACGGGGAGGCCGCGATGGGTACCATCTAAAATATGCTGTACCTTTACCCACCGATCAATAAATCGATCCGAAGTCTCTTTTATTATCAACAGGTCAATATCACTGTCTGGGCCAGGCTCACGCCATGCATGTGAGCCATATAAAATGACCTTTTGAGGACAGTATTCAGTTATAAGTTTATTAACGATCCTCTGAATTACTGTTTTAATTTCCTGAGATCCAGTCACCTGTTAGTCCTCTACATTTTCTTATAAAAAACAGTGTAAGCAAATAGTTGAGAATTTCCAAATTGTATCAGATGCGTGATATAGCAATAAGTCTCTAATATTTGAGGCTCTATTTTTCAATACTGGATTCCCAATCAAAGCATTTGGGAATGACATTATAAATTATTGGGGAATTTAAAGTGCAAACATTTCGCTCAGTATCGAAAGCACCTTTTGGGCAGTAGTTTCATCGATTTTACCTAACCGCTTTACTAAACGACTTTTATCCACGGTACGGATTTGGTCTAGAACAATTTGCCCTACTTTTCTTTTGAATCTTAATGGAACCCGCGTCGGATAAGGATTGCCCTTTGTAGTCATAGGCGCTACTATAACAGTCCCAATGTGATGGTTCATCTCATCCGGGGAAATTATTAGACAGGGGCGGCTTTTCTGGATTTCATGACCTTCTGTAGGATCTAGACGCACGAGATATACTTCAAAGCGAGAGACTACCATTCCCATTCATTTTCATCCCACGTTGTGTTAGAAAAGGACTCCCGATCTAATAGTATATCCTCACCTCGATGTGCCATTTGTTGGAATGCCTCATCCCAGTTGGTCCTAGGTCGATTAATTGGTCGGATCACGAGGTGTTGATTGTGGACTTCTAGTTCTACCGTATCTCTAAACCCACACTCCTCCAAGAAAGCTTTGGGTATGCGAATCCCCCAGGAATTTCCAATACGTATGATGCTGGCTTTCATAATCGAAGGTAGCTCCTCTTTTATAAGGTAATTACTAAGTAATTACCATCCGTCAGTTGCACTGTCAAGGAATTATACAAGAAAATCTTCAAAATTGGGGACACTTTATTTCAGAATCCAGACTCCCGATTAAGCTTGCGCCCGAGTGTTACCCTGTAAAATCATGAGGTTACAAGTTTTATCGGGCGGCATTCGGGAATGACGTTGTACGTAAATCCTAGGGTTTAATCTTCCGATCACTATTTTTATTAGCAAACAATGAAATTGCTAATGAACGTCCTTCACCTTAGAACCTTGATTAAACTCGGGGCGGGTACTTTTATTAGACGTAGGGCTCAGTGTGATCGGCGTTAATTAAGAGTTATCGAACAATAAAATATTATCTTTTAGCACTCTGATTGTCATATATACTAAATTTTTGTTATTATTTTGATAAAATAGCTTTCAAAATTATTTGAATATTAATTATAGTAAATTCATCGACCTATGAGCGACTCTTCTCTTCCACCTGGACCAAAGGGTTTACCTATAGTCGGTTCCCTATTCGATTACTTCCGGGACATGCTCGGTTTTTTGCGGAAGACCGCCGAGCAATACGGTGATATAGCTTACTTCAAACTCGGTCCAAGGGAGGTTTATTTACTGAGCCATCCGGATCTCATTAAAGACATACTCGTCACTAATAACAGAAATTTTGAAAAAAGTAGGGCATTAAAACGCTCAAAGATTGTTCTCGGAGATGGGCTACTTACCAGTGAGGGTGACACTCACCTCAGGGAGCGTAGAATAATACAGCCCGTTTTTCACCACAAAAGGATAAAAACGTATGCAGATGTTATGACCGATTTTTCATCAAAAATTGGAGTACATTGGGAAAACGGTGAAGTTGTGGACGTTCACACGGAGATGATGCGCCTTACACTTGCAATAGTCGTTAAGACCCTTTTCGGAACCGAAATCAGATCTGACGCGGACGATATTGGAAAATGTCTCACAACAATTGTTAGCCATTTCCCACGCATGCTTTTTCCATTTTCAGAGTATCTTGACAAGCTTCCAATCCCAAGTACCCGTAAATTTTATGATGCCTTGGAAACCCTTGATAGGATTGTTTATGAGTTAATTGAAGAAAGACGAAAGAGTAAAGAAGACAAAGATGACCTTCTCTCGATGTTGCTTTCGGCTCAGGACGAAGAAGGTGGAGAGGGTCTTACCAATTTGCAGGTACGTGATGAGGCGATGACCCTCTTTCTGGCGGGACAGGAAAGCACCGCGAATTCACTTGTATGGACATGGTACCTAATTTCGCAACACCCGGAAGTCGAAGAGAGGCTTCACGATGAGCTCAATTCTGTATTGGGTGATCGTTTGCCATCGATCGATGATTTAAAGAATCTTGTTTACACGAGATTGGTTTTTACAGAATCCCTCCGGCTTTATCCGCCCGCCTGGACAGTTGTTCGCCGTGCGATTGAGGATTGCCCGGTAGACGGATATGTTGTTTCGCCGGGTTCTGATATTTATATGAGTCAATACGTTGTTCATCACGACCCGAGATTCTATCCCGAACCGTTCCGATTTGATCCGGAGCGCTGGACTCAGGATCAATCCTCCTCGCTTCCCCAGTTTGCCTATTTCCCGTTTGGTGGAGGACCACGACGCTGCATCGGAGAATCATTCGCATGGATGGAGGGAGTGATGCTTATAGCCACGATCGCCTCCAGGTGGAAAATGCATCTTGTTCCAGGTCAGAATATTGCGCCCAGACCCCTTATCACAATCCGTCCCAAATACGGGATGAAAATGATAATGGAAAGACGTTAGCAACGAAGTTTATTTCTCGCTGTATTTTGTTGTAAAATCTTTTTGAGATAATTACCTGTATATGAGTTCTTCACTTGAGTAATTTCTTCGGGTGTTCCCTCGGCGACAAGATAGCCCCCTTCTTCGCCCCCTTCAGGACCGAGGTCAATTATATGGTCTGCTGATTTAACAACATCGAGATTATGTTCTATCACGATAACCGTGTTATCGGAATCCACTAATTTGTTTAAAACCTTTAAGAGCTTCTTAATATCATCTGCGTGCAGGCCAACCGTTGGTTCATCCAGAATATAAAGGATGTCTCTGCCGGTTCTTCTAGTGAGCTCCCTCGCTATCTTTATCCTTTGCGCCTCACCACCTGAGAGTGTGGGAGCGGGTTGTCCAAGTTTTATGTACCCTAATCCAACGTCCTTGAGAATGTTAAGTTTCCTTAGAAGGGTCGGAACACCTGTGAAAAAAATCAGCGCTTCATCGATCGTCAGATTGAGTATTTCATCGATGTTCTTTGATTTATACTTAATATCTATTATTTCTTTCTTGAACCTTTTCCCATTACACTCCTCACAGGTTACATAAACGTCTGCCAGGAAGTGCATCTCAATCTTTTGCCTGCCCTCTCCCTCACAAACTTCGCACCTTCCCCCGGGTACATTAAATGAAAAGTGTGAGGGTGAAAGCCTCTTAGCCCTTGCATCCCAGGTATTAGAAATGACATTTCTAATTTCATCATAGGCCTTTATGTATGTGACAGGATTAGATCTCGAGCTTTTACCAATTGGTGACTGATCCAGCATTACAACGTTGGATAGATTGGATGTACCTTGTATCTCTTTAAACCTGCCAATCTTCTCAATCTGGCCATTGAATCTTCTGGCAAGAGCAGAGTACAGAACATCATTTATCAGCGAGCTCTTTCCGGAACCTGAAACCCCTGTTACGCAAATCATAATCCTCAGTGGAATGGATACTGTTAAATTCTTGAGGTTATTTTCGGAGGCTCTGACGACCGTCAATTTTTCAGATCCAGGTTTTCTCCTCTTAATTGGAAGGGGTATAGATTGTTCACCATTCATATATAGTTTTGTGATGGAGTTGTGGGAATTCTTCAGGAAATTGTCTAAGGAGCCGAAATTCATGACTTGACCACCTTTATCACCAGACAAGGGGCCTAATTCAATTATGTGATCAGCGGATCTTATCATATCGAAATCGTGTTCGACTACCACAACTGTATTATCTCTATCCCTTAACTCCTTGATTATTGAAATCAGTCTGTTTATGTCCCTTGGATGAAGGCCTATTGAGGGTTCATCCATAATATAAAGTGTATCGGTAAGGCTGGATCCTAGCTGGCATGCCAGACTAACCCTTTGTACTTCACCACCTGATAGTGTTTTTGTCATACGTGATAATGTTATATATTCCAATCCCACCTTTATTAGAAAATCAATTCTTGAACTTATTTGCTTAAGAATCTCATTTGCGATCTGCCCTTCATAGTCAGTGAGTTTAATTTTTTCGAAGAAAACCTTAAGATCCTTAATAGGCAATTTAGTAAGGTCTGAGATTTTCTTTTTTCCCAACTTTACCCATGAGGCTTCTTCACGTAACCTGCTTCCGTCACAGCTATTACAATTAAAGGCCGATCTGTATTTACTAAGAAATACCCTTACATGTAGCTTATAGTTTTTCTCTTCTAGCCTCCTAAAGTATCCATTTAGGCCTGGAAATTCATTATCACCCTGGAATAATTTCTCTTTTCGTTTTTTGGAGAGTGTTTTGTAGGGAATGTCTATATCGATTTCGTTGTCTTCGGCAAACTTCAAAAGTTTTCTCATACGACGCTTAAATGAGGGTTTTGTGAATGGCTCAACTGCGCCGTCTTTAAGACTCTTTTCAGGATTTGGGACAACCAAATCAGGATCAATTCGGAGTATATTACCGAAGCCTCTACATGTTGAACATGCTCCTTGTGGACTATTGAAGGAGAATAGTAGAGGAGTGGCATGATTAAAACTTCTATTGCAATATGGACATTCAAGTCCTTTAGAGAATTTTAATATTTTATGGTCTAAGATATGTATATTTACTGAGTTGCTGACTGAAAAGGCGGTCTCGAGAGAGTCAATTATTCTTGAAATAGAATCATTATTTATAATCAATCTATCTACAACAACCTGGGATTCTTCAGGCAGTTTTGTCATCCCTTCAATCTCAATTGTTTTTTCATTGAATAGTAACCTTGTAAATCCTTTAGAAAGGAGTTCATTGGGCGAAATTATCCCAAACGCGTTCAGTGGAAATGTGATAATGGCTCTTTTGTCCTTATGAGATTTTTTCAATTCATCTGCTATATATTGGGGTGAGTGGTGTTTTACTTCTTTACCACAATCAGGACAGTAAAGCCTTCCTATCTTCGCAAATAGAAGTCTCAGATAATCGTAAATTTCAGTTGTTGTTCCTACGGTCGAACGTGAACTTTTTATCTGGTTTCTACTCTCGATAGCTATTGATGGAGGTAGTCCCTTAATGTCATCCATGTCGGGTCTGTCGACACGCTCTAGGAATTGCCTTGCATAGGTAGAGAGGCATTCAACATACCTTCTCAGACCCTCGGCATATATAGTGTCTAAGGCTAGTGAGGATTTCCCAGAACCGCTAAGTCCCGTGATGACAGTGAATTTGTGCCTGGGTATAGAAACATTAATATTCTTTAAATTATTTTCCCTAGCTCCGACAACCTTGATTTCGTCTTTCATGCCTCGTTTGTTAAGCCACAAATTAACACGAATCTAAAAAAAGATGCACGATGCAGAATCCACGATGCCCGTTAAATAACGCATCCGGTATCCTGGATCTTTTATCCGATAAATCGCATCTAGAAGCAATTCCTACGTAATTAAATCCCTAAATGTTTATTGATCTCTTTTAAGTTCTTGACTTCTAAGACCTGAGTGTCGTCTAATTTCTCAACCCCTCTGTTATTCATCCATAGAACATCTAATCCGGCGTTTATTCCACCCAAAACATCACTACCATATAAGTCACCAATGTAAATCGCATCAGACGGCAACAATTTTAATTGATTGAGCGCGAAATGGAAAAATCTAGCATCTGGTTTGATCATTCCTACATTTGTGGAATCGGCTATGATGTCAAAATAGTTTCTAATTCCAACTTCTACACACTTTTCCTCGGTTCTTCCATCGTTGTTTGATATAATTCCCAATTTAAATCCTTCCTCTTTTAGTTGATCTAAGAGCTCAAGTGTACCCGGTAGCACTGATCTCGTATGATAAGTTTCTTTGAATGCCAGTCTTATCTTTTTTCGCATAGATTTCAAATCACCTTTAAGCAAGAGATGTTTACAGAGAATAGGAAAAAACCAATCTATATATTCATCGGGTGTTATGGAACCTTTGAGGATGTACATTTTATGTATTTCATAGTCGGTCTTTACGTAAGCCATCTCCAAATCCCGGTCTGAAATTATATACCCGGCATCTCTGAACGCTAAAGCTACTCTTCTTAAGTATGAAGGCTTTGTTGAGGCCAATGTGTCACCAAAATCGAAAAGGACTGCCTTCTTGGATTTTGAAATCATTATTAATTTGCCATTGAATTTATTATATTATTGATACATGTTTTTTTAATATTTGACCAGCTTGAATAAGATCTTAAATTTGGATACCCTGTTCAGGAATTAGCGGAGGTAATCTTGATACTAAATTTAAATCAAGTAGATCTCGAAATTTGGAATGCTATCAGGTCTGAAATTGAGCGTCAGGAGTGGAAGCTTGAATTGATAGCGTCAGAGAATTATGTTAGCGATGCTGTGCTTGAGGCAATGGGTTCCGTGCTAACAAACAAATACGCGGAAGGTCTTCCCGGAAAAAGATATTATGGTGGTTGCGAGTTTGTGGATGTTGCGGAGTCCTTAGCAATTGAACGTGCTAAACAGCTATTTGGTGCGGATTCTGTAAACGTTCAACCCCATTCGGGAGCCCAGGCGAACATGGCCGTTTATTTTGCGTCCTTAAAACCGGGTGAAACCTTACTTGGAATGAACCTGGCTCATGGGGGTCACCTTACACATGGTAGTCCGGTGAATTTCTCTGGGAGGCTTTATAACGTAGTTGCCTATGGTGTAAGGGAAGATACAAATCTCATAGACTATGACCAAGTAAGAGATCTGGCACTCAAAAACAGCCCGAAGCTTATAGTTGTTGGTTGGAGCGCCTATCCAAGGGATATCGACTTCAAGAAATTTCGAGAAATAGCTGATGAATGTGGAGCAATGTTATTAGCCGATATTGCCCATCCTGCTGGATTAGTGGTAGCCGGGCTCTATTCTGATCCCATTCCACATTGCGATTTTGTTACAACTACAACACATAAGACACTTAGAGGTCCACGGGGTGGAATCGTAATGATGAAAGAAGAACATAAAAAGGTAGTAAATAGCAGGATTTTCCCAGGGACACAGGGCGGGCCGTTAATGCACATTATTGCTGCTAAGGCTGTGGCTTTTAAGGAAGCGCTGCAGCCCGAATTCGTAGAGTACCAAAAGCAAATAGTAAAAAATGCAAAAAAATTAGGTGAGTGTCTTTCAGATTCCGGACTAAAACTTGTATCTGGTGGTACTGACACACATCTGGTTCTGGTTGACCTGAGGGATACTGATCTTACTGGCAAGGTTGCTGAGGAAACCTTAGAAACAGCCGGAATAACGGTAAATAAAAATGCCGTCCCATTTGATCCCAGGCCCCCAGCGATAGCTAGTGGTATTAGGATAGGTACACCTGCAGTAACTACAAGGGGAATGAAGGAGGCTGAGATAGAAATTATCGCAGATATGATAGAAGAGGCGTTAAATAATACTGGTAACGATAAAGTACTATCGAAAATAAGGGAGAATGTTCATGAACTTTGTAGCAGTTTCCCAATTTATAGGCATAAAATAGATGAAGTGCCCCTATTGCACAGGTCATCGAAATAAGGTAATTGACTCTCGTCTTAATAAGGGAAGTGGATCTATAAGAAGGCGTAGGGAATGCCTTGACTGTAGAAGACGATTTACTACCTATGAAAGGGTGGAGGAGTTTTCTTTACTTGTCGTAAAAAAGGACGGGAGGAGGGAACCTTTCGACCGTAATAAGATTGTGTCGGGCATGCTTAAGGCTTGTGAGAAAAGACCCATAAGTGTGAACGTTATTGAAGATTTTGTCTCAGAGTTTGAAAGGGAGCTTCAGGAAAGGGGTGAGAGGGAAGTACAAAGTCGTGAAGTTGGAGAAAGGCTTATAAGAAAACTTTATGAACTAGATGAAATTGCATACGTAAGATTTGCATCAGTTTATAGATCCTTTAAAGATGTTAACCAGTTCATGGAGGAATTAAGGGAACTTCTTAGGGATAAAGAAAAAGAACCCAAGGGACAAAAAGAAGAGATTGAAAAAGGACACGAATCAAAGCCTACCCTAGAGCCGTTAAAGACTGAGGATAAGGAATAGGCGAGTGCTTATTGATACTCATGCTCATTTGGAAATGAGTGGTGATGTTCGGGAGGTCATCGAAAGAGCAACGAGTAACAGTGTCGTGACTATTATTGCCGTTTCCTCTGACCTCGACTCTTCGAGAAAGTCTATCGAGTTAGCTAATACTTTCCCCGGTATATATTGTACGGTTGGTATCCATCCTCATGAAGCGGCTAGTATAAACGAGGAACTATGTAATGAGTTAGTGAGTCTTGCTAGTGAAAGACGGGTAGTTGCTATTGGCGAGACTGGTCTTGATTATCACTACTTGAATTCCCCACGCGAAAATCAAATTGCATCATTTAAACGACATATTGAAATATCAGTTAATCTTGACTTGCCCTTGATAATACACATACGGGAAGCTTTTGAAGATGTAATTGATATATTAAGAGAAAGGCGGTCATCAAGTTCTAGGGGTGTCATACACTGTTTTACTGGCGATTACGAAACTGCAGAAGAGTTTATAGAATTGGGATTTTATATTTCTTTTTCCGGAATAGTTACGTTTAAAAATGCTGAGGGATTAAGGGAGGCCGCAAAAAGGATACCGGTCGATAAAATTCTTATTGAAACGGATTCACCCTATCTGGCTCCTGTCCCTTTCAGGGGGAAGAGGAATGAACCAGCATACGTCAAATACGTTGCCGAGAAGATAGCTGAAATTAGGGGTACTTCCTTTGATGAAATCGCTCAAATAACGACCTCAAATGCTAACAACCTGTTTAAATTTAACAACATTTCAAGCCTAAGTACCTCAAAAGCAAATTGACAATCCTTTCTCTATATCAAATCAATTAACCGTAATCACTATATTTTGGACATACAAATTGGTAATTTGTTACATTATATTGTAAGAAAATGAGATTTAAGTAATCAAGAATGATCGAACATAGAAAACAAACCTTGTCTGAGAAGCCAACTATCGGAATAACAATGGGGGATCCAAATGGCATTGGACCTGAAATTATCATTAAATCACTTTTGTGTAGTGAGGTACAGAATCAATGCTTACCTATTGTTTATGGGGATTCAGAGATTTTAAATGAGGCAAAGAAACTTACCGGATTTAATAATAAAATCGACATTACAAATGTTACAAATTTAAGCTTCCAGGAGTTGAGTATCGGTAGGTCTCACAAACTAGCTGGGATGGCGAGTATTGAGTATATAAAGGCGGCGGTTGAATCGGCTCTCGTTGGCAAATTAGATGCCATTGTAACGGCTCCCATAAGCAAGGAATCAATCCATCTCGCTGGTTCTAATTACCCCGGCCATACCGAGATGCTAAGAGATCTCACAGGTGCTTCTAATGTAGCAATGATGTTTGTAGGAGGTGAGTTCCGAATTGTTCTCGTTACGATCCATTGTGCATTATCTGATGTTCCAAAATTAATCAATGAAGAAAAAATTCTCGATTCGATAAAACTTGCCAATGATTCGTTGATCCAATATTTTAGAGTAGAAGACCCAAGGATTGTTGTTTGCGGACTTAACCCTCATGCGGGGGAGTCCGGGGCTTTTGGGAACGAAGAAGCTCTCCACATACTCCCTGCAGTAAAAAAGGCTCAGAGAATGGGTATAAATGTAATAGGTCCTATCGCGGCCGATACTCTGTTTTATATGGCTAGGAAGGGTAGGTGGGATGCAGTTATTGCAATGTATCATGACCAGGGTCTAATTCCATTTAAGATGCTTTTCTTTGAACATGGGGTAAATGTAACCCTGGGCCTACCTATAATAAGGACCTCGCCTGATCATGGAACCGCCTTCGATATAGCGTGGAAGGGGAATGCGGATCCATCCAGTATGATATCTGCTATAGGTGTCGCCTTGGAACTTGCAAAGAATCGGAGGGAAATGAAAATCGAATAGATCGGATGGAATGTTTAATTGGAGGTTTGTTCCTTCCTAAAAATTTGTGGCAAAATCTCTCCCGATTTCCCGTTGATACTCAAGTCATAAAAGTTGGAATTTGGCGTAGGTTCTAAATTTATTTCAATAATAGTCTTTCCTGTTTGCTTTGCAATAAGTCCCATTGAAGCAGCAGGTTCTACTACCCCAGATGTCCCGATGATAAGCATTACCTGGCAGTTCTCAATCGCCATCAGAGATTTATCGATAATCGGCATCGGTATTACTTCTCCAAACCAAACAATGTTTGGTCTTCCTAGCGAATTACAGTTTTTGCACAATGGAGGTAGTTCTTTAAATGGTACTTCAAAATTTTGCTCGATATTTCCACAACTAGTGCATCTTATTTGCCAGAGGTTTCCATGCATCTCAACTATATTGCGACTACCGGCCAGTTGATGGAGGCCGTCTATGTTTTGGGTAATCAATGTGTAATCCGAGACCTGTTGTTCAAAATCCGCCAACGCATAGTGACCGGGATTTGGTTTGGAATCTTTAATTAATTTTCTTCTCCACTCGTACCATTCCCAGACCAGCTTTGGGTCTTTTGAAAATGCATCGGGTGTAGCTAGATCCTCTGGGCGAAAATTTTTCCATAGTCCATCTTCACCACGAAAAGTAGGGATACCACTTTCAGCCGATATCCCAGCTCCTGAGAGAACCGTTATGTTGGATGCGTCATCTATTATTCTTTTTGCTTCTAAGATCTTTTCTTCCATTGTTGTTAAAAGGCCATTAAAAGTTTTTTTTAATTAACTATTTTCGATGTTCGAATATTAATCTTAAATGCGTCTTAACAAGTTACAAATTATGAAAAAGTTTTCTTAAAACAAGTAACATGAGATTCCTAAAGAGTACATTTTATTGCATTAAAAGTCTTGAAAAAATGATTATGAATCTTTATAGTCTCATCAAGCGTGTATTGATTAGAATCATAGAATAATCATATATGAATAATCTCATAAGAATTATAGCTTTTATATTGACCGGTTCTAAGAAGTTTAGGGGTACACCGATAGAAAAATTAATAGGAATTGCTGTTGTTAATTGTGGTGATAAATCCATAGGGTATAAGGAAGAACAATTGGAATTAATTGATGGAAGAATAGCTGTAAAAGAGTTAAGGCTTAAACTAAAACCAGTAAGGTCTAATAGCGCAGATGAAGGTATCTTAACCTTTGTGTGTGATTATATTTAAAATGAATGAAGTTTCGTGTTAAGTTATTGAAATACACCGGCATTTTCTTATATAATAGTATATTAAAAACCGCATTCTTAGACGAGAGGAAATGAAATTCAAGGATAAATTGCTAGCTGATTGTCTAATTTTTATTCTTTTTATAATAAGTGGCTGTGCGTTTGCCTCAGGAGCAGCAATAGGAAGTGCGGCTGGCTTTACAGGGGTATATCTTTTGAGGGACCATGGTTACGAAATTCGCGATCCAATAGCCAAAGAATAACCAAATTCGGTATCCTGATCCTATGGGTCAAGTTAATTCCTGTTTGTATTAAAAATATGATTCAAAGCAATATTGATTTTAGTTTAAGGATTAACATCTTTATGTTAAATTAGATCAAGGAGGTTAAATCTATGGTAAAAAAGTTATATATCACAATTGTTTCATTGTTTATTTTTTCCTTTATTTCTTCTAGTGTTTGGGCTCAGAATTGGATTTTCGTTACTAGTACAGGAAATGGGAAATACGGATCGTATGTCGATATAGATAGTATATCTGTGCGAGATGGCTTGAAATACTTTGATCTGTATCATCATTTTAAAGGAGATAAGTCTTTTAAGGATGCGCCGATAGAAAGATTGTATGGAAATAGTTATGTTAACTGTCATGCCAAGACAATAGGTTATATTGAAGTTGGATATGAATGGGTCGGCAGTATGAAAAAGGATAAAGTAAATGTACCTGGAAGTAGTAAGGTTGCCTCGTCTATGCCGGTTAGACCCAGGAGTGTTGACGAGGCTATATTGGAGTTCGTATGTAGTTATACGAAGGAAGAATAAGGTTTTATGTAAATTAATGAAGCTTACTGAAATTTTTGTTATATTAAAGTAATTACAACCACATTCTTAAAGGAGGGGATATGAAATTCAAAGATAAATTCCTGGCTGGTTGTTTAATTTTTATGCTTTTTGTAATTACCGGATGTGCATTTGCATCAGGTGCTGCCATTGGTACAGCAGCAGGCGTCACTGGAGGATACCTACTAAGGGATTATGGCTATGAGATAAGAGACCCCATTGTACATGAATGATCAAATGAGTTATAAAATCTTTCCGAATTTTGGAGATATTTGACTAATGCATTTTGAATTTATCACATTTATTGATTAAGGAGGATATAAAATGGGAAAAAAATTGTTAATCACATTTTCATCAATATTTGTTTTTTTAATAATTTCTTCAGCAGCATCGGCTCAAAACTGGGCTTTTGTCAGTTCCACTGGAAATGGTGAGTTCGGATCTTATGTTGATGTTGATACCATAAAGGGGGATGTAAATTTAAAGAGATTTACTATGTATCATCATTTTAAGGGAAAGAAGTCCTATAACGATTTGCCAATTGCAAGATTACTTGCCCAAAGTGTCGTCAACTGCAAAGTTAGAACTATTGGGTATACCGAAGTTACATACGCTTGGGCTGACGGTAGACGTAGAGAAACTGTTCCGATACCCGCAAGTGCGGACGTGGCATCTTCTAAGCCAGTCCTTCCTGATAGCGTTGATGAAGCGATATTGGAGTTCGTATGTAATCACGAATAAGAAGCTCAATTTTAAATTTTTTAGAAAAGTCTAATCGTTATAATCTTTCGTAATTCGGATTGAAATAAATAGAACGATATTCAATACATAGCTTTCTTGACAATTTTCTTTTCCCAAATAACCTTATTTCGTGCTCTCGGATTACATTCCTATATTGATAATATTAATTCTATCTATTCTACTTGTTGGGGTTTTGCTCAGTGTCTCATACCTCCTCGGACCGAGGAGGAATGTTGGGAGAAAACTGACTCCATATGAATGTGGCGTCCCATCTTTAGGGGATGCTAGGGAGAGGTTTGCTTCTAAGTACTACTTAATTGCAGCGCTGTTCATATTGTTTGATGTCGAGATAGTTTTCCTTTTTGCCTGGGCTGTGGTTTTTAAGAAATTGGGATTGATTGCTTTCATCGAAATAGTAGTCTTTTTTATTGTTATCCTAGCTGGCTATTTCTATGTTTTGAAGAAGGGGGCGCTTGAATGGGAGTGAATAATAATCCTCTGCTTGGGGGAGATGGATTTATAACAACCAAGGTCGGCTCATTGGCTAATTGGGCCAGAAAAAACAGCCTATGGCCCCTGCCTTTTGGGACCGCTTGTTGTGCAATCGAGATGATGGCAGTTTTTGCTTCCCGTTTCGATCTTTCTAGGTTTGGAGCTGAAGTTGCAAGATTTTCGCCAAGGCAGGCAGATCTTATGATCGTGTCCGGTACAATTACTTATAAAATGGCTTCTGTATGCAGAAGGATATACGAGCAGATGCCTGAACCTAAATGGGTGATCGCGATGGGTTCATGTACTTGTGGAGGAGGTCCATTTGATAGTTATGCAGTTGTTCAAGGAATTGATGAATTCCTCCCTGTTGATGTATATGTTGGTGGGTGCCCGCCTAGACCAGAAGCATTAATCGATGCAGTAATGAAGGTCCAGAAGAAGATAGACATGCTAGGGGCGCCTCTTGTATGAGCTTTGAGTTAAAAGCAGCGTTAGACTCATTGCGCGCAAAATTTCCAAATACAATCAAAGATATTAAGACTTTTAAGGATGAGACTACCTTAATCGTAGAAAGGGATAGAATTAGGGAAATATGCTCTCATTTTAAGACAGAATTTGGTTTTAGATTTATTGTGGATATCACCGCCGTTGATTACTTAGAGGTTAAAACAACGCGTTTTGAAGTTGTTTATCTTTTACATAGATATGGATCTGATTTTAATGAGAATGCAAGAATCAGACTAAAAGTCGAGCTACATGAGGATGATTTGAAAATCGCTTCTGTTACCTCTGTTTGGAGTGGGGCAAATTGGCTCGAGCGAGAGGTTTACGATATGTTTGGAATAAATTTTGTTGGTCATCCCGATCTAAGGAGAATTCTGATGCCTGAGGATTATGAGCCATTTCCATTGAGAAAGGATTTTGATGTTAGGAATAGGGAACCGTCTAAAGAGAGTTTCAAAAGGGCTCTGGATGAAGGGTAACCTCGTTTATCTTGTTGGTCATCATCCGGTATTAATTGGGCATAGAATTTAATAATTATCATGGAAAGAATTGAGATTGACACAAAAGATTCTATTGAAGGCAAATCCCGAACTGAGACCCTTATGCTAAATATGGGTCCACAGCACCCATCCACTCACGGTGTTCTTCGTGTTGTTCTTAATCTGGATGGAGAAACGGTAGTGAAAGCCGTTACATTCATTGGTTATCTTCATAGGGGAATTGAAAAACTATGTGAACATATTACCTATCAGCAATGCCTACCCTATACGGATAGAATGGATTACCTTGCCTCTATTTGTAATAACATAGGCTTTATACTCACTGTTGAAAAGCTTCTAGATATTGAAGATGAAATTCCCGATAGGGCAAAAGTTGCTGAAGTAATTTTATTTGAACTTGGAAGACTTGAATCTCACTTGGTGGGAATAGGTACAAACGCATTGGATCTAGGTGCGGTGAGCGCTTTTCTATATTGTTTTAAAGAAAGGGAGAGAATATATGACATTCTAGAAATGGTTTGCGGTGCCAGACTGACAACCTCTTATCCAAGAGTAGGTGGTTTACCAGAAGACTTGCCGGATGATTTCGAAAATGCGGTAAGAAGCTTTTTAAAGGCATTTCCAAAAACCTTGAATGAAGTCGATAGACTTCTTACCAGGAACAAGATTTGGATCCAGAGGACAAAGGGGGTTGCTTATATAAGTTCCGATGATGCGATTGATCTTGGTCTCACAGGTCCTGCTCTTAGAGGTAGTGGAGTTCCATATGATGTGAGAAAAGCAATGCCATATCTAGGATATGAAAATTATGATTTTGAAATCCCGGTAGCTACAGACGGAGACGCATACTCACGTTATCTTTGCAGATTAGAAGAGATGCGCCAAAGTTTAAAAATAATTGAACAGGCTATAAGTAATCTTCCCGATGGACCATTCATTGCAGATCTACCGGAAGTTGTTCTACCTCCTAAGGATCTTGTTTATTCCCGGATGGAATCTCTTATCAGACATTTCGTAATAGTATACGAGGGTTTTAAAACACCTCCCGGCGAGGTTTTTCATTCGGTTGAAAACCCGAAGGGTGAATTGGGTTATTATATTGTGAGCGATGGTTCCGGAAAGCCCTATAGATTGCGTGTAAGGGGGCCTTCTTTTGTAAATCTCCAGGCCCTTCCAAGAATGGTTGAGGGTAGATTATTGGCTGATGTTATCGCGGCAATAGGAAGCATAGACATAGTACTGGGCGAAGTTGATAGATGAGGGCAAGCGGTATTATCTTTTAAATATTTTCTAAGGAAACATACCATTTAAAGAATAATCTCTGCGATTAATCAGTTCCAATTGCTAGGATTTATCTTTGACAAATAATATGCGATAAAGACAACACCTTCCCTTAGAATATATTTAATTCGATTTTCTTTTTTCCGGCTTGCAACAGGTGAGGAGTATACTTTTTCAATATTCAAATCATTTGCGATATGCTTTATTCGCATCATGTGATAGCCATGGCTTACTAGGAGGATTGCATTAAGATCCCTTTGTTGTAAAATTCTTCGTACTTCTTTTAAACTTTGCAGGCTATTAAGTCCTGATTCTTCGATTAATATTACCTCATTCGAGACACCCTTATTTCCTAGGTATTCTCTGCCTACACTTGATTCGGAAATACTTTCCCCTTCAGCAATTCCGCCTGTAATAATTAAGTATTCCCCTAGTCCCTCATTATATTTCAATAAGGCGTGATCTAATCTTTCTTTAAATGCCGGAGATGGCCTCCCATTCCACTGGCTTGCACCCATAACAACTATTGCGTCAACTTTATGTTTTTCATCTATTTTGGAATGACGAATAACATTGATGACGATTAAACCCCAGACTACAAATAACACCGTTAAAGCAATTATAAGAGCTTTGATAAATTTCATTTTCCTGACCCGCCTATCAATAAAAATATTGATGAATAAAAGATATGATACAAT
>JALLOG010000638.1 GCA_027717645.1 Desulfobacterota bacterium AH_259_B03_O07
GGATAATCTGCCTGGATCGGTGCCACTGGAGACGGTCCAGCTGCCGCAGGACTGTTGCTTGGTCTTTGGATCGGAAGGTCCCGGGCTGACCGACGAGGTCGTCAAAGGGTGCGAGCAGTTGGTGGCTATCACCCAGTACGGGTCAACGCGTTCCATGAATGCTGGCGCGGCTGCCGCGATTGCCATGTACGCCTGGACGACGCAGTGGTGTCCAAAGCCACGCACTAGCTGATCGGGGAGAACCGTCACCCTCTAGGCTCGTGTCATGAGCA
>JALLOG010000639.1 GCA_027717645.1 Desulfobacterota bacterium AH_259_B03_O07
TGCTCGATTATGAGCCTGATCTGGTCATAGCCTTTAGCTATCTTGTAGGAGACCTCACATCATTCATGGGATATCTCTACTGGGGTACCATGCATTTTCCGAGTAGTGGTTTTATTATACATGAATTAATATCTCAACCTGATTTACTGGAGGCCGGATGCGGGGAAGACCCTGAATGTTCGGATAGGCGGGATGAGGCCGAGCTAAATTCCAATAGATCAACATCTGTTTTCCGGGGGAAAAACTTTGATACAACACCAGAGATTGAAC
>JALLOG010000640.1 GCA_027717645.1 Desulfobacterota bacterium AH_259_B03_O07
GCTGCCCACCGGACTACGTTGCCAGGCTCCTTGGGCATTCTAAGGTGGAGACAACACGCCGTCACTACCTTGCAATCGTACAAAAACACGCAAAAGAGGCTCATTTTCGTTTTCTCGGGTTTAATGACAAGGAAACGGATACCGTTAAAGTTGCCGAGAAACCTTTACCCCAGTTATCTGCACCTGTATTCAAATAATGTACGCAAATATGCAAACGCAAGTAAAAAAACATAGATTGCCTGAAACGTTAAACGAACCGTTTCGTAGT
>JALLOG010000641.1 GCA_027717645.1 Desulfobacterota bacterium AH_259_B03_O07
AGAAAGCGCAAATCGGCACGGATTGTCGCTTCCGAGGCAGCAAATACTCCCGCCAGATCCTGAACAAGCACGGTTCCCTGTTCATTCACTAATTGGATGATCTTATTCCTTCGCTCGAATGAATTCATCGTCATTTACCCATATTCAATTGTGGCTAGTGTAAACGAAGGGGGACCATTGGTGAATTATCTGTTTTGCACAATACCGGGCCAGCATCACGCTGGCCCGCGGTTTCAGGGAATGAGCAACACTTTGCCCGGCATAGCAT
>JALLOG010000642.1 GCA_027717645.1 Desulfobacterota bacterium AH_259_B03_O07
TTATCAATAGTGATAGCAGGGGTTTGAATAGAAAATATGATAATGGGTTCATCTACTGGAGTCCTGAGACAGGCGCTCATGCCATTATTGATGGGCCAATATTTGAGGAATGGAAGGCACTTGGTTCGGAGGATGGTGATCTAGGTTATCCGACTACCGATTTAATGCTTACCTCAGATGGATTAGGCCGGTTTTGTAGTTTCCAGGGTGGCATTATTTTTTGGAAGAAGAATTTGGGTGCAAAGAGTATCACAGTATTGACTAGCA
>JALLOG010000643.1 GCA_027717645.1 Desulfobacterota bacterium AH_259_B03_O07
ACTATTACTGCTCGATGAGCCGATGGGCGCGCTGGATAAAAAGCTGCGTGACCGGATGCAGCTTGAAGTGGTGGATATTCTGGAGCGCGTCGGTGTGACTTGTGTGATGGTCACCCACGATCAGGAAGAGGCGATGACCATGGCGGGGCGTATCGCCATTATGAATCGCGGGAAATTTGTCCAGATTGGCGAGCCGGAAGAGATCTACGAGCATCCAACTACCCGCTACAGCGCTGAATTTATCGGTTCGGTTAATGTCTTTGAAGG
>JALLOG010000644.1 GCA_027717645.1 Desulfobacterota bacterium AH_259_B03_O07
GTGTAGCACTGTGCTAAGCTTTTTATTTTTCTTCTAAAATTGTCGCCCATAAAATTCCCTATTAACCTTTCGGAATTTGAATTACCTCGGCACGGGGGAATCTTATATAATAAGGTAATAATATCATGCCTCGTCTCCTTTTCATCTGCACCGCAAACCTCCAGAGAAGTCCTACCGCGGCTTCTTTGTTTTCTAATTGCCCGGACACTGAAACTCGCTCTGCGGGAACGAACGCTTCAATAAGAGGGAGGCGGCTTTCGCAGGGG
>JALLOG010000645.1 GCA_027717645.1 Desulfobacterota bacterium AH_259_B03_O07
TAACCGACCTCATTAAGTATGTAGAATCTTTTTATGCATGTGGAGTTACGTCTTCAGTTTTTGGAAAGGAAACGGAAGCGGGGAATTTCTGTCCGGATCCGGTTTATTCAAATATTGGAAAGCTTCTACAAGGTCTTCATATTTACGACATGTTCAGGGCTTCACATGAGATATCGGGTGGAATCCTAGTGTCCTCGCCTTATCCGGAGGATATGGAAAGGCCAGATTTAAAAACCAAGTTAACAGACTATATGATGGGTAAAGAC
>JALLOG010000646.1 GCA_027717645.1 Desulfobacterota bacterium AH_259_B03_O07
GTATAACAGATGCCATCTCACATTTTACCTCCCAACTATGACCAGCTCATCAATTACGGTCTGATTAATTTGAAAAACAGTGATGGGCAAAGATACTTAAGCAATGAATTTCGAGATATTTTATCGAGAGCCTTAACAAATGGAAGAAGAAAATAAGGAGATTCATAGAGATTAGGAGATTGGGAGACTAAGAGATTGGGGAAGAGGAGATTAGAGATTGATTAAATGGAGACTGGAGATTAGGAGACTGGGAGATTAGAGATTAG
>JALLOG010000064.1 GCA_027717645.1 Desulfobacterota bacterium AH_259_B03_O07
AATTGATTTTGGCAATTTTTTGAATGCCCATTTAAAATCGAAAAGACCGTCCCCGAAATATTTAACATCTACAGCAATGACAAATTTAGATGGGATTGATTCGCTGAGTTTACACCGGGGAAAGCGAATGTGCTCGCAATGGCAAATTCTGAGATCGCGTAACTTTTTATGCAATGATAACAAAAAAAAGAGATTTTTCACTTCGTTCAAAACAAGGATTTTTTGGGGTTTGATCCAATCGTAACTTAAATGTTATCAATTAACAAATATTTAAATAACCTTGTATTAATTGGTTAAATGATTGTATTCAAAACTGTGTCTTTGCACTTCTTTTATTAACATCATAATCCAGTATATTTATAGAAATGAGGCGTAATACTTCCTATTTTTATTTGACGCTGGTCCTATGTTTTAATCTGATATCATGTGTTTATCCTGTTAAAGAAACTGGAAGTGATTCAAAAAGATCAGTTGATATAAACAAAATTGCGGTAATACCACTTTTCACCAAGCCGGAATATCGAAATGCAATTCCTGTGGAGCGAAACAGGTTTTTGACCAGTGAATTGTATCATGAGATGAATAACAAGATAAAAGGTATTACCATAGTTGCATTGGGAAGTTCGACCGAAGAATTTATGACACTGAAGGAAGAAAATCCCGGTTTGGGTTATGTTAATTTAGCACTTGAGGTGGGAAGGAATCTTAATTCTGACGCCATTTTAATAGGCAATATTTCGGCTTTTAGAGAAAGGGAAGGGGGTGAGTTGGGAACACCATCGCCTGCTTCTGTTGCATTTGAAGTTCAATTACTAAACCCGGTAAGTGGTGTAAAAATCTGGGAAGTATATTATGCTGAGACACAAGAAGACCTTTTTCAGAATGTTACGAAGATTGGGAAATTCTTTAAGCGTAAGGGAAAGTGGGTTACCGCCAATCAGCTTGCCAAAGAAGGTGTAGTGGATGTTGTAGATAATCTTGCCGCATTTCTAGGACAACCTTAAATGCTTGTTATTCCTGCAATTGATCTCAAGGATGGTAGATGTGTCAGACTCTTAAAGGGAGAAGAGGGAACTGAGACAGTATTTTCTCAGGATCCGGTAGCGGTGGCTAAGAATTGGGAGGAATGTGGTGCTCAGCTCATACACGTCGTAGATCTCGATGGCGCTTTTTCAGGCAAACCCGGAAATTTTGATCTAATAGAAAAAATAGTTAAATCTGTTTCGTGCTCTGTTCAAGTAGGTGGTGGAATAAGGGATATGGAAACCATAGAAAAGTATTTAGAAGTAGGACTTGACAGAGTTATACTGGGCACTGCGGCACTTCAGAATCCTGAATTTCTGACCGATGCTAGTAAACGGTTTCGAGGACAGATTGCTCTTGGAATTGATACCAAAAATGGAAGAATTGCAGTAAAAGGGTGGAAAGAATTTGTTGATTTGGAGGCACATTCTTTTTTAAATGGTTTGAAATCGGCTGGTATATCTTTAGTTATACATACTGATATAGATCGTGATGGTACTTTAAGGGGAATAAATATTGACTCAGTTGAAGAATTTGTTAGAAACTCTCCTTTGCCGGTAATAGCTTCGGGTGGAATATCGTCAATTGACGATATAGAAAAACTATCGAGTTTAACTGAGGAAGGTCTGATAGGAGTAATTCTTGGTAAATCGATTTACACAGGTAAAATCAGTCTTAGCGAAGTGATAAAGAGGTTTTCCGATTTTGAGCCACTAAGGCACAAAGACACAAAGATGGGATCTGAGTTTTAAATAAACTTCAGAAATCAGAAGCCAGAATACCGGAGTCAGAAGAAAAGCATATTAATTTCACTTCTTGTTTTGTTGCCGTTGTGGACATAGAATCAAGGGTTTTATAATGCTATCGAAAAGAATCATACCTTGCCTTGATGTAAAGGACGGAAGAGTAGTCAAGGGCGTAAAGTTCCTGAACCTGAGGGACGCTGGCGACCCCGTTGAAATTGCAAAGCGATACAGCGATGAGGGGGCAGACGAAATTACTTTTCTTGACATCACTGCTTCGCATGAGAAAAGGAGAATAATGATAGATGTAGTAAAACGAACGGCTAGCGAGGTATTTGTCCCGCTGACGGTAGGTGGCGGTGTTAGAACCCTAGAGGACGTGAGAAACCTTCTATTGGCAGGGGCGGATAAGGTTGCAATTAACACGGCAGCCGTTAAAGATCCTGAAATTGTAAAAAAGGCCTCAAATAAATTCGGGAGTCAATGCATAGTCGTTGCGATAGACGCAAAAAACGTGTCCGATTCTACGTGGGAGGTTTATACACATGGGGGGAGAAATCCTACGGGCATAAACGCTGTTGAGTGGGCAAAGAGGGTGGAAATGTTTGGAGCAGGTGAAATTCTTCTAACTAGTATGGACATGGACGGTACTAAATCTGGCTATGATTTGAAACTAACAGAGGCTGTTTCTAGAACTGTTGGTATTCCAGTAATTGCCTCTGGTGGTGCTGGAAATCTCAAGCATCTTTATGATGGAATTACTTTGGGAGAGGCAGATGCTGTATTAGTTGCATCCATTTTTCACTACGGTGAATATTCAATATCTGAAGCCAAAGAGTTTTTAATGCAAAACGGGATAGAGATTAGGATTTGATCTATTTTCTAATTAGAACAACTTTCATAACTTAAATATCGTGTAGATAATATTAACATTAATCTTAATAAATTTTATATTTTTAAACATCCTAAAAATGTTGCGGCTGGAGGCTGCTCCTATATTAGCAACATCTAACGTTACCTTAAGCTCTGTAGGAGGACCATCCCTTCGTCACGCACAGGAAAGGCATGGTGCGACCCTTCGACTTTGCTCATGGGCCACGGAGCGGAGGCTGAAAGGCGCTCCTACATTTGTGATGATATATCTATTTTTGAATCATATTTTTTGACACGATGACATTATTTATTTCGAAAAATTCTTAATAAGGAGATTTTAATTGATTAAGCTAGGGGCTGTACCATTTTTAAATGTAAGACCCCTTGTTTTCCCTTTAGAGGAGAGGTTAGTTAGGAATGATTTTGAGCTTGTTTACGAAGTTCCCTCTTCCTTGTCTGAATTACTTTTTGAAAAAAAAGTAGATTTAGGTCTCATTCCAGTCGCGGAATTGCTGAAACGTAATTACAGAGTGATACCTAGAATATCAATCTCATCAAATGGTAAGGTAGATAGCGTAATATTGTTATCTAAAAAATCCATCGGCGAAATAGAAACTGTCGCAGTAGATTTGAGATCTCAAAGCTCAGCATCGCTTCTAAGAATAATCCTAGAGATATTCAATACTGCTAATCCTACTTATATCCATAGAAATCCTGACGATAATTTTTTGGATGGAGTAGATGCAGGAATGTTTATTGGCAACGCTGGTCTTAGGATTAGATATTCCCCACCTATTGGTTATGAAGTCATAGATCTTGGCGATGTTTGGTCAAAAGAAACAGGGCTCCCATTTGTATATGCAGTTTATGCAGTTGCAGAAGGAGTTCGCTTGGGAGAGAATCTCGGCGCTCTAGAGATGGCTAAAGTAATGGGACTAAAGCGTTTAGAGAAGATTGCAAAAATTTCTTCTGAGAAAATTAACTTGAGTGAGGATATTTGCTATAAGTACTTGACCGAAAGAATTGATTATGATCTCGGCGATAAAGAGATGGAGGGAATCAAGGCTTTTAGAGATTTATTATCAAAAGTTGATAGCAGTATAAAGAGTTGGGATTTAAAATTTTATGAGAAGTAGAAGGTGAAGTATTAATAATTTACCCCCCGGGGTTAATTTTATGTGACGGGCAAGACTCGTGACCTAGCCGACGAGTCGGAATATATAGATCGGCTAGCCTGCAAGGCTTGCCGGTAGGCACGACGACTGTATAATTAGAATTCAAAGAGGAGATTCATGACTTGAGTAAAGTCACGATGAAGCTTGGACATAGCCCCGACCCGGATGATGCATTCATGTTTTACGGAATAGCTAGCGGAAAAGTGTCATCAGATCATATTGATTTTGTAAACGTTATTGAAGACATACAGTCACTAAATGAACGGGCTTTAAAAGGAGAGTTAGAGGTTACGGCTGTTTCTGCGCATGCATATTTAAAAGTACAGGACAGCTATAAAATCCTTTCCTGTGGGGCGAGTATGGGTGAAGGGTACGGACCTATTGTTGTTACACGGGGAGATCTGGAAGACATAAAGGGCGAAAGAATCGGTGTTCCCGGGAAGCTTACTACAGCATTTCTTCTATTAGGGATTTATAGTGATCGTTTCACTCCTGTTGAAATTCCCTTCGATAAAATAATGGAATCTGTTAAAGAGGGCGATGTTGATGCGGGGCTTTTAATTCACGAGGGGCAACTTACCTATAAAGACTATGGTCTCAAATGTATTTTGGACCTCGGTGAGATGTGGGCAAAGGATACTTCACTTCCCTTGCCATTGGGTCTGAATGTGGTAAAGAGAGGTTTTAGTGAAGACATAGAGAAAGAGGTATTAAAAGTCCACCAAGAAAGCATCGAATATGGTCTTAACCACAAGGATGAAGCGTTGGACTATGCGCTTCAATTCGGGAGGGGAATGCAGAGGGATTTAGGTGAAAAATTTGTCCTTATGTATGTTAATGATGTTACAAAAAATATGGGTGAAGTAGGAAGAAGAGCTTTGGATTATTTGTATAGTAGAGCTTTTGAAAGAGGACTGATCAAGGAAAAAGCAAAGCTAGATATATTGGGAAACTAAAAAATTTAGCTTTTAATTGAGTTTAAAAACTGTGATAGAAATTTTATGAGTCTTTCAAAGTTATTTGGAGAATCATAAGGAATTCTTAGCCTTTCATTAATCTCAATTTGCATAGCCGGGATACCCAATTCTCTAGCTAGATATTTAGTCACAGTCATTTGTCTTGATGCGGGGAATACATCAAGTCCTCCGACACAAATATTGTTATCTTGCGCAGCCTGGAATAAATTATCCAGGTATATATCATTGCCAATTAAAAATTCTCTATTAATTCCTACGCCGGGGTATATGTCGTCATTCCTTTTTGTGCTTGTGCCGTGAATGTCTAGCACCAATTTAATTCCAAATTTTTTTACGATTGTTCTTAGCTCTTCTTTAAATGTAGATTGATCGTAAAAATTGGCGTCAATCGTTGAAGCCCTATGAGTGTAGAGAGCGTGGGATCCTTTTAATGAATGAAGAATGACGGAGATGGCGCCTGTAGATATTTCTTCCTCCTTTAATTTCTTCATACGAATATGGGCTGTTGCATGAGGTGCCGTTATTAGGATTGGCAAATCGCCCCTCAAGTATATACATTCTTTAAAGTCCCTAGGTGGAAAAACTTGGTAATTTCTAGACAGATTAATTTCAAAATTAATAGCAAATTGAGAAGGATTTATTTTTGCTATAGATCCATGATATCTCCAATTTCCTGAATTGATTTTGTTTTTATTTGTAAGAATATTTACGAAAGATTTTCCTGCTTCATAAGCATAAAAATGGTGACCATTATATTTAAGTTCTTTTCTGATAAACAAACCAGAATCGGTTCCCTCTAATTCATCAAATCCCTTTATCCTTTCTTTCATATTATCGCTAGGAATATCGTAGAGCTCTCCCGTTATTGTAGATTCGTGATATGGTTTAAATAAAGCAACGGGATATCCCATTTCGGTAGAGTAGAGATCTCCAGGCACTTCGAGAGCACTGAGCAAATTGCAATCGTTTATGAATTTGCCTCTCGGCTCTCCTTGAAGAAGGGTCCCGTAAACAAAGAGTTTGTTGATATCGGTATTCAAAGGAATTTCCTGGGAAACCTAAGTTTCGAATATATCGGTTTACCCTTAACCAATGACATTCTTAATTCTCGATTAGAGGATGAAATCACCGACATATAGGGATCCGAATAAGCATTTTTGGGTCTTATAAATATCAGATCAGCATCCTTGCCTTTTTCTATGCTGCCAATTTTGTCTTCTAAAAATAGTGATCTGGCACCTCCCAGCGTTGCAACGTAGATCGTAAAGAACGGGGTATTTTCCCTTAATACCTTTGAAGAAATATGATAAAAGAATCTAAGTTCTTCAAAAAAATCCAGATTCATATTGCTCGATAAACCATCAGTACCAATCCCTATTCTATCGAGTTTGTAATACTGTTTGATAGGCGGTGAACCTACCTTGAGAAAAAAATTGCTTCTCGGACAGAGAGCCACGCCGATATCTCTTTTCTTTAATTCTTCGACTTCAGCCGGTCTAACCTGAACCATATGAACCGCTGTGACTTTTGTATTATTAAAAAACTTCAATTTTCTAAGGTATTGATATGGAGAGTCTGCTTTTACTCTTGAAAAATTTTCCTTGTCTATCAAGGGAAATATTTTTTTTTCAAACCCGTTTTCAATACCCTTTAAAAATTTTACCTCTTCTTGACTTTCGGCGAGATGAATTCCAAACGGAATATTCGATCTATTACAAAAACTTAATACTTTTTTGAGTAAATTAGGGGAACAAGAATAAGGGGCATGGGGAAAAGGTCTTTCTTCAAACAGTTCTTTTTTTTCAAATGACAGGTATTCAGTCAAATCCTCATGCCTGTCAAAGAGTTCTGAAAAAAGTATTGTTCTAAGTCCCGATTCTTTTAGGAGGGGTTTGTCGATTCCACCATAGGAGGAAATTTCTGCCACCGTAGTTACACCATTTGCAATTAGCGTTTTTATTCCGTTTTGAATCGATGATTCTATTTCTTCTCTTTTTAGATCTTCACTCTTTGCCCTAATTATTTGCTCTAACCATGCTATAAATCCGTTGAAATTACCAATTCGATTTTGTATCCATCCCAGCTCAAGATGAACATGCGCGTTAATAAATCCTGGTAATAGAATTCCCTCGCCTAAGTCTATCTTATTTATTTTTGGGTATTTCTTTTTAAGCTGGTTTAATTGTCCAATATCATGAATTTTCCCATTTACTATAAAAAGAGCGCTTTCCCTTAACGGTGGGGATGATATTGGCAGGATAGTGTCAGCTGATATGATAAACTGTGGCATCTCTTAGATATAAGATTTCAATTTTGTGAAGCAGAGAGTTTAGATATTCGTAGATTTAGATCTTCACTTATTGTACCGCTGCAAATCTCTTCTACGGGTCCCCTCATCTTGATTGACCAATCTTCCCTAATTGCTATCTGAAGTTCTCCACCTGGCATTGAGACATTAACATATCTACCTGTAAGGCCATTTTTTATGGCAGCAGCTGCGACGGCGCACGAGCTGCTTCCCGAAGCTAGGGTATATCCGGCCCCACGTTCCCAAATTAGAATTTCAATTTTGTCTTTTGATAATACTTTAGCGAATTGGACATTTGTGCGATTTGGAAACATTTTATGGTTCTCGATATGGGGACCTATTCTTCTTAAATAAGCTTCATCGAGTTCATCAACAAAGGACACGCAATGAGGATTTCCTACTGAAACTGCGGTTATCAATAGTAGCTCTCTATCTATTCTCAGTTCTTCATTAACAACCTCCCTGTCTTCTCCCTCAACGGGAATGAGTTTGCTTTGAAAGGTCGCAATACCCATTTCCACGGTGACAAATGGAACTACATCCCCCTTTACATCTAATTCTGCAAAGACCTTTCCGCCTGGGGTGTCTATGCTTAATAATTCATTTCGTGTATATCCATGCTCATAAAGAAATTTTGCGAAGATCCTTAGTCCATTACCACTCTTTTCTGCAGGGCTACCATCTGGATTAAAAATTTTTAATCCGAAATCTGCATTATTAGATGGCACAAGCATTAGTATTCCGTCCGAGCCTATTCCATAATTTCTATTACAAAGAAGCTTAATGACATCGGCATTAAGCTCGAAAGTTATATCGGCTTTATCTAACACAATGTAGTCGTTTCCAAGTCCGTGAGACTTTACAAATCGACTCATAATAATTTCTCCACTTAACTCATAGAAACATTATTAACGACTCTTTCTCTAGTTTAATTAGATAATCAAATTCCATAGACTCTGAAACATAAATTTAATATATTATTAACAGAGAATGGGAGATTGAACAAAAATTTTATTGTAAGAAATGATAAATCATACAAATTTATGAATTTGACAAACAATTAATAAAGAGTTAGAAATCTATGTTCCTTCATAACCAGAAAAATTACATTCACTAGGGGGTGCTAGAATGATTGAGGAATTATATGATTTAAAGGACAAAGTTGCAGTTGTCACGGGAGGATCCAGGGGCATTGGAAGAGCAGTTGCTCTAGCTTTAGCTGAAGCAGGCGCCGACATATTAGTAAATTACTCGAGGAGTGATAAACAAGCAGACCAGGTAAAGAAGGAGATCGAAAAAAAGAAGAGAAAATGTGTTACTGTTAGAGCCGATGTTGGGAAGTTTGAGCAAGCTCAAAACTTAGGCAAGGCTGCAATGAATCATTTTGGAAAGGTTGATATCTTGATAAATAACGCCGGTATAAATAGAGATAGAACACTAAGAAGAATGACGTCGGAACAGTGGAACGAAGTTATACAGACAAACCTTACAAGTGTTTTTAATTGCACCAAGGCAGTGCTTGAGCCTATGATGGCTCAAAATGGTGGAGTCATAATTTCTGTTTCGTCCATTATAGGCGAGATGGGTAACCTTGGTCAATGTAACTATGCTTCAACAAAGGCTGGAATTATTGGTTTTACGAAAACTATGGCTAGAGAACTTGCGAGTAATAACATAAGGGTCAATGCAATAGCCCCGGGTTTTATTGAGACCGATATGTTGGGTACTGTACCGGAGGATATTAGGAATCAAATTAAAAGCCAGATTGCACTAGGCAGATTCGGAACACCCGAGGAGGTAGCACTTGCTGTAGTTTATCTTTGTTCCCCAGCTGCAAGCTGGATTACCGGAACAACGCTCAGAATGAATGGTGGACACTATATTTAATCATTATATTTGTGAAAACTTCTTCGTGTTTATGTGTACACCAGTAAATCTTATAATGGATACATAGACACGAACTATAGAAACATTCAAATATCTTAATTGGACTTAGACCTTTTAATTAACCAATCAGCAACCCTAGGCCAAAGATCCCTTAAAGATCTGCTGCTTACCGAAAGGCCTATATGGCCAGAAGGATAAATGATAGTTTCATTGTCTTCGCTGGAAATTAATTTATTGAATATTGTGCTTGATTTTGGTGGCGTTAGGTGATCATGTTCAGCTATTAGATTTAATACTGAACATTTTATCTCTTTAAGATCTACAAGTTTGCCATCTATCCTCAGCCTATTTTCTACGAGTAAATTCTCTTGATAACAATATTTGACGAATTCTCTGAAAACCTCTCCGGCGACAGGAATATTATCATTTAACCACTTTTCCATAGCCATGAAATTCTCTACAAAGTTCACATTATCTATGTTTTCATAAAAATTCACATATTTTGAAACCATATTTTGAACGGGTTTCATAAAAAGAAAACTTGATTGGAGAAATTCGGGTGGAACATTTCCATATGCATCTACAAATTTATCTACATCGAAATTAGGTTTATCACCCCATAGGTTTAACGTTCCTTCAACTTTAAAATCTATTCCAGTGGTCATAAGTATAAGATTTTTTACTTCCTCTTGATAAAGAGATGTATACATTGCAGACATTGTGCCGCCCATACAGTAACCCAAGATGCTTACTTGGTTTGCCCCTGAGATTTTTTTTACTTTCTCGACAACTTTATGTATGTAACGATTTATATAATGATCTAAGTTTAGATCTTTATCTTCATCCCCGGGGACCCCCCAGTCAATTAAATAAAGATCAATTCCTTTATCAATCAATACTTCAACAACGCTTCTCCCAGGTTTTAAATCCAAAATATATGGACGATTTATAAGAGCAAATATCATGATGAGTGGAACTGGGTGCGTGTTTTTCTGAGTAGGATGGTAGTGTAATAGCCTCAGCTTGTTTTCAGTGAATACTACTTCATGAGGTGTCATTCCTACTTTGACATCGGGCGGATTCACTACAGTCATATCTATAGCTTTGGAGAGTTTATGTTTGATTTTTTCGGCTTCTTGAATCATGGAATTTAAGTAATTAATCGACATGAAATTTCAATCCTCCAATACAATATTAATTCGCCTAATATTACCACTAACAATATCTATTGCAATCTAATTCTCTCTTTAAAAGGATTTTTATCGGTAATTAATTGATAAGACTTCAGAAAAAAGCGGGGAAATAATATTATTTTCTGGATCGTTTCTTATTAGCAATTTTCAGCTCATCAACCATATCGGTAAGATCGTTTATTTTTTCTTCAATTTTATTTATTGAATTAAGAATCCTGTCTATGTCGCCTTTAGAAGGTATATTCATGTTCTTAAGGCCTTTTTCTACTACTTCATCAAAATTTTTCTTAAGCTCCGAAGATTTCTCGATAATCTTACCCATATTAGAGGCAAACAGAGGACTGTTAACCCATTTCTCAAGAGCCTCAGATGTTGTCTTTTCCCATGTTTCATAGAATTTTTTGTAATATGTTACGGAATCAAAATCTTGAGTTTTCTCTCCGGCTTCGTTACCACCCTGAGATGGGCGTTTTTTCCACATTTCTAAAGCATCCGAAATCGACCTTTCCCATATCTTATAGAATCCCTTGTAGTACTCCTCATAATTGATGTTTTCCTTACTCACGATTTTTTCCTCCGTGGTTTAGGTTTTCGTTTTTTTGTAGTTTTTGTTTCATCTGCTTTTTTTACATCTTTCACTTTGTCTTCCAACGCTAGTAGCTTAATCTCTACATTTTCTAGAGAATTCGTTAACTTTAAAAAGTCATTTTTAATTGGCAAGTATCTATAGTTTAAAGATTTTTCAATAATCTCTCTTGTATAGTTTTTAAATTCTGTGGATTTTTCGAAAGCTCTTTCCATGCAATTGTTGAAAAGCGGATTATTAAACCAAAGCTTTATTGCCTTTGATGCCGATTTTTCCCATGATTCATATAATTGTTCAAAGTAAGTGAAGTAGAAAGGTTTAATTTGTTTTCCCTTATTAGACAAACACCCACTCCTTATTATTTATTAAACAAATCAATCAAGACTTATGAATTGCATCCTCAGCAAATATTCGAATAATTTACCTGGAAAAATAATTTATAAAAGAGCCATGAGGATATTAGTATTTGATAAAACTAAAGGTTTATCTCCAATTAATTAAAGGTTAATTACAAGGAGGCCTTCGTTTATCGTACTATCTTCCTAAAAAGTCGTGTCTCCCTGGTGCCAGGTAACCAATCACAAAAAAAGAAAAAACTATGATACAGAATCCTAATACTGCGCCTATAGCTGCTTTTTTTCCTTTCCAGCCTGAAGCAAGCCTTCCGTGAATTAGTATCGCATAAAGAAACCATGTGATAAGAGACCAGGTTTCCTTTTGACCCCAATTCCAAAGAGCCCCCCATATAATCTTTGCCGAAAGTAATCCGAGTGCAAGTCCTAGAGTTAGAAGTGGAAATCCTATTAGGAGACAGATGTGATTTATGTTATCGAGTGTAGTTAGTGAAGGGAGCTTCTTTATAAAACTTCCCAGTTGCTTCGATTTTATTCTGCGTTCCTGCACAATATATAATGATCCCGCGATGAAAGCTACTGTAAATAATGCTTCACCCAAAAACACAAGCATTATGTGAATTAATATCCAAGGATTTTCAAGTGACGGATCCTGTTCAATTATTCCCTTGGGAACTATTACAGATGGCAAGGACATGACAAGAGCAAGAGGTGCGACAAAAGCCCCAATGACTTCGGTTTTAAACTTTGTTTGTAAAACTACATATACAAGAGCTATAAACCACGAAAACAACTCGAGCGAACTATCAAGTCCACCTGCTATTGGTTGTCGGTCATAGAGGATTCTTACAAGGGTAATTGATTGGAAAATGACACCGAGTCTAATAGCATGAGATCCCCATACATAAGCCTTCTGATTTTTTGTCCAGAGGAAACTACAATAAAACACCGATGATATAAAATAACAAATGGGGACAATCCATTGCCAAAGCATATTTATATTTTATTTGCCATAAAATGCGAATACAACAAGTACGTTAATTTAGAAACTGCAATTTTTGAATTTTATAACTGGATTAATTTGTTGGAAGGAAATGCCTCTAAGGGAATGTCTCTAAGGTTTTCGGTTTGAAAATGTGTTGTTAGTTCATTTATCAAACCTTCTAAATCACCGTCGAGAACATCTTCGATTCTGTGTAGTGTTAATTTTATTCTGTGGTCAGTAATTCTGCCCTGAGGAAAATTATACGTTCTAATCTTCTCACTCCTATCGCCACTACCAACCAAATTTCTCCGCTCAGTTGAAATTTCAGCTTGTCGCTTCAACTCTTCTTGTTCATATAGCTTTGCTTTTAGCATTCTCATTGCCTTGGCACGATTTTTGTGTTGGGATCTCTCCTCCTGACACTGAACTACTATTCCGGTTGGGTTATGTGTAATTCTTATTGCTGAGTCAGTCTTGTTTACATGTTGTCCGCCGGGACCTGAAGCTTTAAAGGTATCTATTTTCAAGTCTCTTTCGTCTATGTTGACTTCTACGTCATCCGGTTCAGCAAGTACTGCTACGGTAGCAGTTGAAGTGTGTATCCTACCACTTGCTTCCGTTGCCGGTACTCTTTGAACTCGATGCACTCCACTTTCATATTTCAATCGGCTATAAACTTTTTTTCCTTCAATCGATATTACAACTTCCTTAATGCCGCCTATTCCAGTTTCATTCAAGGTCAGGATCTCAACCATCCATCCCTTCCTTTCAGCATAGCGCGAATACATTCTTAAGAGGTCTGAAGCAAATAGAGCGGCTTCATTTCCTCCAGCTCCGGCTCGAATCTCAAGAAAAACGTCCTTTTCATCATTTGGGTCTTTTGGAAGTAATAACATATGCAATTTGCTATTAAGCCTTTCCCTCTTCTCTTCGAGCGGCAGCATCTCCTCTCTAGCGAGATCACCTAGTTCTTTATCAGAAAGTAAAGGTTTGTTTTCTTCAATTTCGTTCAAAATCTTTTTATATTCACGATAGGTTTCTACTACTTCACCAAGATCAGAATGTTCTTTTGAATAACGGTGAATTTCTGAAGGGCTTAAACTAGGGTTACTCAACATTTTTTCCAATTCCACAAATTTTCTTTCGACTTTATCTAGTTGTTTAAACATTCCTGTTTCGGCCATTTTCAAAATAATGTTTACACAACTTGCAAAAATTTCAAGATAAGATTAAACTTGTTCCACTAAGGTCATGGATGCAATGGATATTCTTGAGAGTAGGATAAGAGAGGCTATCTCCAGAGAGATGAAATTGGCTGAGGAGCATGAAAAGCTTCAAGAAGAATTGGGAAAACTTCGTGAAAGTATAAACAACCTAGAACGGCACAAGCAAGAGACTAATACAAAACTGGATGGGGTTATTGAAAAGGTTGAGTTGTATCTAAGGAAATCTGAGGCATAGGATGAGGCGCGTAAAGATAAATGTTTTCAACAATGATTATTTTATAAAAACCGATGCGGATGAGGAATATGTAAGCCAAATTGCAGATTATTTAGAGAAGAAGTTAAAAGAGGCTTCCCCTGGCATGGATTCAATTTCTGCACCTCGACCATTTCTACTCGCTACACTCATAATAGCAGATGACTATTTCAAATTAAAAAGAGATTTTGAGGAGTTTAAAAATCGTGCGGAAGAACGATCAAAAAGCTTGGTTGAAATGTTGGATAATTCTATTAAATCTATTGAAACCTTTATTCCTCAACGTGAGGAGCGAGGGGAGAAAGGCTAAAAGGTGGAATGGGAGCAAACATTTTGATAATAGTGGGATTCGGCAAACTAATAGAACTCTCGCCACCGTATCTGACAAGGATTTCAATGTATATAATGAGAAAAGGCAAATCCGTAAGAATGTGCTACATGCAAGGTTGTGCCTGAGTGATTATCAATTAAGTTTAAGAAGTGAAAGAGTATTATATAATCTGTTTGACCTTCCAATTTATAAAAGTGCAAAAAAGATCGCACTTTACATTTCAATAAAAAACGAAGTAAAAACAGAGAGAATATTTGAAGATTCAAGGGAAAGTGGGAAAAAACTTTACCTGCCACGAGTAGAGGGGTCTATTTTAAGATTTTATGAAGTGAAAGATCCCACAAAGCTAAAATCAGGAAAATATGGAATTCCTGAACCAAATAAAGAATACCCATCCATATCAACTGAAAACCTTGATCTGGTAATAATTCCAGGGGTTGCATTTGACCATTCTGGAAAAAGGATAGGTTACGGAAAAGGATTTTATGACCGATCGATTAAAAAGATTTGTAGAGAAAAGAGAATTGGTTTGGCTTATAGTTTCCAGATTTTAAATAAAATACCTTTTACAAAGCAGGACACCGATTTGGGATATGTGATTACGGACCTTGGTATTATCAGTTGTGGAATGGGGAAAGGAGGCGTTTGAGATGATTATGTGGTTAATAATATCGGCTGCAGGCGGATTTATTTTTGGAATTGTTATTTATTATGTTGTTAAAGTGATCTTGGAGACAAAAAATGTACAACTTAATAAAGGCAAAGCCGTGAGAATTTTGGATGAGGCAAAAAAAGAAGCTGAAAGGATACAAATTCAAGGTGAGCTGAAAGCCAGAGAATTTAAAGAAAAAGCCAAAACTGATATGGAACGCGAATTACGTGATAAACAGAGGGGATCTTCTAGAATTGAAACAAGGCTACAGAACCGTGAGGACAGCATTGATAGAAAATACGAATCACTAGAGAGAAGGGAGGCAGATCTCGCAAGAAAAGAAAAGGATTTTACGTCAAAGGAAAAAATTATATCTGAAAGAGAAAAAGAACTTGACTTGATAATTGAGGATGCTAGGAAAAAGATAGAAAATATTGCAGGAATGTCCCAAGAATCGGCTAAAAGCGAGCTTATAAACCTAATCGAGGATGAAGCAAAACTTGAAGCTGCGAAGAAGTTAAAACAAATTGAGGATGAATTTCAACAGAGCTCTGAGAAAAAAGCAAGGGATATAATTGCTCTCGCAATTCAGAGATATGCGGGACAGTATACCAGCGAAAAAACAATTTTTGTCGTAAACCTTCCAAGCGATGACATGAAAGGAAGAATTATCGGCCGTGATGGTAGAAATATTCGTTCGATCGAGTCAAGGACTGGTGTAGATATAATAATTGATGACACTCCAGAGACAGCCGTAATTTCGTCACTAAATCCAATAAGAAGGGAGATAGCAAGACTTGCATTGGAATCACTGATTGCTGATGGGAGAATACATCCAGCTAGGATCGAGGAAGTGGTTGCGGATGTTGAGAATCAGATTGAGAAAGAGATTCAGAAAGCAGGAGAAGAAGCCGTGTTTGATGTTGGTGCCCACAATATGCATCCAGAGCTTGTAAAGCTTGTTGGAAAGCTAAAATATAGAACGAGCTTTTCGCAAAATATTTTGAGCCATTCAATTGAGGTTGCTTTTATTTGTGGAATACTTGCATCGGAAATAGGTTTTGATCAAAAATTGGCGAGGCGGGCTGGTCTGCTTCATGACATAGGAAAGGCTCTTGATCATGAAGTCGAAGGTTCCCATGTAGATATTGGTGAAGAGGTTGTTAGAAAATATCGTGAACCCCAGGCTGTGGTAGAAGCGGTTGCAAAAGCGCATGATCCTCAGCCTCAGGCGATATTGCCGATTTTAGTACAGGCAGCGGATGCTATTTCAGCTGCTAGACCCGGCGCAAGAAGAGAGACATATGAAGCCTATGTAAAGAGACTTGAGGATATTGAAAGCATTGCAGGAACCTTTCGAGGAGTTGACAAATGTTATGCAATACAAGCGGGAAGAGAACTAAGGGTAATAGTTGAAAGTAGTCAGGTAAATGATGAAGAAGGTGTGCTGCTTTCACATGAGATTGCAAAAAAGATAGAAAAAGAAGTTGCCTACCCGGGCCAGGTTAAAATTACTGTGATAAGGGAAGTACGGGCTACAGCCTATGCAAACTAGCCTTATTTAGAACTTAAGGTTTTGCCATCTGTAAAGATCAATAATTTCCCTATTTTGGTTTGCCGTCATGGAAGTGAAAGGAAATCAAAGCAAGTGCTCCCTTCTCTTTATAGGTGACATAGTTGGAGAAGCGGGGAGAGAGGCGGTCAAGTCTTTGGTGCCTGATCTCATATTTAAGCACGGAATAAATATCGTAATCGCAAACTGCGAAAATGCCGCTGCCGGTAGAGGAATTACACCCAAAATCACTCAATTCCTATTGGATTGTGGGATAGACATTCTGACCTCTGGAAATCATATATGGGATAGGCAGGAGATTACTTCTTACATACAAGATGAACCGAGACTTCTTCGACCTGCAAATTACCCTCAATCTACTCCAGGCCATGGACAAGGAATTTTTGAAGACAATCTTGGAAGGAAGATCGGTGTCTTAAATCTTTGCGGAAAACTCTTTATGGATTCGTTTGAAAATCCGTTTGGTAACGCGTTGGATTTGATTCAGGAATTAAAAGCCGAGACTCAAATCATAATATTAGACTTCCATGCAGAGGCGAGTTCTGAAAAGATAGCTATGGGTTGGTATTTGGACGGAAAATTAAGTGTAGTTATAGGCACCCATACACACGTTCAGACCGCTGATGAAAGAATTCTTCCAAAAGGTACGGCATATATAACGGATGTCGGGATGTCAGGATCAATGGATTCTGTAATCGGAATGGATAGGGACAAGTCCATAAAACGATTTTTGACACTTATGCCTCAGAGACTTGAACCCGCTAAGAATAACATCTGGCTAAATGGCGTAATAATAGATATCGATGTGGATACTGGTAACAGTTTAGGAATCAGGAGGGTTAATTTACCTTATCAAGCAGTTAATTAAATCAATAAATAAATTTACTAAAATTGACCTTTAGTTATGTTGGTTGGCCTAAGTCTAGTTACACGCTCTTTATTAGGGAAAAAATAGTAAAGTAAACTTAAGTAACTATATATGATATCAATTAATCTCATATCTGTCACAGTGAGCATTGTTACTTCAAAAGTTCAAATTAAAAACAATGAATTATAATTAGAGATGCGTGCCTCTTAAGGACATGCAATGAATCTAATTCATATCATTTTCAAGTTGTTAATATATATAGTAAGTTTCAGTTTTGTAGAAAAATTTGCTATTTTATCATCAAATAATTACCAATCTACTGAGAAGGTTAATAAAGAGAAATAATCGAAGCACTTAGCTATTTAGGATTGTTATATTTTAATCCTTAGCTTGATCACAAGACCTTTGAATTTATTCTCCAATTCATTAAAAAATTATCAAATTTCTAGGCGATAAACGAAGCTGATATTCGTATGGCATTCACTCTAGCTACTAGCCCTGCACCTTTATTCAATCGAGTAAATGTCTTAAAACGCAATATGTCAATTATTTCTGACTTTATCAACGTAGCAGAAAAAGATTCTGTGCCTGTAATCGTGAGTAAATTACGCATATCGTCGTTCTGTTCAGCTAGTAATAAATACATAATTACCCTATGCAAAATCAGGTGACTACCTGATTTATCACGACAGATGATGGGAGAGGTCTCTTCTTTCATATGTCGGGTCTTCAGGACCTTGATATCAAGGATTTAAAAGAAGGGGATCTCGTGGAGTTTGATGTGAAAAATGATCCCCACGGGCGTAGGCCCAGAGCTTTAAATGTTAGGAAAGCTTCAGATTAAGAAGAAAACGAA
>JALLOG010000647.1 GCA_027717645.1 Desulfobacterota bacterium AH_259_B03_O07
ATACTAATCTGGCAAATCTCGGCGGCGCACTGGAGCTCAACTGGACGCTTCCCGGTCAGCCGGATAACACGCCGCCAGGTGGTGAACTGGTGTTTGAACGCTGGCGTCGGCTAAGCGATAACAGCCAGTGGATTCAGGTTTCGCTGGTCTTCCAGACTTTACAGCAGATGCGTGATAAAACGCCGCTGTCATTAAATACGCCGCCCGGAGAGGTGAAACTGACCCTGGCAGGATGTGAAGAGCGAAATGCGCAGGGCATGTGTTC
>JALLOG010000648.1 GCA_027717645.1 Desulfobacterota bacterium AH_259_B03_O07
TTCTTCACCTACTTTCACTTTCTTGAAATAGCTGCTTTTCTTAGAAGGTTTGCTTTCTCCTGGTTTCTGGTACATATAACCTATCCATCCCGATCCTTGG
Organism: Desulfobacterota bacterium AH_259_B03_O07; assembly: GCA_027717645.1. Taxonomy (GTDB): domain Bacteria; phylum Desulfobacterota_D; class UBA1144; order Nemesobacterales; family CSP1-2; genus JALLOG01. Next base: position 101 of record JALLOG010000648.1, read on the forward strand.
GTTTTAGCTGTTTCAATCATCTCTTGAAATAAAGCTTTTCCATCAACATCCTTCAAGTCAATGATGTTTTTCCCCTCCAATTCCGGTTGGATTGGATGGAAAATTACGACACCATTCATATTGGATACGAAGATATATGTATCATCTTTAAGCCACTTACTGTCC
>JALLOG010000649.1 GCA_027717645.1 Desulfobacterota bacterium AH_259_B03_O07
AACGGGCACTAGTGGTCCTGGGCTCGCTTTAAAGATCGAGGCCCTAAACCTAGCCGTTATGACCGAACTCCCTCTGATAGTTTTTGATTACCAAAGATCCGGAATTTCAACAGGCATGCCAACAAAAACCGAACAGGGTGATCTACTTTTCGCACTTTTCGGAAGACCATCTGACTCCCACGTCATCATACTCGCGCCCACTTCTCCTGCCGATTGCTTTTTCACATCTATTGAAGCAGTTAAACTTGCTACCAAGTACATGAC
>JALLOG010000650.1 GCA_027717645.1 Desulfobacterota bacterium AH_259_B03_O07
TTGGTATTGTGACTACAACGTAAGGAGATTCGAGCTGCCGAATATCAGCAATTAATTTGTGTGAGATACCCATCTCCCCAACGATTATAAAAAATAAATCTATACCGTTTTTATTACAATCTCACTACAATTACATCATAAAATTGTCAGTTAATTTCACCAATATTTTAATACGGTTTCACTTACATATGTCCGCCCCTTAAAGGAAGAAACACGGGTTCAAATCCCGTATGGGCTGCCAATAAGTTCTCTAAAGTTTACAAC
>JALLOG010000651.1 GCA_027717645.1 Desulfobacterota bacterium AH_259_B03_O07
CCCCCCTTCTCTTAACTAGACCTTGAGTAAGGTTTTTAGCTAGTTTCATACCTCCCGCATATGTTGGATGTATGTCAACTGTTAAAACACATTCAATATGGTCGACTTTCTTGAGATTATTGTTTTTCACAGACTATTTTCTTTATACCAATCAATTGTTCTTCGAAGTCCGACTTCAAGGGGTGTTTTTGCTTCGAAGCCAAACTCTTTTATCGCTTTTGAAGTATCTAACAATCTTTTTGGTTGACCATCTGGTCTTCGGG
>JALLOG010000652.1 GCA_027717645.1 Desulfobacterota bacterium AH_259_B03_O07
CCGTGAACCAGGTGGCGGCGGCCAGCCAGGCGACCACGTAGGACGTGCGCGCGGCGAACGACCGCTGCAGCAGGCCGCGGTAGACGACCTCCTCGACCAGCGGCGCGCCGACGCACACCATCAGCACGAGCAGGACCATCGTGCCGCCGCTCGCCCGGTCGGCGAGCTTCTCGGCGGTGTCGGACAGCCGGTCCTTGGAGAACGTGTCCTCCCAGACCGCTCGCAACGGGACGTACACGAGCGGCACGAGCACGAGCTGGGTG
>JALLOG010000653.1 GCA_027717645.1 Desulfobacterota bacterium AH_259_B03_O07
CTAAAGTTTGACCTTTACATGTCATTGAGTTCGGGAAGGGGGAGAAGAAATTGGAAGAATAGAGACTAAGAGATTGGAGATTGGGAGATCAGGAGATTAGAGGATATCGAGAGCTGATCTCAAAAAGTTTCGTGTAATCCCTCTATTTCCCCTTTGCTTTAGATTTAGCAAATAAAGCCTTAGGATCGAGGCGCGTGATCCCTTCAATGAGGTCAAAATGAGTATCTGTAGAAATTATCTGTGTTAAGCCATTATTATGCA
>JALLOG010000654.1 GCA_027717645.1 Desulfobacterota bacterium AH_259_B03_O07
GACCAAGGACGATAGGCTAATTTTTAAATCTATTGCAAATAAAATGTTCGATAAATGTGGAAATGATCCGGATTTTATAAGACTACTTCATTATAGTGCTTTAGAAAGTCACGAGTTGTCTGACATGTTCTTTGATACATATGTTGAATACGTTAATATTCTTCTTTCAGAATATATTAAAGATAGAATTTCTGACGGTTTTTTTAAAGAAGTTAATCCTCTTCTTGCAGCTAAGGCCTTTATTGGAATGGTAATAAAC
>JALLOG010000655.1 GCA_027717645.1 Desulfobacterota bacterium AH_259_B03_O07
GGTATACATATGTGGCTCCTTTATACGTAACTTTCCGACTCGTAATCTGGGATACTCCTTCCGAGGAAAACACTGAGCGGACGATCAGAGATGTTAAAGAACAGCAAGTTTATTTTGGTGAAATTCCTCTCATGACACCCAGCGGGGCTTTTATTATTAATGGAACAGAACGAGTCATTGTAAATCAACTCCACAGGTCCCCAGGTGTATTCTTCGATCAAGTAAAAAAAGACCAAGCGCTAGGGAGGATTTCATACAC
>JALLOG010000656.1 GCA_027717645.1 Desulfobacterota bacterium AH_259_B03_O07
CCATAATACCGTCTAGTTCTTCTGGGGTCCATTTGCTCAGGTTACATTTATACATCTCAACCAAATTCCCATTATTGGATTCGATTAGCATATCTCGCCATTTTATATATTTATCCTTTATCTCTTTAACCTCTGGCATTATAGACCTAAAAGTTCTATAAAAATCATCAACCCTGGAGGGATTTAATCTTGCCATTGACTTGATTATTGGACTAGTCAAGAATTTGGGCAATCTTAAAAACTTTTCATATAACCGAAC
>JALLOG010000065.1 GCA_027717645.1 Desulfobacterota bacterium AH_259_B03_O07
AATGTTTATTCTATATTGATTTTGTTAGTCTTCTTAATATACAAGGACAAGGCTGGCAAAAAATTAGGATTTATTAAATCAATCCCTAAAGCTAAAAATATTTAATTCTGCCCCAACCCTAAATCTTTTTTTAACGCTTTCGAAATTGATTTTGGCAATTTTTTGAATGCCCATTTAAAATCGAAAAGACCGTCGCCGAAATATCTAACTTCTACAGCAATGACAGGCGAGAGAAAACCCTGTAGCAAGCTACAGGCAATTCGCTAGTTAAAGAAAGGAAAAAATAGTTAGTTTTTCACCAACTTAATTTCAAAGATCTTCGGCCAAAGTTTTCCAGTAACAAACAATCGATCGTTTTCTTCATCAAACGCAATTCCGTTTAAAACTTTTGCATTTTTCTTTCCGTCAACTTTGCCTAAAATCCCCTTTAAATCTATCCATCCTAATATCTCACCGTTCTCTGGCGATATCCTCGCAATACGGTTTGACAACCAGACGTTGGCAAGAATTTCGCCTTTGACATATTCCAATTCGTTTAATCTATTTACGGGTCCATTCTTATCAAAAACCTTTACTCGCTTTATTTCTTCAAAGGTTTCCGGGTCAAGAAAATACAAATTATCTGTACCATCACTCATGATCAAACTCTTTCCATCATGAGTTAGACCCCATCCTTCGGTCGAATAATTAAATTTTTTAACTAATTTGAAGCTTTTCTTATCATATACGAATCCTACTCTTGATCTCCAAGTCAACTGTATTATTTTGTCATCAAAAATCGTAAGACCCTCACCAAAATATTTCTCAGGCAAATCATGATTTTGCAAAATATAACCAGTTTCCAACTCCACCTTTCGCAAAGAAGACCGCCCTCGTAGACCCGTCCCCTCATATAAGACTCCGTCTTCATAAACTAATCCCTGCGTGGAGGCTTCTGGATCATGTGGAAAAGAATTTACAATTTTATAGCGAAAAACTGGGGCGACGTCGACTGAGCCCTTATTGATGTTATCCGAAGAATCTGCTATTAACGAAAAGATTGAAAGATCTAAAACAAAGAGTGTCCCAAAAAAGATTAAAAGTTTCGACCGTATCATCAATCTAATTTTATTAGGATGAAAAGCATCTAAGGGCGACCTAATCTTATAAAATCATAAAGACTTTTGGATTGCATCCAATAATCCTTGGGGGTCGTCTGTACCTATACGGTACTTCTTACCACCAATCATTTTTAATTGCACCGCTTTATCACCAGATACATTAAAAAGCCACCCATGAGGCGTATATCTCATGCCCCAACCATAGTACCATGGATTTTTAACTATCTTGCATGATTCAACTTCCCTCAAATTAAATTTCTTCCTTATCAGTCCGATTCCAAAACTTATTCCAAGAACATTCTTACGGATTTCTACAGTAAGGGTTGCAAATAACACAAGACAAATTACTAGCAATAGAAAAACTGTTAATAAAATCCAATTCAACTTAGACGCCATCAGCATATAAGCTAGGAATATTAAACCTATAACTAACCAAAAAATGATCATATGACCAATTTGTGTATGTTTATAATTTACAATTGCTTTTATACCTCTTGATGATTCAAAAAAAGTCGATAACCCAACTAATTTAGGGGTGACTTAGAAAGAGTTATATCGAGAAATCACCATCCTATCTTCGGTAACTCCTCTCTTTGAGACACAGCCGTGATGGGCAACAATTTCCGATAGACGTAAGCAAAAGCAACGATCGTCGTGGGAATTGATATAAATAATCCTATAATAATAAATAAGAATCCTATCATATTAATAACTCCCAGGACTATGTTAAAAAGAAAAAGATCCCATTTTACACCATCAGTTATCTTAGAGCTTTTTTTCAATGCATCAATTGGATCCATATCTTCATCAATTATAAGGTAACCAAAATACTGAAATTTAATCCCCCAAATGATGCCTGGGAAAATTAACAAGATGAATCCACCAATGACAATTAATACATAGAGAATCCATCCGAACAAAAATTTAAAGAATAAAGGCAAAGTGCTAATTAAGTCTGAAAACGTAGCTTCCTTTTTATCGCAAAATTTTAGAGCAATTCTTATTAAACCCATATTAACTAATACATCTACAACAAATGAAACGATCCCAAATGTAATTGAAAGAATGGGAAAATTCTCAGTGACCAATTTCGGCTCAAAATTTATAATCGAACTAATGATCACAACAAATATTAAAAGGCCGATAAAGAACCCTAAATTGCTCTTTGCGGTATCCCATCCGTAACGAAGAGCTTCTGACATAGAAAATTTTTGCATGATTTAGAACTTAGATTTGTAAAAAATTTAAATATAACTTCTCAATACTCTTTAACTTCTCTCACTCCATAAATTCTTTATTAATTTTATCCCTAAGTAGTAATTTAAAATAACATTTGACTTAATTAAAGTTGTCAGGGAACAGAAGCCGAGAAGAGCGTCCGACGAAAGGGGAAAAATATTGGCGCAGTCGGCCATGTTTGGATAATTTTTTCTTTGTAACTTTCAAGGAAACTATCATGAAATTTGTTTGGCAACCGCTCGAGATAAGGTATTAGAGCAGAGCCTCGCATCCAGTTTACTACTGCATCAACATCTTTCAACACATGAGGATAAACTTTCTCAAATACAATGATATTCGTACCATTGTTAAGGTAGAGAAGGTCTGCATACTCATGAATTTGAAGCACCGGAGATACTCTAACCCATCCATCAAGGGCGTCACGAAATGGATCCTCTTGTGCAACCTTTGATAGTAGTGTCTGGGATGGGTGGTTTTGATTCGATGGGATTTGAATGACAAGCTGTCCCCCCGGGTTGATATGTGAAAAAAACTTTGGTACTAATTCATCATGTTTATCCAACCAATGAATGGCCGCATTTGAGAAAATTAGATCCCACTTGCCTGAAAGATTTTCAATTGAACGCATCTCGAATGTGAGACCAGGACGTACCCACTCTGTCGCCTTCTTTAACATATCAGGAGAAGAATCGATTCCTACAATCCTACTTCCAGGCAGCTTATCAGCTAACATGCTGGTTGTTTCACCCGTCCCGCACCCCAAATCAATGACCTTTAGCCCTTCTCTCTTCTTCACTAGTTTTAATAGGTCTTCAAATGGTTCGAGTCTTTCTTTATGAAGTTTGTTGTAACAATACGGATCCCATGACATGTCGTAATTACCTTTTTTTGGTCTCTAAATTCTTTGTTGATGTTGATACAACAAAACAAGACATTATAGATTTAAGAAAGGTAAACAAATAAGATAAAAAACCATCACAAGAATCTAACTAATTATAATTTTCCATTATTTGGCGGCATCAATTGCAAACTCACGGGCCCTAGAGGGCGACATATTTGCTAGTGCTGGCATATTCATTTCTATCAGTTGATTCAAAAAAACTTTGACCTGGGGATCGAGTACATTCCCCTTTTTATTATTTTTCACCATTTTTACTTCAAATGACATAGGGCTATACTCCTTCAATCGTTAGGTAATAGTGTTGGGACACTAAGAATTGATTAAATAAACTGTCGTTACTTAATAGACAAGATGAAATTCTATCCTTCTGGATTTTCTGGAATGATTATCCAACCGATTATATAAGCAACGACAAGAGGTAAAATCCCAGTAATTAAACCTATAAAAACAAAAGCAAGCCTAATCATTGTGGAATCTACCGAGTACATCTCGCCTAGACCACCACAGACTCCAGCTATCATGTTGTCCCTATGTGAGCGGTATAGTTTCTTCATTTTCAAAATTTATAATCTATACTTTAATGCAAAGTTTCATAAATTTCTAATCTATTACAGTATAAACCCTGTAGCAAGCTACTGGGAATTATCAAGTTGACACTTAAATATAACCTTTAAGTATTGTATGTAACCTACCATTATTATTTATCTTGTGAACATTCATCCTTTTGTGGCTCATTTTACAACCATAAGTATTGTAATACATTTAACTTGTCTTTAGTTTAGTCAAATTACTTTAACTTTTACTATGAAACTATGGTAAAAAAGTCTTAGCCTCTTCCAGACATTTCTGTTTTTTCTTTCAATGTTTCTACAATGACAGGTTTTATTTGGCTTGGCAAAAGCCTCCATTGCCAGTTCCCTTCTGTCCTTGATGGACGATTCATAGTCGCTTCCTCACCGAGTCCAAGTAAATCTTGAATCGGAATAATCGCTATATCAGCCCTAGACATCATTGCGAGTCGTATAAGTTCCAAATGAACCCCATCCTCATCGACCTCTTTTCTTAAATATTTAAAAAGCCTACTCTTTTCTTCCGAAGTAGCTTCCGTCCTAAACCAGCCTTTAATCGTGTTATTATCATGAGTACCAGTGTAGACAACGCAATTTTCGGAATAAGTGTGAGGCAAATAAGGACCATTTGGAAAATCATCCCCAAATGCAAAAATGAGCAATTTCATCCCCGGGAATCCAAAACAATCCATTAACTCTCTTACATCGGGAGTTACAATTCCAAGGTCTTCAGCAATAACAGGAAGTTTGGGAAAATTTCTTAAAAGTTTTGTGAAAAAATCTTTTCCAGGTGCTTCAACCCACCTGCCGATCATTGCTGTGTCGCGTCCTGCTTCCAATTCCCAATAAGCGACGAAACCTCTAAAGTGGTCGAATCTTAACATGTCGTACATTCTAAGATAATGATCGATCCGATTTATCCACCAGGAATAATCAGTTGCTTTTAAAACATCCCAATTATAAACCGGATTACCCCACAGTTGTCCCACAACACTAAAATAATCAGGGGGTACACCCGAGACAAGTGTTTTCCTTTTTTCCTTATCTAGCTTAAATAATTCTGGATTTGCCCACACATCAGAGCTTTCGTAATTTACGTACATGGGAACATCTCCAATTACTTTAATTTTTTTTACATTACAGTACTCCTTAAGAGACGACCATTGCCTAAAAAATATATATTGAAAGAACTTTTGTTTAATTATTTTATCTCTAAACTTTTCTTTAAGTCCGCTCATCACAATTTTACTTCTATCTCTTATGTCTACAGGCCAGTGTCCCCATGTTTTTCCTTTAAACTCTTCTCTTAAAGAGATAAATAAAGCATAATCATTTAGCCAAAAATCATTTTCCTTACAAAAACTCTCAAACTCATGATCATTTGATAAATTATTTTTATAGTTATCATAAGCAAACTGAAGTATTTTCTCCTTATGGCTCGTAACCCTGTCGTAATCAACCGTATCAACTGGAAATAAAGTATCTTCTTCGAGGTCGGATTTTAATAGTACACCTTCTTCGACTAGTATATCTATACTTATAAGAAGTGGATTCCCTGCAAATGCCGAGATTCCGTTATATGGAGAATTCCCAAATTCGGACCGAGTTGGATTTAGAGGAAGAATCTGCCAATAGCTCTGCTTCGTATCAACGAGAAAATCAACGAATTTGTATGCTGAAGTTCCAAGATCTCCAATACCATAGGGAGAGGGCAGAGATGTTATATGCAGAAGAATTCCGCTACCTCTTTCTTTCATTTTTCACCAATGCCCTGGTTAAAAAGTAAGGCTACCGGGAAAAGCTTTAATACATCCTTAATCAACAGAACAGAATTACTTTGAACCACCCGATCTGTTATGGCATCTTTCCATAAATTTGATGAATGTACTGGAAGAACAATATGAGTATCAGTCCATACTCTTTCCCCTATCGGAAGATCTTCTTCTTTAATAATAGGAGTTAAGAACCTTGGCACTATCGATATTGACCAGCTACTTCGGATATTTCTCGCAAAAGACAAAACATGTTCTTTGTACTCTCCATTAATCTCTAGTGGAATATAATCCCCAGAATTGAAGAGCTCCAGGTTTCTATTTCTCGCTTGTAGTGCCTTGTATATTAGAAATAATTTTACTCTACCATCTTCCCTGCTTTTTAAGAGTTCATCGATTAATTTATCTGGACTTATTATCTCTAACTTTTTTATGTAATCTAGATCCTTACACCTCTTAGCGAAATCTACTTGACGTCGATTATCTGGGTCGACTAAGTTCAGATCCCAAAGTTCACTTCCCTGATAGAAATCCGGGATCCCTGGAGAGGTGATTTTTAAAAGTGTTTGGGAAAGAGAATTAAAAATTCCGTATTTACTGACCCTTGTCTGAAAAGCTACAAACTCCTTTAAAAAACCGTTATCATCGGAAGGGTTGAGGATATTCTCGACAAATGAAATCAGAGCTCCTTCGTACTTTACCTCAGGGGTTATCCAGCTGGAATGTACTTTCATCTCTCTAACTGATTTAATTATGTAATCCTTAACTCGTTTTATAAATTCCGGAAGCTCGTCTTTTTCAAATGGAAATGCCCCAATTAGTGTTTGATAAAGGAAGTATTCTTCATTTTGATCAGGAATTATCTTATCATTAAGTATTTTCTTCCTATCAATGTTAAGCCTGGAAGAAGCCTTAATGAATTTCTCCCAGTCTTCAGGTAATTCGGATAGAACATTTATCCTAGCCCTAACGTCTTCCCCTCTTTTTGTGTCATGAGTAGATGTTGCATTCATCGAATGAGGGTAATGCCTCGATCTATCCCTGATAAAATTACTGAATTCATCGAGAGTGGTTCCGAATTTATCAGGATTTGAGCCGACCTCATTAAGAGACAACAGCTTGTTATAGAGATAAAGCACAGTGTCCTCAAAGCCCTTCGCCATAACGGGACCGGTATACTGTTGAAACTTCTTAATAAAGTTCATTACGTTACCTTTATCTTTTTTTCGCACATAATCTTTATATTCACCAAGAAGGATGGCCTCAACAAGATTTAATCCCTTTGAAAGTTTGGGAGTAGTGGATCGGGCTTCTTCCACCGATCTTTTTATGTAATTTCTATCCGTATCAGTAAAGTAGTCATCACTTATATAAGTACGATAAACCGGAAACTGAGCCAGTACCTCAATCAACGCATTTCTAAGATCATTTAGATCTATTTCATAGTTGTAATAATTATCATCGATTATCTGTTTCATCAGGAATGCGAGGTTATTTATGTCCCCCTCCATATGTTTAGTGATGATGAGCCTTTTTTTCTCTCGAAGGAGATTTTCATAAGGAATATCAAACCCAGTAAAACTCGAATAAATTCTTTGGAAAGTTCTTTTATTCTTTCGATTACAGAAAAGTCCGTTAACAAAATTCAAGAAATCATAACCCGTCGTGCCCTGTACAGGCCAGTTATAAGGAAGATTCTCATCATGTCCTAGAATCTTCTCGACAACTATATACGCACTTTCGGTTTTTACCCTTAACACATTTAGATATTTAGATGGATCATAAAGCCCATCTATATGGTCTATACGAAGACCTGTTATCTTTCCTTCACGAATGAGCCTTAAAATAGTTTTATGAGTCTGATCAAAAACTTCTTCATCCTCCATCTTTATGGCAATGAGGTGATTGATATTGAAGAACCTTCTGTAATTAATCTCTTCATTAGCGTCTTCCCAATACGATAATTTGAAGTGTTGTTCAGAAAGCAAGTTTTTTAGCAGGCTAAAGCTTTCCGGATCCTCATTCCTCCCGTTAACCATGTCTATATTTTCATTCAGCAACTCCCTCACGACACTGCTACTGCTGTAGAGATCCCATAACCGCATTTTGACTAAACTCACGTGGTCTGAGGCTACATTCTTCTTTTTTTTATATTTTGAGATAGTTTTAATATCATCTAATATTTTTGAAAACATGATATAGTCAGAATGATCTTCTCCCAGTTTCGTCCTCAACGGTGTTACTATGTGAGATAAAACACTTGTGTATGACTCGATCTTTAAAGGAAGCACTAAATCTTCATAATTAAAAGTAAATCCATGATCGTCATATTTTAATTTAATCTCGCGATGCACTATGCAATCAACAAAGGTACTTCCTAAAAACGGCGCAAGCACTTTACCTTTCAGACTCTCATTTTGATGATTCCAATCGATGTCAAAAAAATTATAAAACTCAGACCCCCTGCCCTTCTCAAAGACATCCATGAGCATTAAGTTTTCAGAATCATAAGCCATGTGATTAGGAACAATATCTTGAATCCAATCCAAGTTAAGACTCTTTACATCCTTTATCAAATTATTAAAATCTTCTTCCGTACCCAATTCGTAATTTAGACAATTGGGATCAACAACGTCATAACCATGAGTGCTTCCTTTTTTGGCCCCAAAAATTGGTGAAGCGTATATTGATGAGATTCCCAGTTCAGATAGGTATTTAACTATTTCACGGGCTTTTCCAAAACCAAAAGAAGGATTAAATTGAATTCTGTAGGTAGAACCAGGGATTTTCATTCTGATTATCTCAAAAATTGAATTGAATTAGCAAAGGGGTTAGTTATCGCTGTTTCCAACAACTCCACCTCTCCTACGGAGACGAAGGAGTGCAAGCGAACGATCAACAAGTTCGTAGGTGTTGCCACCTCGCATCAATCGATGCTGCCGTTTGCCAGTAGCTTCCCTTGTATCAAGAAGCAGTTCCCAACGCATCTTTGGTCGATGAGCTGGAAGTATAAATGATATTGGTATATATTGAGCATTTAGAAGTATAAGAAGTGTATCATCGACTATTCTGTTACCACGTGCATCTACTTCTTCAATAGCGTCACCAGCCAAACGCAGTCCTGAACACCGAATTTCCGGATCATTCCAGTCCTCTTCGGTCATCTCCTTACCGTCTGCACGGAACCAGGTGAGGTCTTTAACCTCTGAAACCAAGATTTTTCTTCCCTGAAAGAAGTTGCGCCGTTGTAGTACAGGGTGACGATTAAATATTCTTATCACCTGTTTTGTAAAACTCAAGAGCTCTAGCCTGGGCTGATCAAGTTTCCAGTCTAACCATGATATATCGTTATCCTGACAATATGCATTATTGTTCCCCTGTTGAGTACGCCCTATTTCATCTCCTGCTAAAAGCATCTGTACACCCTGTGATAGCATGAGAGTGGCAAGGTAATTTCGTTGTAGACGGGCTCTCAAAGCTAAGATCTCTGAATCATCTGTTGGTCCTTCAACTCCACAATTCCAGCTTAAATTATCATCTGTACCATCCTTGCCGTCTTCCCCATTATCCTCGTTGTGCTTTTCATTATAGCTAACCAGGTCACGAAGGGTAAAACCGTCATGAGCTGTCACGAAGTTGATACTGGCATAAGGCAAGCGTCCACCATGTTCATAAAGGTCACTACTACCGGTAAGTCGGTATGCCAAATCGCTGACCTGACCCCTATCACCCCTCCAGAACCTTCTAACAGTATCTCTATACATTCCATTCCACTCCGCCCAAAGAACTGGGAAATTTCCTACCTGATATCCTCCTTCTCCCAAATCCCAGGGCTCAGCAATAAGTTTTACCTGAGATATTACCGGATCCTGATGAATGATATCGAAAAAAGCGCCAAGCCTATCCACTTCGTGCAATTCGCGAGCCAAAGCAGACGCCAAGTCAAAACGGAAACCATCTACATGCATTTCAAGTACCCAATATCTGAGGCTATCCATTATAATTTGGAGTACCCTGGGGTGAGTCATGTCGAGACTATTACCTGTACCGGTATAGTCCACGTAATACCTGCGATCATTGGCCAACAAGCGATAATAAGCAGCATTGTCAATACCCCGGAAGCACAGGGTGGGACCCATCTGATTTCCCTCGGCTGTGTGATTGTAAACCACGTCTAAAATGACTTCTATACCTTCTCTATGAAGGGCTTTAACCAAGGTCTTAAACTCTTTTACCTGCTGACCATTTACACCCGTACTGGAATATCTTGCATCTGGTGCAAAAAATCCAATGGAGTTATAGCCCCAATAGTTAGTAAGACCCCTATCAACTAATTGCTTGTCGGCGACAAGTTGGTGGACAGGCATTAACTCCACGGCTGTAATACCAAGGGACTTAAGATACTCAAGTACAGCTGGACATTTTAACCCGGCAAAGGTTCCACTCATTTCCCTAGGAACATCTGGATGACGAGCGGTATATCCCTTAACATGTAGCTCATAGATAATCGATTTATGCCAGGGTATCAGAGGTGGACTATCATCATCCCAACTGAAAGCAGGATCTAGCACAACACATTTTGGAATTCCCTTAGAACTATCTCTCTCATCATAGGATAGATCGTCATCCGGATTTCCCATTTCATAGCCAAATAAGGCATCACTCCATTGTATGGTTCCTGCAATTGACTTCGCATACGGATCCAGTAGAAGCTTGTTTGGGTTAAAACGATGTCCATTATTTGGATCATATGGACCATGAACCCTATATCCGTATAATTGACCGGGTCTAACCTCAGGAAGATAGATATGCCAAATTTGATCGGTTTGCTCTGTGATCGCGATTCTTGCAGTCTCCTTTTCGCCCTTCTGCGTACCAAAAAGGCACAGCTCTACTTTTGTGGCATTTTCAGAAAAAAGTGCGAAATTAACTCCAGCCCCGTCCCATGTAGCTCCTAATGGATAAGGAGTTCCAGGCCATACTCTCATTGTCTAAATTCATTAACCTTTAAAACTTTTTTTTATCCGACTATAATTCTTACCAAACCCAAATACAATAGATTTTAATCAGACCAATTAACATCGATTAATAAAACTCTACTTGGAAAGTTTAAATATTTACTAATCGAGTATAAAAACACAATTCGAAATATAATAGAATATCTTCAAAAATCAAGGCAGAAAATAAAAGGTAATTGCAAGAATAAGGTATACGGCTAATAGTTGCACCCCCTCCATCCAGTTAGATTCACCATCATGTGCGATCATAGTAACAATCCATACCGCTAAGCCGATCGAAACAACCTCTAAAGTTGTGAAGATTAGATCCATAGGTGTACCGAAAAGGTAACTTAAGAATATTAAAACCGGTGTTACTAATAGTGCTATCTGAATACTTGAACCAATGGCTATGTTCATTGCTAGATCCATTTTATTCCTATAAGCAACGAGTATAGCTGTGCTGTGTTCAGCAGCATTTCCTATTATAGCCACCAGAATCACACCAATAAAAACGTCGGTCATTCCAAATACATGAGCCGTATGTTCCACAGCACCCACAAGTAATTCACTCATTATTGCAATACCAACTACTGCAGAGAAAAGAATTAATATGGACTTTTTTTTAGTCCATTGCATCTCTTCTTTTTCACTCGAATGCCCCTCCTTTCCAATGTAAAGATGTTTATGTGTGTAAAGTAAAAAAATGAGACTCAACAAATATGTAAAGAATAAAATAATAGCAATAAACAAACTGAGCTCTAGCTCTATAATTTTCTGCTTTCCGATAATGATATGAAAAAGTGCAGGTATGACCAGACCTATAGTACTCAAAGCCAACAGAGTTGAACCAAGACTAGATGCTGTTTGGTTAAATGTCTGCTTCTTAAATCTAAGACCTCCCACTAAAACGCTTAACCCGAGCACCAACAGTATATTTCCTATTATAGATCCAGTGATAGAGGCTTTTACTATATCAAATAAACCTCTTCGCAGAGCCATGATTGCAATAATTAACTCGGCTGCATTCCCGAAAGTGGCGTTAAGCAGACCACCTATTCCCGGCCCAACATGTTTAGCAAGTTCTTCGGTCGCCTTACCCAGAAAGCCTGCCAATGGAATAATAGACAAGGCTGATGTTATGAAAATCCAAACTGGACTGGCATGGATTAAATCCAATGCGATGCTAATTGGAAGAAAAATAAGTAAAAGACCCAGAGGATCGACATTAATATATCCTAATTTCATGAAATCTTTTGCAAGGAATGAATAAACACAAACTTAACAAAACTTGATTTATCTTGAAATTAATTCTCTTCGTAGAGGGCCAAACTAAGCCCCCTTAGGTCAATTTCTTTTTCTGAATCTATTTCCTCCGGTAGAATTGATCCAGGTCCATTCCACTTTTCTTCAGAGGAGTCCAATACCTTTATCCAATTCCCCTGAGGAAAATTAACAATAATATTTAGATCTGATCTATTTAAGTTAATAACAAGAAATACTTGACTCTGTGTCTCTTCCTCCCATCTTCTCATACAGACGACCTTTTCGTTTTCAAAACCGAATAATTCAAGACTATCCTTGTCTAGATTTGAGAGTGCCGGAATTTGTATTCTTAACTGTATAATGGTTTTGTAATAATCTAGTAAAACTTTGTGCTTCCCCTTTTTTCTCCTTTCCCACCTTAACTTAGATCTCAAGAAAGTCTCTACACTCTGGGGATCGGGCGGCTCCCCATTCCAGTTGAAAGATTCAAATTCTTTTTTTCTCCCCTTTATCACTTCCCCTATGAGGTCGGGATCAGAATGACTCACGAAATAGAGGAAAGGATTTTCTTCCCCGTATTCTTCCCCCATAAACAATAGCGGAACATTTGGAGAGAATATCACTACACCAGCGGCTAGCTTTAATCCTTCGAAATTAACAAGTGATGAGAGTCTTCCGCCATTTAATCGATTTCCAACCTGGTCATGATTCTGAGAAAAAACTATAAAGTTTTTGCCGGGTAGATCCTTCGAGGAATTACCAAATCTTCGTTTTCTGTAGGAAGAATATTGTCCAGAATAGACAAAACCCTCCTCCAATGATTTTACTAAATGTTTTATGCAACCAAAATCAATGTAGTAGCCATTTGTCTCACCAGTTAGCAAAGCATGCAGCGAATGATGAAGGTCGTCTGACCACTGTGCTTCAATCTCATACCCCCCTTGATCTCTTGATTTAATTATCCTTGTATCATTCAGGGCACTTTCAGCAATAAGATAAAATCTTTTTCCTTCATAACTTGAGAATTCTTTAACCCTTTCAGAGATCTCCTCTAGAATATGCTTTGAACTCATGTCATATATGGAATGAATGGCATCAAGACGAAGGCCATCTACATGAAAGTTGTCAAACCAGTAAATCGAGTTTTGAATAAAAAAATTTCTGACTTCATCGCTATAGGCATTATCGAAGTTAATTGCCACTCCCCAGGGTGCATTGTATTTTCTTGTGAAGTAAGGACCAAACTCCATCAGATAATTGCCTTCAGGACCGAGGTGGTTATAAACAACATCAAGAATAACTGCCATCCCTTTTTTATGACATTCATCTATTAGCCCCTTAAGCCCTTCTGGGCCGCCATAGGAATTCTGAGGCGAATACGAAAAAACCCCGTCATAACCCCAATTCCTCTCACCAGGAAACTGAGCAACAGGCATTAACTCTATTGTGTTAATACCCACATCCCGAATTTCATCGAGCCTCATAAGCAAAGCTTCGAAAGTACCATCGGGTGTAAATGTTCCTACATGGACTTCATAAATTATCATTTCAGTAATATTAATCCCACTCCAACTGGCTTCTCCCCATGTAAATGAATTGTGATCAATCACCTGTGAAGGACCATGCACCCCAACCGGCTGAAAGTTAGAAGCTGGATCAGGTCTTTCTTTCTCACCATCGAGAATATATAGATAAAGGGTTTCGGGAGAAAGTTCATTTTGAACCTTTCTCCAGTATCCCAATTTATCCTTTTTCATAGGGAGTATTATGGGTGAAGTGCCCTTCGCCCCTACAATCTTTAATTCAACACTTTCCAGAAAAGGTGCCCATACCACAAATTCACATTCACCGTTTCCTAAATAATTAGCTCCGATTTTCATTTTAAACTAGGATGTCCTTATTTTTCTATACCAAAAATAAAATGAAAGAGTACATAGGGTAGTACACCAATCTTGCCGGTGAAACAGTTGATCAACGAGCGAGAATCGTTACCTAACCCCGGCTATGTGCTAGATTACAATACTACCTGAAAAGAAATAAGTAGTTGTAGAGATAGTCTGACGAAATCGAGGACTATAGTCCGTTACGAATGACGTGTAAATGTAGCGTTGACCATCGGGTGGCTATAAAACTTTTAAAAGTAGCAACACCATCCTGTTGCGATTTTATGATCGCGGCTAGAAACCGTTCCTACAAAAAATAGATAAATTGAAGCGTTATTTGTTAAGCAGGCGGATTCCCTTCGCTTTTAAAAAACAGTACGCCGAGGGGTGGTAGAGTCAGGGAAATAGAATGCAATCTGCCATGAATCGGTATAGGTGTAGCTCGAACACCTCCCAGATTTCCATGACCACTCCCACCATAGATCAAGGCATCGCTATTTAGAACCTCGCCCCAAAAACCTCCACGAGGCACCCCAACTAGATAGTTATATCTCGGTACAGGCGTAAAGTTGCACACCACAACAATTATACAATTAGTACTCCTCCCCTTTCTTATAAAACTGACAATGCTTTGTTCTGAATCCCTAAAATCTATCCATTCAAAACCTTCAGCACTAAAATCCAGTTCAAATACCGCCGGTTCGTTTCTGTAGAAATAGTTAAGATCGCTTATCCATTTTTGCACTCCCTGATGCATTGGATTGTCGAGTAGATTCCAGTCCAACTCCACCTCATGATACCACTCATTCCACTGACCAAATTCATCACCCATAAATAAAAGCTTTTTACCCGGATGGCCAAACATGTACCCGTAAAGAGCCCTAAGATTTGCAAACCCCTGCCAATTATCTCCCTGCATTTTTCTCAGCAATGACCCCTTTCCATAAACCACTTCATCATGTGAAAGCGATAGAACAAAGTTTTCAGAGAATGCATACGATATGCCGAAGGTAAGCTGGTTTTGATGATATTTTCTGTAATACGGCTCTTTTGTGAAGTACGATAATGTGTCATGCATCCAACCCATATTCCATTTCATACCAAATCCAAGCCCGCCAACATGTGTAGGCTTAGAGACCAACGGCCAATCAGTAGATTCCTCTGCAATTGTCTGTACATCTTGATATCTCGCATAAATAGCCTCATTTAACATTTTTAGGAACTCGATAGCTTCCATATTTTCATTTCCTCCATACTCGTTTGGAATCCATTCTCCATCCTTTCTCCCATAGTCCAGATAAAGCATCGATGCTACTGCATCCACCCTGATGCCATCCACATGGTATTTATCTAGCCAAAAAAGGGCATTGCTAATAAGATATTCCCTTACCTCTTTCTTTCCATAGTTGAAAACATTACTATTCCATTCAGGATGATGTCCTCTCCTTGGGTCTGGATGCTCAAAGAGGTGTGTTCCATCAAAATAAACCAGACCATATTCATCGCCAGGGAAATGTGAAGGCACCCAATCAAGAATAACGCCTATTCTGTTTTGATGAAGATAATCCACCAGATACATGAAATCTTGAGGTGTTCCATATCTGCTAGTCGGAGCAAAATATCCCAAGATCTGATATCCCCAGGAGCCATAAAATGGGTGCTCCATAGAGGGTAAAAATTCGACATGAGTAAAACCAAGCTTATTTATATATTCAACAAGAAGAGGAGCAAGTTCTCTGTAAGTAAGGAATTTATCTACTTCCTGTGGATTTCTCATCCAGGAGCCTAGATGAACCTCATATACGGACCAAGGTGCATTGAGCGAATTCGAGGTTTGCCTGTTTTTCATCCATTTATCATCCCGCCACTCATAGTTAAGATCCCAAACAATAGATCCGGTTTTTGGAGGCGTTTCCAAATAGAATGAAAAAGGGTCGGCCTTGGCTATTTTGTAATTTTCATATTTCGATACTATGTAATACTTGTAAACAGCACCAGGTTCAATTCCTGCTATAAATCCCTCCCATATACCTGATTCATCCCTCCTTAAGGAAATAGGATTAGACTCAGGATTCCATGCATTAAAGTCACCGATGACGGAAACCATCTCGGCATTTGGTGCCCAGACAGAAAAGTATGTGCCAATATCCCCATCAATAATCTTAGGGTGAGATCCCAACAAATCGTAGAGCCTAAAATGACTTCCTTTCTTAATAAGATATATATCTTTTTCCGTGAGACTACTATTCCTACTGAGGGGCTTTTCTACCTTATTATTATTGACACCCATATGAATTATCTCAGAGCAAAATTATTTATACTTCAAGTAGATATAATAGTTCAAATGAAATTAATCAATAATTTGAAAGGCTATATATTAGAAATACAATGATATTTTGGTACTCTGGAATAATAGCAAATTGTCCTGATTGATTAGAATAAATTAGAGTCTTGGAATTTTTTTATCTAGTGCTTAATAATTTCACTTCTTTCTTATTCTTTCTAAATAGTCCCCGTTTCGAGTATCTACCTTTACTAAATTCCCTACTTCAATAAATAACGGCACAGAAATCATTGTCCCTGTTTCCAACTTAGCGGGTTTAGTTCCAGCCGAAACGGTATTACCCCTAACCCCAGGTTGGGTTTCAATTACTTCCAACTCCACTGTTATTGGTAACTCCACACCCATCGGCTCATTCTTATAGAAAATAATGTTGACACCCTGTTGTTCTTTAAGAAATCTAGCTGTTTCTCCAACCTGATCTTTATTTAGCCCATACTGTTCATATGATTCCGAATCCATAAAATGGTAAGCAATTTCATCATTGTATAAAAATTGCATTGCTTTCCTTTCCATATCAGGAATTTTAAAGGTCTCACCGGAACGAAAGTTCTTCTCTTGAACTGAGGAACTGAAAACATTTCTGAGCTTTGTTTTAACAACAGGGCTCCTCTGTGCAATCTTTGAATGGTGATATTCTATAACCTCCCATATTTCATCCCCAAATTCTATCTTAAGACCCTTATAAAAACGACTTGTATCAACAACTGCCATATACTTTAATGCCTCCTAAGAAATAATTTTTTTACTCCACCATCTGCTGTGTCTTTCTTCATCATATATAATAAGATCGAATAATTTTTTGTCAGTACGATTTTTACATGCTCCTGATACAGCTTTTAGGAAAAGAATTTCAGCCACCTCACCAAATTACATAAAAATACAGATACCCCTCCATCCAAAGACAGATGAAAATTTGCCAATGGTCTCCCCAAACCTTTCTGCAATATCTCCTCCTTTCTTTGGAGCTTCAATCCCAAGTTCATCAAGAATCTTTACTGTCATCATTGTGTGTTTCCCCTCTTCCCTCAAGAAATCCAATATTTCTCTATCTTTTTCATATTCAAGAGTGGATATCGCTTCGTAAACACCTATTGTCATTCTCTTCGATATATATACAAGCTTAAGAATATTGTTTGAATTCATGACGTCTCATCGATCATTTTCCTCTTTTGATTCCTCTTTGTTAGATGTCTCGCCAGGAATCTTATACTCCTCTGTAATCCAGGCTCCTAAATCAACCAACTTGCATCTCTCAGAACAAAATGGTCGCCAGTCATTACCTTCCCATTCGATCGATTTGCCACAAGACGGACAAGTCACAATCATATATTGGAATTATGTCAAAGGGTTAAAATAAATCAAGGGAGAGAAAAAACTTGGTATGAATCTGGGTCGGTTGTTTATAATTTAAAGTCGGGCTTTAAAATAATGCCTAAATTAATCGAAAAAAATGAAACTCCTTGCAGCAAGCTGCAGGGTATCAAAATATGAACTGAGAGTCTCAGCCGTCATTGCTGTAGGTGTTAGATATTTCGGGGACAATCTTTTCGATTTTAAATGGGCATTCAAAAAATTGCCAAAATCAATTCCGGAAGCGTTAAGAAAAGATTTAGGGTTGGGGTGGAATTAAATATTTTTAGCTGTAGGAATTGATTTAATAAATCCTAATTTTTTGACAGCCCTTGATTTTTGTTACTTT
>JALLOG010000657.1 GCA_027717645.1 Desulfobacterota bacterium AH_259_B03_O07
TTCCCGAAATAGTATCGGGTTCTACACCTCCAAGGATTGCTTCCACCTGCTTTTCTTATGATTATGTGTAACTAGCTTAAATTAAAAAGAATTTTATTGGCAGCCCCTACGGGATTTGAACCCGTGTCTCCGCCTTGAGAGGGCTAATAAATAGCAATTCTGTATAATTCTGT
Organism: Desulfobacterota bacterium AH_259_B03_O07; assembly: GCA_027717645.1. Classification (GTDB taxonomy): domain Bacteria; phylum Desulfobacterota_D; class UBA1144; order Nemesobacterales; family CSP1-2; genus JALLOG01. The sequence goes on from JALLOG010000657.1 coordinate 174, forward strand.
ATAAAGCCATAGAGTATAACCTGTTGATATTACTTAAGTTTCTAATATGGCTATATCTGGCTATATCTGGATTTGACGTTTGAATC
>JALLOG010000658.1 GCA_027717645.1 Desulfobacterota bacterium AH_259_B03_O07
CGAGCACATTCCATACCTTCACCCACTGATCTGCATTGGAAGAGTTTAGTCCACCCGGTGGAATGGGTGGACTCATAAAAAGGCCAGGAAATGATGGGATCGTAGAAAAATCGGTAGACAACTGCTCTACACCAAATCCTGCTGATATACCAGTCCATGTGGCGACGAATATCCTTCCGTCATGTAATGCGAGATTAGCCCCGCTGGTGTCAAGATTGCCTACCTCTTCCCATTTCAATGGATCTTCTGAGTCTCCCC
>JALLOG010000659.1 GCA_027717645.1 Desulfobacterota bacterium AH_259_B03_O07
AGCGCCGCATCCGCAAGGTCTTCGGCAACATCCACGAAGTGGTGCAGATGCCGAACCTCATCGAGGTGCAGCGCGAAAGCTACGAACAGTTCCTGCGGTCCGATCCCTCGATCGGCTATGTTTCGGGTCTCGAGAAGACGCTGCGCAGCGTGTTCCCGATCCGCGACTTCGCCGGCACGGCGGAACTGGATTTCGTGAACTACGAGCTCGAACCGCCGAAGTTCGACGTCGAGGAATGCCGCCAGAGTGGCATCACC
>JALLOG010000660.1 GCA_027717645.1 Desulfobacterota bacterium AH_259_B03_O07
ACCCTGCTGCGCGATGCCTCGGCTGATAGCCTGACGGACCCACCAGGTGGCGTAGGTCGAGAACTTGAATCCCTTGGCGTAGTCGAACTTCTCGACGGCGCGTATGAGCCCGGTATTGCCTTCCTGCACGAGGTCAAGTAACGGCATCTGAGACCGACCGTATTTGCGGGCCACCGACACGACCAGACGCAGGTTAGCGCGCACGAAGTGGGCCAGGGCTTCGTCTCCGTCGGCTGCAATCTGGTGTAGTTCCTTAG
>JALLOG010000661.1 GCA_027717645.1 Desulfobacterota bacterium AH_259_B03_O07
TTTTGAACCACTCAGGGGAAAGATTTATGCGTAACTACCATGAACTTGGTGAGCTAGCGCCTCGGGATGTAGTTTCTATGGCAATATTTAAGGAAATGAAGACGTCCGGAAAGAACTTTGTATTCCTTTCTCTAAATGAATTGGACCCTATTGTAATAAAGAAACGCTTCTCCAACATATATGATTTTTGTTTAAAAAATGGTCTGGACATCACAAACGTTCCTATTCCAGTAGCACCTGCCGCACACTATACTAT
>JALLOG010000662.1 GCA_027717645.1 Desulfobacterota bacterium AH_259_B03_O07
GTATCCAGAGAAACGAATTCAAGGTACTACAGACTGATAGAGGGGTTTTATAAACTTACCAAAGTGCCGGTGGTCCTTAACACGTCGTTTAATGAAAATGAACCCATAGTGAATTCTCCATTCGATGCTCTCGGATGTTTTTCGAAAGCAAATATGGATGTCCTTGTTATGGAAAATTTTTATATAAGTAATTTTAATCGCCGCTAAATATAACCATTTAAGAAGATTTAAAATTTTCGCGCCTCTTCTCATAAAC
>JALLOG010000663.1 GCA_027717645.1 Desulfobacterota bacterium AH_259_B03_O07
CAATTATGTTGTATTCTTATCTCTAAACTAAATATCATTTTAAATTTTAAACACGTAAAACTCATGACTGGGAAACCTAAGACCTAATAATAACCACGAATTTTTTAGTATCTGAAATAACCAGCAAATTAAATATGGAAGAAAAAGAAAAAATTGGTGATTTAATTAATGAAAAATTAAGTAGGCTTTCTTCTGATTTTGAACTAGACTTAATTCGTCTTTTAAAAACAGTTAGTCTGCACACACAGTCCAAAGA
>JALLOG010000664.1 GCA_027717645.1 Desulfobacterota bacterium AH_259_B03_O07
GACAGGGATGATTGCGATCGGGGTATCCACGGTGCCAGTGTTCGCACGCATTACCCGAACTGCCAGCCGCCAGATCCTCGCGCAGGACTATGTGGTTGCCGCGCGCAGCTCCGGGATGGCATGGAGGTCTGTGGCTTTTAACCATGTTCTTCCCAATATCGCTCCACTGATTGGGGTGCAGGCCTCTGTCTCCTATGGCACGGCGATCTTGGCCGAGGCTGCGCTGAGCTACCTCGGTTTAGCGACACCGGCGACC
>JALLOG010000665.1 GCA_027717645.1 Desulfobacterota bacterium AH_259_B03_O07
GAGCAGAGCAATCTCTTTTTGGGAATTGCTTCGTCCCCTTCGAATAAGCTTAGGGTTCCTCGCAATGACTGCTGGGACATTCTTTGAATTTGAGGATACCTTTTAGCTTGCTGTAGCGAGCTTCATTTTTCAAATAATTACAGAGGTAATCAACAATGCCTGAGATGAGAATCATACGTAATTATGTCGATAGAGAAAATTCGGAGACGATTGATTCCTATATTAATTCCGGAGGTTATATGGCGATTAATAAGG
>JALLOG010000666.1 GCA_027717645.1 Desulfobacterota bacterium AH_259_B03_O07
CCATTGATAATTACCTTTCCGGCGCTGGTAACCACCCTTCACGACTCAATGCGACCGCTTACCTCACCAAAACCAGTAAATATTGCTCGGGTAGCAAATTACCCCCCAGACGAGGTAATTCATCAATCATTTCCAAAAGCAACAATTATCTCTTTTACAAATTTATATCAGGCATTAGCATCCGTCTCAGCTGGGCACAATGATTACTTTATTGGTAGTAACATCATTACCAGCAGTATGATTTCCCGCTATT
>JALLOG010000066.1 GCA_027717645.1 Desulfobacterota bacterium AH_259_B03_O07
CCATTTGATCCAGATTATTGTGTAAAAACATCTTGACTTTTAAGACGGTATCTGAGCCTCGTCGAAGGGTTGTTACCCGTTTCATGCTGAGTTTATCGAAGTATGTATCAAGACAAAGAAAAAGAAGAATCTTTTTGTGGATCCGCGACAAAACCATTCGGGGATGACAATGTTATTAAAACGTCATTCGTTCGAGATGACACATGATACGCAGTCATGAGGTTATCCCGTACTACCATTCGACCGGGGTGTAGAGTATTATCACAAAATGTTACTGTAGGAGCGGCTTCTAGCCGCGACAATATCGTGCCAGGGATGGCGCTCCTACGGGGTATAATTTATAAATCCACCACAAAGCTTGTGCTGATCTAGTCGAAGTGCCTGTCATGAGCCTGTCTTGAACCCTGAGTCCTGGGTGTAATCGCAAGGTCAAAGGGAAGCCGTTCCGACAAATTGTTTATAATTGGACAACCCTGAAGCAAGCTACACGGAATTATCAGATAAGGGAGTCGTGTCTATTAAAAACATAGATAATTTTACCCACTTAGAATAAGACCCCCTTGATTAACTAGGTTTCATTAAGGAGATTTTGTAAATTGACAACTAAATATAACGATAATTGTATAGAGTATATTCCCAGACACTAAATAGCCTAAGGCCCACATAACAAACCTTATATTAATATCGACATGGAAGATCCTAGTTTATACCTCATATTTTTAAAAATTATGCGATTATTTACCTTTTCCTCTTTGCCTTTGACGTAGTGGCCCTTTTCGTGCTTTTTGCCTTCTTCTTTGCCTTGGGCTTTGCTCTAGATTTAGATCCCTTCTTAAGAGAAGCTATGAAAGAATCCACCTGAATAGCTACCAGCGTCATGATTTCGACAGTACCACGGGCACAAAGATCTACGGAAACTTTGCTTATAGTTTCATTATTTGGTGCTTCAACTATGTTCACAAAATCATATGGGCCCAGGGTGGCATATTGTTGAACTACCCTTGCGCCCATTTTTTGAACCTCCCTATCCACTTCTCTGATTCTCCCAGGCCTCTCTTTAATTGTCTTCCTACCATCCGGTGTTAGCTTACTAAGCAATATATAAGTTGCCATTGAAATCCCTCCTTTATAAAGAATTTATATCTTAAGTCATTTATACCATTTTTTAGTATTAGCAATCAAGAGTTTTTTTTATTTACAATCAAAGCATTGAATAAGATTTATTTTTAATTGAATTACCATTTCAAAATTATTATTGTATAATCTTTGTTAACTTTATCATCCCAATGAGGACAATTAATGAGTTTTCTCCCCTCTTTTAAGCCCAGGACTATTCCAGATAAAAGTCTAGTAGTTAATTCCTTAGTAGTTTTATTTTCGTCTATTTGTTTCTTCGCCATAGCTACCACCCCACTTATATTTGCAGCTCCCACGGACTCAGAATCTCCGAAAGGGGTAATTCAGGTTAAGGATTACAAATGGAGAGAAGGTGGTAGGGGAAGACCCGGGATAATGGGAGAGATCACTCTCGAGAATATAGGTAAAAACGATTATGAAAATATGGAGATCGAAGTTGATTTATATACAACGAACGACATTCCTCTCGGGTCACTCCGATCCACCATAAAGGACGTTATTCAAAGTGGAACCAAGAAAACTTTTAAAAATATTAATTTTGGAATTATGCACTCCGACCTCGAAAAAACTATTGTTAGGGTTGTTGGTGCTGAGGAAGTTGAAAAAGGCACTCCAGGCCATCCAAAAGATTTAATCCTTGTTAAAAATTGGGCGTGGGAAGGCGGGCAATACGGAACTGAAGGGATCTTGAAGGAAATTACCCTGGAAAACAGGAGCAAGAATAATTATTCAAATATAAAACTGGAGGTTCAATATCTTGGGATACCCGGCGCAGAAGTCGGGCCTAAAGGTCATACTGAAAGAGCCGTAATTCATGACATTCTACCCGCTAATAGAGACAGAACATACCAAAGAATTAACGTTGGGTTTAGACACCCAGAAGCAAATAAAGTAAACATAATCGTAACCGACGCAAAAAAAATATCGGTCAAAGAACTCAAACACGGACTTGCTAAAAAAGGCGAGTACATCGAAATTGAAGGCGAAGAATATGCGAAGATAAAGAAGAGAAAAACACTTGCCGAAAGATACAGAGAGGAACGTGGAATAGAAGACATTTCCGAAGAGCCAACTATGAGGGAAAAAGAAACGGGTACAGCTGAGGCACCCGACATAATAGACAGCGAAGAACGAAGTAAGCTTTCCCTGGCTGAAAGATATAAATCGGAGGTACTTAACAAGCCGCTTGTGGATCAACCCCAAATATCCCTGGTTGACAGGTATAAGCAGAGAATTCTTGCAGAATCAGACGAAAATTTTATTTCTCCAACCTATACCGAACCCCAAGGTCCTGGATATTCCTTCGATGAGGGCAGTGCTTCTCCCATAGAAACCGACAAAGGTACCAAGGAAATCGCTGCTGTCGATCAAAAATCGCCATCGAAGGATGACAGTAGCGAAGAAGAATATGAAGATGAGGTACCATTGCCTAAAGATGACTTAGTTGTTAGGGATTTCAAGCTCGCTGGTAGCCTTGTTCCAAACAGTATTGCAGAGCTTAGTAATTTAACAATTGAAAACATTAGTAGTATAACTTACACTAAAATCGAAATCGAAGTGGAATTTTTGGCCTACGCAGGTGATAGGCCACTGGGTTTAAATCGAATTACACTTTACGAGGTACTCCCCCCTCATAGCACCAGGGAATTTAAGGATATAAGAATAGGCATGATCCACGCAATTCCCGAAGTAACTAAAGTTAGGGTGATGGATGCGACAGCTTCTGAATAGGATAAAACAATAAATAGTGTCTATCCCCATTTATTAAGACGGGTCGTCCGTCCAACATATCGTACAACCTTCATTTGTCAGAGCGAGCACTTCGACTGACTAAATCGAATCCCAAGTGTGGCTATCTCATTTTTATTAGATTACCTACTAAATGGGCCTGTTCATAAATAGAGAAAGGTATATTGGTTGTTTTAAACTAATTTGCTCAACATGTGGCGGGTAAGTAAAATTTAAGTGCCTAGTAATTGAGCTTTCTTTTACTGACAAGATACTTTATCCGAAGTCGTCAACGATTAGGACGTTTTAAAACTGTTACAAAATCATATACTCAATGCAAAGAGTGTTCTCGATATTACAACGGGTGTTAAATGTGGTTGCATTTTCAAGCAATTAAACTAGTAGATCAAGATATACTATAATCATAAGCCAAAATGACTAGAATCGTATGGTTTAGTTTCATTCTTATATGTAGTCAGGCTTTTTTCATATCTGTTACGGCCCAGAAATCTAATCTGAAAAAAGTAACTTTTATACCACAATGGTCACCCCAGGCTCAATTTGCCGGATACTACGTAGCATATGAAAAGGGTATATATGAAAAATATGGAATCGACTTAAACATCATAAGAGGGGGTCCCGACAGCCCATCGACAGACTATTTGAAGAACGGAAAATCCGATATTGCCACAATGTTTCTATCTACAGCCATAACAGAAAAGGCTAAGGGTGTTGATCTAATTAATATTGCACAGATCGTTCAGCGCTCTGCTCTTATGCTCGTTACCAAAAAATCCAATATGATAAATGACCCAAAAGACATGGATGGGAAAAAAGTTAGTCTTTGGGGTCCGGAATTCCAGCTACAAGCACGTGCGCTTTTTAAAAAATATGATGTAAATCCAAAAATCATTCCCCAAACACATTCTATCAATCTCTTTCTTCGCGATGGTGTCGATGTGGCATCGGCTATGTGGTACAACGAATATCATACTATCATAAATCACGGTGTAAATCCCGATGAATTAACAACCTTCTTTTTTCATGATTATAATTTGAATTTCCCTGAAGACGGTATCTATATTGTAAAAGAAAACTTGGGAAAAGATCCTACTCTCAGTTGTGCTTTCGTTAAAGCATCTATTGAGGGATGGGAATATGCATTTGATCACCCAGATGAGGCAATAGACATAGTTATAAAATACATGCGTGAAGCAAATATCCCAGCTAACCGTGTTCACCAAAAGTGGATGCTTGAAAGAATGGAGGATCTAATTATCCCGGACGGAGAAAAAACCAGAATTGGCGAACTCAATGTAGTTGATTTTAATAGAGTAACAACTGAACTTTATCATGCTGGATTAATCGAAGAAACTCTGAAACTTGGTGATTTTTCGATGAATTGTAATTGAAATGTTTAATAATAGCGGAATCGCATTCAAATTAAGCCTATCTATCCTTTCAACCACAGCGATAATCTTCATTATAATCTTGGGATATAACTATCAAATTTCTCGAAAGTTGATATTGAACAATGTAAGAGAAAACTCTAAGAACCTGGCATTTAATGCCGTAAATAGGATTGAAACCATATTAAAGTCATTTGAAAAAATACCTGAAAACCTGGCCTATTTTTTGAAATACTCTGACTACACTAAAAGCGAGTTGACAAATTTGATCCGAACCGTTGTAGAAAATAATAGTGAAATATTTGGATCTACCATAGCATTTGAACCATATGCTTTCGACAAAAACTCCGAATATTTTGCCCCTTATTTTTATAAAGATAACGGTGACATAAAATTCACATACCTAGGTGGAGATACCTACAGATATTTCCATTGGGACTGGTATCAAATTCCTAAGGAGTTGGACAAACCCCAATGGAGTGAACCATATTATGACGAAGGAGGTGGAAATATTATAATGTCCACCTACTCAGTACCTTTTTACAAAAACATTGAGGGCAAAAAGAAATTTATGGGTATCGTGACTGCCGACATCTCACTAGATTGGCTTGAGAAAATTGTTTCATCGATAGAAATATCAAAGACAGGCTATGGATTTCTAATTTCCAAAAACGGAACATTTGTAACACACCCTGATAGTGATTTGATCATGAATGAAACTTTGTTTAGTCTTGCAGAAGCAAGAGAAGATCAGGAACTTCGTGAAATAGGTAGACGAATGATCTCCAGGGAGTCTGATTTTGTTCCCCTTAATGGCATCATTTCTAACAAGAAATTCTTGATGTTTTTTGCCCCATTATCAACAAGCGGCTGGTCTGTCGGAGTTTTATTTCCTCAGGATGAACTTATGTCAGATATAACAAGACTGAATCGAAATGTTTTCTTAATAGGAATAGCAGGACTCTTAATACTTTTAATCTTGATTATTTTAATCTCTGGTTCCATTACAAAGCCTCTTAGAATACTTGTCGGTGCCACAAATGCCATAGCTGGAGGAAATCTAGATGTTGAGCTCCCGATGTCTAAATCAAATGATGAAGTAGGGAAACTCACTAATTCATTTCTATATATGGAACAATCACTCAAAAAATATATAAAAGAATTGACAGAAACCACCGCAGCAAAAGAAAGGATTGAGAGCGAGTTAAACGTAGCTCGTGAAATACAGATGAGTATATTGCCAAAGACATTCCCGCCGTTTCCCGATAGAAACGAATTCGAGATATTTGCCGCAATAGAGCCTGCAAAGGAAGTAGGAGGAGACTTTTACGATTTCTTCTTCACTGACAAAGAACATTTGTTCTTCTGTATTGGGGACGTGTCCGGCAAGGGAGTGCCTGCGGCACTCTTTATGGCAGTAACCAAGACGCTTATTAAGGCAAAAACAACTAGTGATATATCTCCAGATGAAGTTCTTACGAGAGTCAATAAAGAGCTCTGTATCGACAATGAAACTGCGATGTTTGTTACAATTTTCTGTGGAATACTAAACACTCGTACAGGCGGAGTATCTTACAGCAATGGTGGACATAATCCTCCGTATCTTTTTTCAAAAAATAATGGGATAAAGGTCCTAGATGGTAGTAGAGGAATGGCTTTAGGAATATTAGATGAAGCAAGCTATACTACCGGAAGTGTAACTCTAAATGCAGGCGATGGAATATTTCTCTATACTGATGGTGTTACAGAGGCAATGGATATACATGCCAAGATGTACACGGATGAAAACTTACATTTATTCTTAGAAAAACAGAAGGCAATAAATCCAGAGGAGACAATACTAAAAACTCTAATTGAGTTAAAGAATTTTTCCTCCGGCACTGCACAAGCCGATGATATAACAATTATGTCTATAAAATATTTGTCATGAGCAAGCAAATTTATATAGAGCTTAAAAATGATCTTTCCGAAATAAATAGATTAAGCACGAAACTCAATGATTTCGCTGAGGCAAATAACCTTTCTCCTAAAATTCTCTTCGCCCTAAACCTTTCGTTAGAAGAGGTAATAACAAACGTTATCTCATATGGATTCGAAGATGATAAAGAACATCAGATATTAGTTCACATTAATTCAATCGAGGGTGAGATAAGTGTTGAAATAGAAGATGATGGCAAGCCCTTTAACCCCTTACAAGTCGATGAGCCTGATCTTACTATACCTTTGGAAGAAAGACCCATTGGAGGTTTGGGCATTCATCTTATTAGGAATTATATGGACGATTTAGAATATAAAAGGGATGGCTATAGAAACATTCTAAAAATGAAAAAGAAATCAAACACGAACTGAGATGATAAAAAAAACAAATAGTGAGATTTAATCCATGGAAATTGCGGAGAATAGGAACGAAAATATCGTTATTCTAAGTTTAGTAGGAAGACTCGATTCCAACACCTCCGATGATCTCGAAATTCGAATTCTATCGAGGATTGATGAGGGTGAAAGAAAATTTATAATTGATTGTTCTTACTTGGATTACATCAGCAGTAGTGGACTCAGGGTTCTTCTATTGGGCGCCAAGAAATTAAACAATATTGGTGGTCATATCCTACTTTCGTCATTACAAGCTCAAATCAAAGAGGTATTTGAATGTGCTGGATTCACTTCGTTATTCAAAATGTTCAATTCTAAACAAGAAGCCATAAATTATTTAAATAATCCTCATTAATTTCGTAACTTAAAATGTGGTTTGTAATAAAACAGCTGTCTCTGGGAATTTTCCTTATTATTATTGCCTCAAGCGTATTACTATTCACCGATAGACACCGCCGTGCATTTAATTCTGAAGAAAATCTACAAAAAGTATGGAAATTGCGCATTATAGAATTTACTGATGTCTTGGACGTGGAAGAATGTAGACAAGGTGTTGTGGATGGGCTTAGGGAATCTGGCCTTGTAGAAGGAAAAGATTATGTAATGAAGATTCAAAACGCCCAGGGTGACATGGCAACTGTAAATGTTATGGTAGATAGTGCCTTATCTGAAGGGGCTGACATGCTGATAACGTTATCAACTCCAACACTTCAGGCCGCACTAAATAAAGCAAGGGGGATGCCTATCATATTCACTTACATCTCAGACCCAATATCTGCAGGCGCTGGAACGAGCAATTATGACCACCTTCCAAATGTAACAGGAGTGTACATGGCAAGCGCATACGGAGAGATGTTAGAAATAATAAAAGAACTCATCCCAGAAACAAAGGCATTGGGCACATTATTCGTTTCCTCAGAGGTTAACTCTGTGTTTCAAAAAGATATGCTGGTGGAATCAGCTCGAAACGATGGTCTAGATGTGGTTGCCATAGCCGCAGATACAAGCGCAGACGTTCCGGCTGCTGCCCTTGCATTAGGTAATAGTAATATCAACGCGATATGCCAGATCCCTGGTAATCTGACTGCTTCTGCATTTCCAAGCATAGCTAGAGCAGCGCAAAGTTATAAACTACCGATATTTGCTTTTCAAAGCGTTCAGGCTTATCAGGGAGCAACTCTTGCTTTGGCTAGAGACTATTACGATGCCGGAAAAGATGCTGCTTTTATTGCAGCTAGGGTAATGAGAGGTGAAGATCCTGGTTCAATCCCCTTTCAACCCGTTTCAAGCACGACCGTGATAATTAACCTCAGGTCAGCCAGGGCTCTTGGTTTAAAAATCCCAGAATCAATAATGAGTCAGGCAGATGAGATTATAGGTGAATAATATGGAGATAACAAAGGAGGAAATTAATGACGCCTTAGAGATAGATATTAAGGGGAGAATTGACGCCTATTGGTCAGACCATTTATCACGGACAATTACAGAGGTTATTCATGAAGGAACTTATAAAATAAGACTAAACTTGGCAGATGCGACATATATCAGCTCTGACGGTATCTTAGTGTTGCTAAAGTATCAAAACCAACTAGATACCCTGGGAGGCTCTTTGATTATTACTAATGTGTCAGAAGGAGTAAAAAAAGTTTTGGAGATAAGTGGCTTTCAATCCCTTCTATCAGTGGGCGAAACGACGGAAGCTATCGACTTTGATAAGCGTGCTTCGAAGAATCGGATTGAATTCCAAAACACTATTTTCGAGATATTTGAATATTCTAAAACTAATTCTCTGGCGTGTAGTGTGATAGGCAGTCCAGAACCATTAAAGAGTGGCAAGTTTACCAAGAAAGATTCAAAACTTTTAACGTTTCCCGAGTCCACATTTGCCATAGGACTCGGCGCACTCGGAAACAATTTTGAGGAATGCAGTTTACGCTTTGGAGAATTTTTAGCTGTCGCGGGATCAGCCGCATATTTGCCAACAGATGGAACAAATGTTCCAGACTACCTGATTGCCAAAGGAACCTCCATCCCAGAAATGAATGTACTTTATTGTCTCTTATGTGACGGGGCTTTTTCCAATATGGTTCGGTTTGACTCAAAGACACATTCAAGCTCATTGACCCTCACCGATATTGTAAATACCTGTCTTAAAATAGCCAATTCAGAATTGGCAGGAATCGTAATGATCGCCGAATCAGCCGGTCTCACCGGCACTTACCTTAGGCGTTCGCCCATAATTCAAGATCCAGATTCCCATCCCCTCGAATATCCAGAAATTAGAGATTGGCTGTCATTCACATATGAAAGTTCCTACAATCACTGCTCGTGTGTTGTAGCAGGAATTGCTGCTAAGTCTGAAGTTCAGGATTTAAACCCTATGCTCAGGTCTTTAGGGAACTCTCGTTATCCTATCGGCCATTTTCACTCCACAGTTTTTTCGTTCCGTCCTTTGATAAAGGGCGAAATCGATTTGAGGACATCTGTTTCCACCCTATTTGAATCTGAATCCACCTTAGCTGTCCTTCATTTGTTAAATGACGATAGAGACATTGTAGGAACGGGCCAAAGCGAATTTTTTCGTGGCGCCTGCTGGGTTTCACCAGTGTCAAAGATCAAACTAGACAGGGGTTAACATGACTTTACTCGTCGGTTCGCTGGTCATTGGTTTGATTTTATCCTTACTTGCACTTGGCATATTCATTAGTTTCAGAATCTTTCATTTTCCGGATATCACCGCGGATGGGTCTTTCACACTTGGAGCTTCGGTTTCGGCTGTGATGATCGTAAATGGTGTAAATCCTCTTCTGGCTACCGCCATTGCATTTGTATTTGGAACTATTGCCGGATCGATCACGGGAATACTCAACACTAAATTCAAAATAAACAACCTTCTAGCCGGGATCCTTGTCATGACCGCTCTATATTCTGTTAATTTAAGAATTATGGGCAAGAGTAACATACCGCTACTCTTTGATATAACGCTTATGACATATGCCGAATCGATAGGAAGCTTTATTTTTGGAAGACTTGATAGCATAAATCTTTTCGGTTGGCAAGTTTATGTAAGCGACTTTTCCATTTTAATCTCAGCCTCAATCTTGATTGGCATTTTCGGAGTTATCTTATACGTTTTTTTCCGCACAAACCTCGGAACGGCGATGCGAGCCACAGGGGACAACGATCAAATGATTCGGGCGTTAGGAGTTAATGCCGAATACATGGTTATCCTGGGGCTTGCACTTTCAAACGGACTAATAGCTATCTCAGGAGCGCTATTGGCTCAATACCAGGGTTTTGCAGATGTACAGATGGGAATAGGAGTAATAGTTTGGGGCTTGGCTAGCGTAATCATTGGAGAAGCTCTTGTTGGCTCAAGATTGGTAGGAATGATCATAATAGGTGCTGTAATGGGATCTGTACTCTTTCGGCTATTAGTGGCTATCGCATTAAGGATGGGTTTAAATCCAAATGACTTGAAATTGATAACGGCTGCCTTTGTTTTCATTGCACTTGTACTCCCAGGATTGTTAGATAGATTGAAAAATAAAAGAGAAAAAGCCGCCAATGCTTGAAATTGATAACATATCAAAAACCTTTAATACTGGCACAGCTAACGAAGTCCGGGCACTCGTAGGAATTAATCTCGTAGTAGATAAAGGTTCATGGGTCAGCATCATAGGAACAAACGGTTCAGGCAAATCAGCACTTCTTAATTCAATTGCAGGAACATTTATGGTTGATTCCGGAGAGATCTCTCTTGCGGGTCAGCAAATTACGAACTGGCCCAAACACAAGCGCGCAGGGCTCATAGGTCACGTGTTTCAAAACCCATTCACTGGTACTGCACCTAATATGTCGATCGCCGAGAATCTTGTGCTCGCAGTCTATCGTGGGCAGAAGCGGGGCTTGGGCTGGGCGCTTAAGCATAGTCTAACAAATGATTTTAAAAATCGTGTAAGACATTTAGGGTTGGGACTTGAATACAGATTAGACAGCCCGGTGGGAACACTTTCCGGCGGGCAGAGACAGGCATTGACACTACTGATGGCCACATGGGTCAAACCCAAACTGCTTCTTCTGGATGAACATACCGCAGCCCTTGACCCCAAGAGTGCGACACTCATAATAAAGCTCAGCGAAGAAATAATTTCGCGTCAAAACTTAACAGTTTTAATGGTTACTCATTCCATGGAACAGGCCGCTAAACTTGGAGATCGGCTTTTGATGTTGCATCAGGGGAAAATAATTCATGACGTCGGTGGTAGCGAAAAAAAGCGTACACGAGTAAATGAGCTTTTATTTCGTTTCGATGAACTGAGGGGTAGAGACCAGATGGATGAAAATACCGCCGAGATGCTCAGAAGGAATTACATTTAATGGAATCATCTTGCATAAAAAGGGCTGCTAACGCTATTTATTTTGATAGAAATTGAGTTGAGTCAATATTCATGCCTGACGCCAAATAGTAATTTCGTATAATATTATAAAAGAAATTGAGGATGTATTGTGATTATTTGTAAATCGAGGAGCTTAGAACTCTAATAATATACTAGACCTTGACACTATAATTCGTTGTCTGAAAACTGAAATCACTGCTATTTCAATGTTAGTATATTCCTAACATTTGGAATCAAAGAAATTTACAACCGTGTCAAAAAAGCTAGGCAGAAACGACCCTTGCCCTTGCGGAAGTGGGAAGAAATTTAAAAATTGTTGCTTAGACAGAATAAGGATTATATCTCCAACAAATATTACTAATTCTGTAAAAAAGATAATTGGAACTAAATTAAGTCCAGTTGAGCCGTATCTACATCTTCTGCCTAGCATAGTTTGGAAAGGTTATCGCTGGCGAACGGTATTTAATCGTCTTTACTATCGACCTACAATTGAAACCTTTCACGAATTTCTAATTAATATAATTAAGTGGGCATTCGGAAAGACTTGGTGGAGACAACAAATTAAGTTAGACGAAAAAGCTCGACACGTAGTTGTTAAATGGGCTTATGCATTTGCCGAGGTGACAAAACGTTATACTGACGAAGCACACAAAATCGATAGTTTTACCTATGAGACCGAGGCGCCTGGACCTGCATGGGCTTTACTTTCCTTAGGATATGATCTATTTTGCCTCCAGACAAAAAATAAATTACCAAATTTTATGATTCAGAAACTTAGAACAAACAAAGAATTTCAGAGCACACGTTATGAGATAGCAACTGCGGCAATAATGGCACGCGCTGGATTCGAAATTAGTTATTTGGATGAATTAGCTAGAAGAGACAAACATTGTGAATTCATATCATCACATAAAACTTTTAAAATTAGGGTTGGTGTAGAAGCAAAAAGTCGAAGAAGAAAAGGAGTAATACACGAACAGGGTAATTATGATTATACAGAAGATTATAAAGGCATTTTGGAACTAGTACGCCGGGCAAAGAAGCAAAAACCTCGGGGGTTACCTTTCTTTATTTTTGTGGATCTTAATCTTCCACATTGTCCTGGAATGCCTTTTTACAAGAAACCCTGGTTCAAAGATATAAAGCGCATATTGGAAGAACTTGGAATACCTACTACCGAAAATCCTGAGCCTTTTACAGCTTTAATTCCTACGAATTTTGCACATCACTATGGAACAATCGATGAAGTAACATACCCAGGAGAATATGCTTTGATTGTTTCACTTTACCCAGAGATACCAATCTCTGATCCAAGAATATTTGATATTTTATTAGAAACGTTGAAAAGATATGATAGGATTCCTTCTGAGGTATAACTATAGTGACGAATATGTTTTCATTTATAGCATGACACAATTTTCTTTATATAGTCTCTCGAAATTAACAAGACCGAAACGGCATAACATGTCGGGCCTTCAGGGGCTGTTGCCCAAACTCTTAAAATAATACCGGGCTTGCAGTAATGAGAGAAACTTGCATGAAAAGGGCTCCTTCCGCTTTTTTATTTCATGGAAATTGCGTTAAGTTAACATGCAAGCCAGACCCCTAACTCGTATAATTAGTCAACAAAGAGTTGACCCCTAGATTTAACTATTAACAGAGGCTGGATAATGGGTAACGCCATCTCCTCTATCAGAAATGCTGTATTTATTAACATAGAAATCGATTCTATTTCACATTAAAAAGTCTTTATCTCTACTGCCGAATACCACAGTAAATTAGGTTTTCGTTAACATTTTTCCAATTATTTAACATTTTTTTCACTAATTCTAACTGCATAAAAGAAACAAACTCACGATCATTTAAGAAGGTAAAGATAAATTCCATCTTTTCTAAAATATCTCTCCGAAGTTTTTTATCAACTTGTTTCTCATATATGGTATCAAAGTTGCCCAAAAGCGTAGGAACATTTTGAATAAGAGATGGGGACAAGGTATTTAGCAAAAGAAAAAATTTAGGCCAAGCGTGATAAAGACAGATTGCAGTAATTATTTGCATAGGCAATTCATCATTAGATTTGGCAGTTATATCTATCGGTGTATTTTTAAGTAAAAGAATCCTATTGATTATTCGTAGTAAGAGCCGGGGATTTCTAAGCTTTGGGGTACCAGTACTAAAACGCGCAAGTTGAATACAGATCTCATCACTAATAAGTCCACCACTTCTTTGCTTTATGTATTCAGTAAGAGTCTCCCATTTAATGGCTGTGCTAAGAATGTTTAGTATGTTGGAATTAAATAGCTCATCATTATTAAGGCTATCTTTAATAGCTAGTCTTAAGGCTATCTCACTTGTATATTCTCGATCTATTATGCTTTCTAGTTTTTCTTTAAACTTTTTTGGTAGCGCATCAAATTGTTGTGGCTCACGTTTAGCATCGATTGACTCAACATAATAATGAATCACATTTCTTAAAGACTCTTCATTCACTTTGTATTTTGTCACTGCGATAAGGGGTATATGAAAATTAAAAGTAACGATCTTTTCAAGATATTCGAATGGATCCAGTCCTTCTTGACCATATCTCGAATTTATGTAGCTAGCTAAAACACGATGATCGACTGCAATGAAGAATATGCATCGATCCGCGAATAGCAGATTTGCAAATGACTCCAGAAGGTTAATTACTTCTTCTGGTAGACATCTGTCCATATTGTCGATTAAGAAAATAAGACGCTTCTCTTCACCGTCGCCAAGAATTTTTTTAACTATTTCCTCAAAACTATTTCTGATCTTTTTTACTGGATCTTGCCCAGACCCGTAAACTGTACTTATTATAGAATCTACGTCTTCTTCTATTTCTTTAGCTCCAAACCCCATCGTAGCCCTTGTGATACCACTAAAACCAGCATAAGATAGTGCTAACAAGTCTCTAAATAAACCCTTAAGTAGTTTCATTTGTTCAGTTTGTTCTTTAAATGTTGTAGCGAGTTGGGCTAGTAATGGCTTATCTAACGAGCCCGATTTTGCATAAGGCCATGCGTCAAACCAGACTACCTTGTATTTACTATTGTAGTTAGAATCTTCATTTATAAAATATCGAATAAAATTTAGCATGGTTGTTTTCCCCGTACCCCAGTGACCATATATGCCAAATACATACTTGTTTGGCGAGAGTGGTATCATTTCTATTAACTTCCGAGCGATATCCTCAAACCCGTATTGATCAACCTGAACAACTTTTTCACCTTCCTTGATTTTCGGTTCCTGAAGAGCTTCATCTGGATTAAAAACTGGATTTTTATTATTCATTGTTTTATTTACCCCCTAAATCCCAATTTGTCCTATTTTACCTGTATTTATTATTTATATTCATAATTGTATAATTTTAAAATCTATCTTTAATTAATTAAGGGTCTTGACTAGTTTAGCGATATAAAAGAAGCTAAAAAGCTAGTCATGACGGTACAAAACAAGTTTTCAAAACGTGCACACATTTCTGAGCGCAAATTTAAGCAACTTTTGAAGTTATTTTCTGAGGATCTGACAGCGACTCAGATATCAAATATATTATCAATAAATAGAAATACAGTAAACCGTTATCTGAATCTGATTAGGTCAAGAATCGCAGAATTATGTGAGCAAGAATCTCCGTTTAGTGGAGAGGTTGAAGTAGATGAAAGCTTTTTCGGAGCAAAGAGGAAGAAGGGTAAAAGAGGCAGAGGAGCTTATGGTAAAACAATAGTATTTGGTATATACAGACGTAACGGAAAGGTGTATACAGAGATAGTGAAGAATTGTAGTAGAGAGACGTTACAAGCAATAATAAAGGGGAAAGTAGACAAAGATAGCACAATTTATTCAGACAAGTGGAGAGCATATAATGGATTAGTTGATCTGGGATATAAGAAGCATTACAGGTTGGATCATGAGAAAGATAAATTCGTAATTGGCAACTCACATATAAATGGTATAGAGGGGTTCTGGGGATTTGCGAAGACAAGGCTGGCTAAGTTCAGAGGATTCAATAAGAAAAAGTTCTATTTACATCTAAAAGAAACTGAGTTTAGATATAATTATCGTGATAAGGGCATTTACAAATTGTTATTGAAAATAATCAAAAATAAGCAGCTAAACTAGTCAAGACCCTTAATTAAAATTATTATTTGTAACAAGTTATAATAAAACCATGACACCTTTTGAAAAACAAATAAGAACACAAGAGCTGATTTTAAAAACTAAACATCATGAGTTTAGATCTAAATTCCATGGATACGGCAATAGTAAGAATAAATGGGGGGTCGTGTCTCAACATTGAACAAATGGATTAAGCAAATGATAAGAAAAGTTGAATGTTGACGGGCTGTTCCCCAGATCCTCTTAAAATAATATCAAACTTGATATATTTAGGATAGACTTGCATGAATATGGTTCCTTCCGCTTTTTGATTTTGTTAGAAATTGAGTTACGTTAATATGCAAGCCTCACCCCAAAAACTATACGACCCCGAGTCCATTTTACAACATCATACAAAAGCGATATTATTTGTGAGCTTTTGTCATATCCTCATGAATTAAATTATACTTTTTTAAAGATTTAAGAGAGGAGATAAGATTACTGCAGCCTTTTACAACCGTCTCCTTCTTAATTGTGACAGAAAAGAACGAGGGGAGTATATTTAAGGGATTTATCATATGGCGAATAGGGCTCATTTGGCAATTCTAAATAAAGGAACAGATGCTTGGAATAAGTTGAGGAAAGAAAATCCTGAGATAGAACCGGACTTTAGTAAAGCAGACCTTAGCGGAGCCGACCTTAGCGAAGTGGACCTTAGCGGAGCAGACCTCAGTGGGGCAAACCTCAACTTGGCAAACCTCGGCGGGGCAAACCTCAGCGGAGCAGACCTCAGTGGGGCAAACCTCAACTTGGCAGACATCAGCGGGGCACACCTTAACTGGGCACACCTCAGCGGGGCATACCTCTACAGGGCCAACCTCAGCGGATCAAACCTCAGCCGGGCAGACTTCAGCAGCTGGGCAGACCTTTGCGAGGCAGACCTCACTGGGGCAGACCTCACTGGGGCAGACCTCACTGGAGCAAACCTCAGCGGATCAAACCTCAGCAAGGTGAATCTCAGCAGAGCACGCCTCACTGGGGCAAACCTCAGCGGGGCAAACCTTTTTGATGCAAACCTCAGCGATGCAAACCTTAAACGAGCTATTTTAGTTGAGACAGACCTCAAGAACGTGAAACTTACGAATTGTCACATTTATGGGATTTCCGCCTGGAATTTAAGAGGTAAACCAAAAGAACAGCAGAATCTTATTATCACTCATGAGGAAGAAGCTACAATCACGGTAGATAATCTTGAAGTTGCTCAGTTTATCTACCTATTACTTAACAACCAAAAAATCCGTGACGTCATTCAAACTATTGGACAAAAGGCAGTCCTAATTTTGGGAAGGTTCTCTCCTCCAGAAAGGAAAGAGGTGCTAAACAAAATTCGAGAGAGAGTTAGGGAACTGGGTTACCTGCCTATGATGTTTGATTTCGAAGGAGCCAAAGAACGAGATTTCACAGAAACAATTAAAGTTCTCGCCGGGCTGTCTCTATTTGTGATTGTGGATATCACAAATCCGAAGTCAGCTCCACTAGAGTTACAAGCTACGGTGCCTGATTATATGATTCCCTTTGTGCCTATAATTCAAAAAGGGGAGGTCCCCTTTTCCATGTTTAAAGATTTAACAAAATATGACTGGGTCTTAAAACCTGTCAGAGAGTACGATACCAAAGAAACTCTTTTAGTCATGTTAGAAAAAGCAATCATTAAACCCGCTATTGAGAAGCACAAAGAATTAGTTCGCTTAAAAGCGAAGGAGCTGGAAGTCAAAGATATACTTGGACTTTCGTCAGAGGAATGACTCCGAGAAAAGAAATTAAAAAGGCAGTAATGGTTACATACCTACCTAGAGTAGCACAAGTATTTATGGTAAGTTGTAAACCGCAACAACATTGCATGGCAAAGGAAGGGCCCTTAAAAAATAGGAAAGCATGGAAAAGGAACCCAAGGCTTGCGATAATGGCAGCAAGGGTGGCAGTCAAGCATCAGTTTTTTGAGAGTAATATTCAGGGTCGTATCTCCACATTTGACTTACGGTTGATTTAATGCAATTTCGATCTGTTCAACCATTCTACGAAGTTCGGTGTCACGGTGTCAGGCCTTGACATGAGACTTAACCTTTTGGAAGCTTAGGGGGCGTATCTTCACAATTGACAAATCAAGAAGATAAACATTGTGAAATGTTAAGAGCCTATTTCCCAAATTTTATTATATAATATATTGAGAATCGTCTAATGAGGTAGACATGCATGAAAAGGGTTCCTTCCGCTTTCTTATTTTGATAGAAATTGAATTAAGTCAAAATGCAAGCCCGATCCCAAGCTTTTCCTAAAGAGGGTAGAAGTGCTTAAGTCAAACGCCAAAGCACGCACAATTCTGAATCCGAAGTCGAGGAGACATTTTAGATAATTACAGAAGAATTAAATAGACTTGTAAACAAAAGATTTGACCGTATGCCGTCAACGGCTGTTTAACTAGCGGGTTAAAGTCCCGTGAAAGGAGTTGTTCGTTCACCTTTTTAGTA
>JALLOG010000667.1 GCA_027717645.1 Desulfobacterota bacterium AH_259_B03_O07
CTACATTCCCATCATTTGATACTTACTTTATTGTTTTAATCTGAACTGTTATTATGAAATAGATACTTAGTGGACAGTTCACACAAATCTTAATTTTTTTAAAGGAGTTTTCAAATGAGAAGAAAAACATTGTACAGTGGTTTTTTACTCTTTGTTGGAGTGATCATACTCTTGTCGCCAAGGATTTCTTCATCCTCAGAACCCCAATCTGAGGAGGCCAAACAAACTATGGCTTTGGTAGACCAGGCAGCC
>JALLOG010000668.1 GCA_027717645.1 Desulfobacterota bacterium AH_259_B03_O07
GGACTGTAATGGGGATGGCTTTACGAACCTCGCTGACCTTGGGTGCGTCATAACTGATTTTAGAGGTCCAACCCCGACACCTGTTCCTACTCCTACTCCTACACCATTTCCTCCATGCCCGACACCGAATCCTGACTGTGGGAGTCCAAATTTTGACGCATTCGATGGTACGGTGGTAACTTTCTGTGAAGATGATCCGGAATCTGGTGGATTGCTTGGTGAAGTTACCGTAGTTCAAGACGGGGAAGCCC
>JALLOG010000669.1 GCA_027717645.1 Desulfobacterota bacterium AH_259_B03_O07
GAGGTAGCGCTGCTGCGATCATCACTCGGTCCCCACTCGCTTCTTCCCTGAAACCAGCCAACTATTTTTCCTTCAGCAATATCTTTCGCAATTCTTATAAAAATTTCATTTCCATTTAATTTTTCGAACATTACCCCATCTTTATTCAGGACTTCTTCTATTTCTCTTTCAGGGAATTTAGGCCCCCAATAAGGACTGCTCATTAGAAAATCCCTCTTATTCCCAAGATCTACATTCCACACCCAAAAAG
>JALLOG010000670.1 GCA_027717645.1 Desulfobacterota bacterium AH_259_B03_O07
AACAGGGTTCGTGTAAAAGATTAAAAACTTGTGATTTAAGTTTTATCCCAGAAAAGAAGGAGTTTTATTTAAGTGTGTCACGATAGGACTCACGTATTTTTATAAATACTATTAAGGAAATTAATCCTGCTAGAATCAAATAATAGCCTGGTGCAAGTTTATTACCGGTTGTCTTAATAAGCAATGTTGCAACCAACGGAGCTGTTCCGCCGAAAATAGCAAACCCCACGTTGTAACCTATCGACATAG
>JALLOG010000671.1 GCA_027717645.1 Desulfobacterota bacterium AH_259_B03_O07
TTTGGTCTAGGTCTTTGTGAGAATGGACCAACTGGGTTGATAGAAGTGCATCCGGGAATGGTTGATGCTAATCCTGTTTGTACACTAAGCGGCACAATGCCTATAGGTACACTTAGTAAGGTAGTGACAATCAATTTCCCTGGCCCCAACCTGGTCGATGCTGCGTTTGTAGAGAGTAGTGATCAGGAAACGTCTAGTATTATTAGGGACATCGGCACTCCTACCACTACCCCTGGTACTCCAACGTTA
>JALLOG010000672.1 GCA_027717645.1 Desulfobacterota bacterium AH_259_B03_O07
TGTATTTTTACACATGGGCGAAACCTCCTTCTAAAGTTAATTTTTCCTAATTGTAGTTTAAAGGTTTCGCCTCCCCTTTTATACCAACTATTTTTGGGGCATTCTCGATACTTGAACTATTCTAAATAAATAATATATTCTAGTTCAAAGTATGAATACATATATTGATAGTTGAATCTGGTATTCAACTACTCCCTCCACATCTACCATAGTGGGTGCCTAGATGTATCTATATTGTTTAACCATCC
>JALLOG010000673.1 GCA_027717645.1 Desulfobacterota bacterium AH_259_B03_O07
GCAGCCAACTGGTGTGAAGAGCTGCTTTATGAATAGTCTCTGCTTTGTTAATGGAAAAATAGTTCGTGGGAGCCATGCCTGTATAGGTTTTGCTGACCTCGGTCTACAACGAGGATATGCAGTTTTTGATTATGCGAGGATATGCAACGGCAAGCTTTTCCACATTCATGATTACATTGAGAGGCTACGAAAGTCCGCCTCCGCCTTGTATCTAGAACCGCCTTATTCGGATGAAGAAATCGTCGA
>JALLOG010000674.1 GCA_027717645.1 Desulfobacterota bacterium AH_259_B03_O07
AAACTACAGGCCCCTCCTGCTTATTTTTGCAAGTTTTGTAAATCGGAGAAATTGGAACAAACCGAAGTTCCTGGAAAAGGAATCCTTTATACCTATTCTACGGTTCACGTTCCCATTGCAGGCCTTGAGAACGAAGCCCCATACACAGTAGCCATAGTTGAACTTAATGGTGGTTGTAGGGTTACTGGTCGTTTAGTGAAGGGTTCTTCGGAGAAACTTTCGATAGGTGCTGCAGTTGAGCTTGTA
>JALLOG010000675.1 GCA_027717645.1 Desulfobacterota bacterium AH_259_B03_O07
CCGGAATCCGTTTCAGAAGAAGACCCGGGTCGAGATCAAACGGCGCCAGAAAGGCGATGAGGTCTACATTCTTTGTCGCAGCGAAGGTCGTGAAGAGAAGGACCGAGCGATCCGGGAGAAGCAAGAACAGAGGCTAATGCGCGACTTAGAGACGCTCCAGGCCCGGGTGCAACGGGGGCGCCTGAAGAAGACGGAGAAGATTCCCCAGGCGATCGGTCGGCTCAAGGAACGCTATCCCCTTGTGG
>JALLOG010000676.1 GCA_027717645.1 Desulfobacterota bacterium AH_259_B03_O07
AGCCTATACGTATAAGAGACCCAAAATCATTAAAGCAGGCTGTAAAGCTTTCCGAGAAGTTTAACGATTGTCGCCGGTATTAGGTTGGCTTGTTGTTAATTGACGGTTTACACTGAATATAAGCTGCGTGAAAAGATACCCGACAAATTTTCACCAACTCATTCAGAGGGTTCAGTATATATATGTGTGGGGAAAATGTACTGCTCCCCTTTTGTCAAGCCCGGTTTAAATGGAGGAAGTATTC
>JALLOG010000067.1 GCA_027717645.1 Desulfobacterota bacterium AH_259_B03_O07
GAAAAGAGAAAAAGTGTAACCTATGTACCCGGTCAGAAGTGTTACCTATGTCCCCGTTCGCACAGCCACGATTATGATGGCGACGTTAAGGTCGCCGCTACATTTATTTTTATCAATAGTGGACGACTTTAATCTTCCATTACTGTGAGTCTGGAATGCTATTATCGAGGATCCATTTTTACACAACAAAAACTGCCCTATCGACCAGCGTTGCTGTTGTCTAGTCAAAACAGTATTTACGTTTGTAGAACCGAAATGTAAAATATCAAAATAATGGTTGAAAAATCAAAACATGAATTGCCAATCCCTAGGCACTTTGATCCAGAAAAGGTCTCGCAGGTATGGAAGGTAGACTATCAATGTATTGCTGAAGAAGCTAGAAAATGGGCCGATCAACATGATGTGCAACCAGCAAGTCATGACAGCTTCAAAATTTGTCTCATCGCAGTAGATGTACAAAATACCTTTTGCATTCCTGACTTCGAGCTCTTTGTTCAAGGCAAGACGGGAAAAGGCGCCGTATCCGATAATCAGAGGCTATGTGAGTTTATCTACAGAAATCTAAATTCACTAACTCAAATTGTACCCACGATGGATACTCACCAGGCAATGCAGATTTTTCATAGCATTTTCCTTGTAAATGAGAGTGGAGAACACCCCTCCCCTTTTACGCATATTACTCGCGAGGACATTGCGGAAGGCCGATGGAAGTTTAATGAATTACTCAGTCATAATTTAAAGAGGAGTGTACAATACGTTCAAAATCATCTTTTACATTATACCGAAGTGTTAAGAAAGACCAGCAAATATGCGCTTACAATTTGGCCTTATCACGCCATGTTTGGAGGCATCGGACACGCATTAGTTTCTTCAATAGAAGAAGCAATTTTCTTCCATACGATTGCCAGATATAGCCAGCCTCATATACATGTAAAAGGTGACAATCCTTTAACCGAACATTACTCAGTATTGGCCCCTGAGATAAGAACCGATCCAGAAGGAGAGCCACTTGAAATCAGGACTCAGTCATTATTCAAAGAACCTGCAGAGGCTGATGAATTAATTAAGGAGCTAGAAGATTTCGATGTCATAATCATAGCAGGACAAGCAAAGAGTCACTGTGTTGCTTGGACAATAGCAGACTTTCTTGATGTCGAAAGAAATGGAGATAGGCGTTTCGTGCAAAAGGTTTACATCTTGGAGGACTGTACTTCACCCGTAGTAATTCCTGGCCTAATAGACTATTCAGAAGAAGCCGATCTAGCGTTTAAGAGATTCGAAGGAGCCGGAATGCATATAGTCCGCTCGACAGAACCCATTAGAAATTGGCCGGGGATAAAGAAGTTGAAATCTGCTTGAAAATTATGTTTAGAATAATTCTTCCCTGTAGGAACGGCTTCCAGCCGCGATTTTATGATCGTGCCAAGCCTGTCCTGAACTGGTTTCAGGAATGGCGCTCCTACAAAAGAAATTTAGGCAAAATAAGATTTATGAAAGTACAGGTATGTCCCGCCAATCTCAATAAATTTAATCTAAACCATTATCAAATATCCCTTTCCTCAAGATTCGCGACGCATCTATCACATATTGTAGGATAAGTTGAGTTCTTTCCGACTGATGCTCTGTATGTCCAACACCTATCACATTTTTCACCAGGAGCCATTTTTACTTTAACAATTAAACCATTAATTTCACTGCTGTTTAAAACATAATCTGAATCAGTGGGCGGTTTATTAATTACCTCAACGTGAGAGACAATCGAGAGCACTCTTATCAGTTCCAGGTTATCCAAAATGAACGATTTATCTTCATCACCAGAATAAATTTGCACTCCCGCCTCCAAAGAACTACGTATAAACTTATCATTCCTAGCTATTTCAAGTGCTTTTAATATCTCATCTCTATATTGGAGGAGTTTGCTCCACTTTTCTTCAAATTCTTCACTGATATCCCCAGGATCTGGGAAAGCCGATAGGTGCACGCTCTCTTCTTTATCGCCCGGCATATATCTCCAAACTTCTTCAGAAGTAAATGTAAGAATAGGAGCTGATAATTTTATAAGTGAGCTTAAAATTACATACATTGCGTTCTGGGATGATCTACGTTTCTTCGAAGTCGTATAGAACGTGTAAAGTAAGTCTTTCTGAGAATCGAGGTAAATTGAACTCAAATCTACTATGCAAAACCTCTGTAGTTCATGATATACAATATGGAATTCATATTGATCGTATGCATTTAGTATCTTCTTAGTAGAAACACCAAGCTTGTGAAGAATCCATTTATCAATCTCCTCCAGATCATTATACTCAATCCCATCTTTTCTCGGATCGAAATCATTGAGGTTTGCAATAAGATATCTGAAAGTATTCCTAATCTTTCTGTATGACTCTACTAGTCTATCCAGAATCTCAGTAGAAATTCTAATATCACCCCTATAGTCTTCTGCAGAGACCCACAACCTAAGTATTTCAGCCCCGTATTTCTTTATTATATCAGAGGGTACAATTACATTACCCTTTGATTTTGACATCTTTTCTCCTTCCTTATCCACCACGAAACCATGAGTAAGTACTGAATTGTATGGAGCCTTATTTCTAGTACCTACTGAAACTAAGAGGCTTGAATGAAACCATCCCCTATGTTGATCACTACCCTCAAGATACATATCGGCCGGCATATTTAGTTCAGGATTGTTTTCTAAGACGTAAGAAAAACTAACCCCTGAATCAAACCAAACATCCAAGATATCAGTTTCCTTCACAAACTCTTTGTTACCACACTCGGGACATGCTGTGTCTGGGGGCATTAACTCTTTAACATCAAGATTAAACCAGGCATCCGAACCATGCCTATTAAAAATCTCAGAAACATGGAAAACTAATTCTGGATCCTCCAAAACGTAGTCACACTCCTTACAATAAAAAACTACGATTGGTACTCCCCAGGCTCTCTGTCTTGACACACACCAATCTGGACGATTCTCAATCATACTGTAAATTCTTTCCTTACCCCAATCCGGAATCCATTTTACTTCATCAATTTCTCTTAGCGATTTAGATCTCAATTCATTCTCTTCCATAGATATGAACCATTGAGGTGTAGCTCTGAATATAATTGGATTCTTACACCGCCAACAATGGGGATACGAATGAGTCAATTGTTCTTCTTTTAGAAGGTTTTCGACATCTTTTAGTTTTTCGATTATATTCTTATTCGCGTCATAGACAAATAAACCGCTAAAGAATTCAACTTCCTTTGTAAATTCACCTCTTTCGTCGACCGGGGCATAAATATCAAGATTGTATTTTTTTCCGATTTCATAATCATCCTGACCATGTCCAGGGGCAATGTGTACAATACCAGTTCCCGTGTCCAGCGTGACAAAATCACCCTCGGTTACGATGGATTCTCTATCGTAAAATGGATGCTTAAATTTAATTCCACTAATATCCTTTCCGTTAAATTTTTCAATAATTCGAGTCCCAGCGCCTAGAACTTTTTCTATAAGCTCTTCAGCAAGAATATAGACACCATCCTCAAAATCAGCGGCTACATACGTAAAGTCTGGATTAACCGCAAGAGCCAAATTAGCAGGCAGTGTCCACGGTGTAGTGGTCCATATTAATGCGAATACCTTTTTTCGCTCAATAGTTGGAAATCTCTTTTTTAGTTCTTCAGTAATTAGGGGAAACTTCACATATATTGAAGGGGATAATTTATCCTCGTATTCAACTTCCGCTTCGGCTAAAGCCGTTTGACAATGATAACACCAATATACTGGTTTCTTCCCCCTATAAAAATTCCCAGATTTCATGACGTTACCTAATTCAGATGCGATAGTAGCTTCATAACCGTAATCCATCGTAAGATACGGTTTTTCCCAATCACCAAAAACTCCTATACGCTTAAACTCATCACGTTGAATATTTACAAACTTGTCAGCATAACTTCTACACATTTGTCTGATCTCATAAGTTGACTTAGTTTGCTTTTTAGGACCTAGGTCTTTAGTTACTTGATATTCAATCGGAAGACCATGGCAATCCCATCCAGGAACGTAATAAGAATCCATGCCAGACATTGTCTTAGACTTTACTATTATGTCTTTTAGTATTTTATTTAAACAATGACCTAAATGGATGTGTCCGTTCGCATATGGCGGACCATCATGGAGAATAAACTTAGTTTTTCCTTTCGAGGACTGTCTAATTCTTTTATATAGATCATTTTCCTCCCAATTTCTCAAAATATCAGGCTCCATCTGATTAAGATTCGCTTTCATCTTCAAATCAGTCTTTGGAAGGTTTAAAGTACTTTTATAATCGATAGTCTTTTCTTTCGCCATTATATGATGTTATCACCGACAAGTAGAATTTAGCGTAAGTGGTTATTGGTTGGATTTTATTCTCTTTTTTAAATGAGAACAAATATTAGCAAAGATAGATGGAATTGCAAGCTACGGCAAAAATAGAGTAAATTATTCTCCTACGAAATTTAACAGATCTTCATAAAGATTTCGCGTAAAAGTGATCCACCCTTCCCAAGCATCCACATATTCAATGTTTTCGTCCACTTTCTTCTTGAGTATTATTCCAATCTTTGTATGCTCGATCAAAAATTCTTCGTCTCCATCAAATTTTTTCTTTAGAACCTCCGCATAATCCCTTAATAGTTTTAGTTTTTTATCCTGGTCCTCTCTAAATTCGGCTATAAAAGATTAGCTTGCGCGGTAGGAGTTCGCATCATTCCAGGTCCGTGTTCAAGACTCTTAAGTATGGTTTCGGCTTTCATAGAAATTAATAGATCCATCGCATTAACTTAGAAACATATATCTTGAATTCTATCTTAAGACTAGATGATGAGGAATGTCAAGAAATATCGGATTATCGTCCTCAGATAAATAACTTACACAAAATTCGATTCGGAATTTTCTCGTACATATGCATCGTACATACCTAGCCCTGAATTTAATCAAAGGGCCCGTCCTGGGCTAGTCGAAGAATCGAATGATGAGATACCGTATTTATGTTCGCACCGCGGCTCCGCTCAGTGTGAACAGCATTTTGCCACCTCGGAATTAATCCTGTAAATGGATGTCCAGCTTCTCATTGCTCGTGAACTATGAACATTTTCGATAGGCGGGGTTTCCCGACCGTGCAAAAAATTCAACCAACCAACAGCCCAGGTTTTCCTACCCCAGATTATGGTTTAAAATAATACTCGCAAATCATATTTCAGAACACAAAGGAGTCATAAATGAGAACCTTAAAAAACAAGGTCGCAATCGTTACAGGAGGAACTGGTGCATTGGGAAGAGCGGTGGTTTTAGAGCTTCTGAAGAAAAATGCAAAAGTAGCATGTTCATACGTAGTTGAAAAAGAGAAAAAAGAATGCATGTCATTAGTGAGAAAACACAAAAGAAATATTGTATTTATAAAATCTGATGTTACAAAAGAAAGGAACGTATCAAGGTTAATTAAGAGCACCATTGCGAAATACAAAAAGATAGATATTTTGGTAAATATGGTTGGTGGATTCGCGTATTCATACATGATTGATACAGATGAAAAAACCTGGGATCATATGATAAATCTTAATTTGAAAACTACTTTCTTCTGTTCAAAAAAGGTTCTTCCCCATATGATTAAGCAAAACTATGGGAAAATAATTAGCATATCTTCACGCCCCGCATTACAGGGATCAGCAGGTGTGGGTGCATATTCAGCAGCAAAAGCAGGCGTTTTAAATCTAACAGAAACAATCGCAGATGAGGTCAAAGATTACGACATAAATGTAAACGCTATTCTACCAAGCACGATAGACACTCCTGCAAATAGAAGGGATATGCCGGATGCGGATTTTTCGAAATGGGTGAAACCCGAAGAAATAGCTAACGTGATAATATTTCTTTCCTCTGATGATTCAAAACCAATCAGTGGTGCAGGAATACCAGTGTATGGAAAGGCTTAGGAACATTTAGGAAGAAGAGATAAGTTGAACTCAGACACCGTAGAAAAATACTCTGGCACAATAATTTCGATTCCCTACAACCACCTCAAAATCGATGCACTTTTTTATAATATTAACACACACCCAGATCACCTAGAACACAAACCTGTAATTGTTCGTCTCCATGGCGTCTTAGGAAATCTTCTTGATGAAACCGAACACTACCTGCCCAGCATACTTGCTGATCAAGATTACTCTTCGGTTACAATGAACACACTTCTTGCAAACCTGGGACTGTTTTTTGGATTTGGAATATTCGACGATACGATCCCTCAGGTTGATGCCGTCTGTAATTATCTTAGGAATATAGGTTTCAAGAAAATCATAATTGCAGGTCATGGGCTTGGGGGATGTATCGCTTTAAGATACTGCGCACTGAGAAATGACATAGAAAAGTACCCTGCCATAAATGGGGTTATTGCAATTGCTACTCCCTATTCCATCGCTGATACAATTCGCAGAAGATGGGAACGTTTTGGGAGTGAACCAAGCTACGATGAGGTATATGAAAAGGCGAAAAAAATTTTCAAGCCCGATAGCAAATTAGATACTACGCAAGACGAGATGATAATAATAAAAAAAGCACATGGACATACTTATCTTCCTGAGCATACTG
This sequence comes from Desulfobacterota bacterium AH_259_B03_O07, assembly GCA_027717645.1. Classification (GTDB taxonomy): domain Bacteria; phylum Desulfobacterota_D; class UBA1144; order Nemesobacterales; family CSP1-2; genus JALLOG01. The sequence continues at coordinate 6,626 of JALLOG010000067.1, forward strand.
AAATCTACACACTTAGAACATGGTGGGCACTAGCCGGTCCGGAGGCCGAAGGAGCAAAAGCCTATAAGCAAATCGGAAATTTAACAAAATTACCAATTCTACTAATTCACGCATCGAATGATGAGATAATTGAAAGGCGTGAGTCTGAAGATCTTTGTCAAATAGCATTAGAGGCTGGAAACAAAAATGTAACCCATGCCGCTATAAATGCTAACCACTCTTTTGATAACAATCACAACGATTTGGCAAGGACCATTACTGAATGGCTTGATAGATTTTAATCGAGAATTTCTAAATCTAGTTTTGTAAATAACGATATGATGATTGAGACGAAAATTCATGAAAAACAGAGTCTGGTAAGGCTAAGGGCTTCTGATGGGTTTTTAGTAAGCTCTGTGCTCGTTACCCAAGACTATAAGCAGATAGAAGCGGTACTTGAGATTCCAACTGTGGTTCAAATCCATGGATTGCTGGGTCACTTTCTAGCTAGGGGTACCCCCCGCCTCCTACCACATGCACTTCTAGAGCAGGGATTCAATTCCTTGTCAATCAATTCCAGACTCGCATACGCTGGACAAATTACCGGAAAAGGAATTTTTGATGATTCCATAAATGACATCGATGCAGCAGTCGATTTTCTCATAAATGAAGGTTTTAAAAATATATTTATACTTGGCTATAGCCTGGGTGCGAGTATGGTCGTATACTGGGCCTCAAAAAGAAACAATCCACTTATAAAGGGATTAATTCTAGAAGGAGTTCATTATTCGACAAATGAGGCACATAGAATGCGATTACAAAAATGGAGTGGCACACCTACTTACGAAGAAATTTATGAGAAAGCAAAAATGATACTTGGTGATGACCCCTATAACAGCAAAAATGATGAGACCTTTATAATCTATAAATCAAGAGGACCAACTCCTGAACCAATAAATAACGATCCATTCACTTATAAAACCTGGTGGTTCATGATGGGACCACACGCGGACGCTGCTAAGGCCTTTAAACACATCGAAAAAATAAATATACCAATTCTCTTCATGCGAGGAGAGAATGACTACAATGTCCAACAATGGGAGATCGATGAATTGGTAAAGCTTGCAGTGACCGCTGGAAATAACGAAATAAGATCCATACAAATACCAGATGCTAGACACGACTGCATGGAAAATCCCGAAGTAATGTTAAATGAGGTTGCGAGTTTTATTAATGACTACTCATGAACGACAAGAGATTCTATTGCTGAAAGTTTGCACTCTGACTTGCTCAGTGTGAAAGGATTTTGTAACCCAACATTATGACCCTATTTAAAACCGGACTTCATGAGCTCCGTCGAAGGATGTTAAGTCTTATGTAAGACTACGCTTCGACTCGCCCTTTCGTTTAAACTCACAGCAGGCTCACGGCGAACGGTTTTGTTACTGGATAGAAATATCCCTCTTATCATAAATGCGCAAAGAAGATTTTATATTTTGTTACGGTATAAAATAATAGGGATTAGGTAGCTTAAAGACCCTTTCGGCGTATCCTCCTGCTAAATCGCTGAATTGATCACCAATGTTAACAACAATTGTATACCCCTTTTCTTCGATCTTCTTTCTTGTCGAACTCTTAAAAGGATTTACCGATTTCTTATCATAATTGTTTGGCTTTAAAAATAACCCATCCCATTCTGTGTAACCTACGGACTTTAAGTTCTTTTCGGTTGCAGCTCTCAGCCTCTCACGACGACCAGTAGTAAATAACCCCGTGGCTCTGCCACGGGGTTATTTATCGCATGGGTCGGAGTACCAATTGTTTTAGCTAATATCTGGCTAACCGGTTTTCTAGCGAGTCGCTACACTCCACGAGCAATAACTGTAAGTTCAGCATTCTTAACAGGTTTTTTCATGCTTTTCGTCATAATTCCGTCCTCTGTGAATTCACTCTGGATTACTTTGTTTTTATCAGGACTTACCTTAGCCGTTTGATTGCCTTCTTGTGCATCGATGTTATCTATTTTAGTCAGTGGGGAAGAACAGGGGAGAGTTATGGGTAACAATCAGTCACTCCAAGTCGGTGCCGAAGCTCTATCAGGAATTAGTGCAGGTTTGCTTGCATCATTACTTATTAAACTTCCATTGTTTGTTTTGGGAAGTGTAGCAATTTTAGCTGCATTCATACTAATAATTTTCGGCCGAGTTCAAAGGGATGAATAAATCAGGTAAATATAAAGCATCAGCATTTGTAATAATTTTTCGAGAAATAATTCCTATTCTATCTCTTTTCTGCTGTCCTCTTTTTGGAACGATAAATATGGGTGCTCAGTCCTAAAAATGCTTCGGCAGATTCCATAATAGTCTCCGACAATGTTGGATGTGGATGTATGCTCAATCTAACGTCTGTAACATTCGCCCCCATTTCGATAGCCAGGACACCTTCAGCAATCAATTCTCCCGCGCCGGAACCTACAATTCCAACACCCAATATCTGTTCAGTTTCGGGATCTACAACCAGTTTTGTTACTCCGTCATTCCTATCCAGGGTGCTTGCCCTGCTCGACGCACCCCATGGAAAACGTGCTATTTTAACTTGTTGGTTCTCCTTTTTTGCCTGAGTTTCAGTTAAACCGCACCACGCAATCTCCGGATCAGTAAAGACAACTGCTGGTATAGCCCGGGGTTCAAATGCGACATTGTGTCCCGCAATTACCTCAGCTGCGACACGTCCCTCATGAGTCGCTTTATGAGCTAACATTGGTTCACCTGCAACATCACCGATTGCAAATATATTTGGATTTGAAGTTCGCTTCTGCTCATCGACCTTTATAAAACCCCATTTATCGATTTCCACGTCTGTGTTTTCCAATCCAAGGTTTTCTGAGTTCGGTTTTCTACCAACAGATATGAGAACCTTATCGAAAAGTTGTTTATCGCTATTAATATCAGCTCCTTCAAAATTAACCCGTATTCCAGATTTTTCCTCTTTCATATCGATAACAGTAGTGTTGAGCATTATTTCTTCGAAAATCGTCTTTAACCTTTTAGATAACACCAGAACAAGATCTCTGTCCACGCCGGGCATTAACCCGGATGTCGTTTCAACAACTGATACCTTTGTTCCGAGAGCGGCATAAACATTGCCGAGTTCCAGACCAATATACCCACCTCCGACTATCAACATGGTCTTTGGCACTTCAGGCAATTCCAAACCTGATGTGGAATTAAGAATATTGGAAGAATCAAAAGTAAGATTGGTAAGCTCGGCAGGTCGTGATCCAGTTGCAATTATTGCATTTTCAAAACTCAACAATTCTTCCCCACCCTGGTTCTGTATCTTAAGTTTCTTGTTATCTACGAATTTTGCTCGTCCTTGAATATATTTAATCTTTCGATATTTCGATAATTGACCTAAACCATTCGTGAATTTGTTGACAACACTATCCTTCCAATCTCGCAATTTATCAATGTCAATTTCAGGTTCATTAAATTTAATCCCCCAATTTGAAGCTTGCTGTGCTTCCGTAATAACCTTAGCGGCATGAAGAAGGGCCTTTGATGGAATACAGCCACGATAAAGACACACTCCACCCGGATTTGCTTCTGGGTCTACTAACGTGACACCTAAACCAAGATCCGCAGCCAAGAATGCAGCGGGATAACCGCCCGGACCTCCGCCAATGACTGCGACTTGGGTAGATTTTAGTTTTTCACTCATTAATCAAAATTTTAGCCACAGATGCACACAGATTACCCCAAATAAAATTCATTTTTATTTTTTAGAATAGAAAAATTTTATCCTTCAAGCATAAGTTTGAAGGGTTGTTCAAGAGCTTCAACAATCCACCGCAAGAAGCGAACCGCATCAGCACCATCTATGATTCGGTGATCATAGGATAAAGAGAATGGAAGCATTAGTCTTGGTTTGAATTGCTCGTTCATGAATACAGGTTCGATATTAGCCCTGGATATTCCTAGTAATGCAACCTCTGGTGCAGAAATAACCGGTGAGAAGTATGTGCCCCCTAAGCCTCCAAGATTACTTACAGTGAATGTACCCCCTTGCAACTCGTTAACCCTGATTTTTTTGTTCCGCGCTTTTTCAGAAATCTCAGCAAGCTCAATCGAAATCTCAATCAAGTTCTTTTTACCAACATCTTTAATGACCGGTACTAGGAGCCCTCTGTCGGTATCGACTGCAACTGCAATGTTATAGTATTTCTTATATATTATTTCACTATTTTCCATATCAATGCTGGAATTAAATTTCGGAAATATTTTCAGTGCAGAGCCAACAACTTTGATAACTATTGCAGTCATGGTTAATTTGCCACCAGCCTCTTGGACTTTTTTCCCAAATTCCTTTCTGGCTTTTTCTAATTCGGTTATATCTGCTTTGTCGTGTTGGGTTACATGGGGTGCTCTCCACGATGAGCTCAAACGCTCCGCTGTCAAGCGGCGTACTTTAGACATCGATACTCTTTCAATTTCACCCCACTTTGTATAATCGGGTAGAGGTATGGTTTCTTCACCTTGAGTCACCAGTTTGATTTGCGCACCGGCAAGTTGTTCGCTTGCAAACTTCTTTACATCCTCTTCAATAATTCTGCCTCCTGGACCTGAACCCTTAATTTGAGATATATCTACACCGATCTCTCGTGCAAGCCTCCGAACAGAGGGAGAAGCAGCTGCCCGATCTTTAGCAGGCTCTTTCCTCGTTTCAGATTGAGCCAATCGGGTAAACTCAACCACTTTTCCTTCCTCATCTTCATTCCTGGTAATCGTTATGTCTCTTGCTTTTGTATCATCTTCCTTGTCATTTCCCTTAATTCTCGCTTCGATTTTCTCTTCAACTTCCTTTTCCTCTTTGCTATCCTCAACTTCAAGCTCAATACTTTCTTCCTTTTCATGTGCTTCTTCTTCAACTAAAACTCCTTCTTTTTCACCTCCTAGATCGTCGATTGTAAGAAGAAGTTGTCCAACCCTTATAGTTTCTCCCTCCTTAACATGTACTCCCTTGATAACTCCACTTACAGGGGAAGGCACCTCTATAGCTGCTTTATCCGTTTCTATTTCCATGACTGGTTGGTCCTTAGTAACTTCATCTCCTGCGGATACATAAACGCTTATCACATCACCTGTCTCGATATCCTCACCTAACTCTGGCAAACTGAATTCTATAGTCATGAAACTTCTTTATCCTTATGATACCAACGGATTTAATTTGTTAGGATTTATATCTAGATCCTTTACCGCCTTTTGAACTAGATCCGCTTTTATTTTCTTTTCCCTAGCCAGAGCATACAATGCAGCAATGGTAATGAACTTAGAATCCACCTCAAAAAAGTCACGTAGTGCAGAACGGCTTCCGCTTCTTCCGAAACCATCCGTACCCAATGAAACCAGGGGTCTGGGTAACCATTGTGAAATTGAATCCGGAAGGGCCTTAACGTAATCAGTAGCAGCTACAAACACGCCGGGAGCATCATTTAGGCATCGCGAAATATATGGAATCTTGCCTATCTCTGCCGGATGCACCATGTTCCAGCGCTCAGTGTTTTGACCGTCCTGATAAAGTTCTTTATAGCTAGTCACGCTCCAGACATCCGCCGCAACATTGTAGCTTTCTTCCAATATTTTCTGAGCCTCTAAAGCCTCATTCAAAATTGCGCCGCTTCCTAGAAGCTGAGCGTGAAGACTCGAATCTCTATTCTCAGAAGCTCTAAACTTATACATTCCCTTAAGGATCCCTTCTTCTATGCCTTTAGGCATGGAAGGCTGAGGATATGTCTCGTTCATCACCGTCAAGTAATAAAATATGTTCTCCTGGTTTTCATACATTCGACGTATGCCATCTTGGATGATGACAGCTATTTCGTAAGCAAAGGCCGGATCATAGGTCTTTAGGTTTGGAACGGAATACGCTAATAGATGACTGTGACCGTCTTGATGCTGGAGACCTTCTCCTGCCAGAGTAGTACGCCCAGAAGTCGCTCCAACCAAAAAGCCTTTACATCTCATATCCCCGGCAGCCCAAACGAGATCACCAATTCTTTGAAACCCAAACATGGAGTAAAATACAAAGAAAGGAATAGTATTTAATCCATGAGTTGCATAAGCGGTTCCCGCTGCAATGAAAGAAGACATTGAACCTGCTTCTGTGATACCCTCCTCCAATATTTGACCGTCCTTAGCCTCCTTATAATACAGAAGTGTATCTTTATCAACGGGTTCATAGATTTGTCCGACATGGGAATAAATTCCGACCTGTCTGAACAGAGATTCCATTCCGAATGTCCTTGCTTCGTCAGGGATGATAGGAACAATAAATTTCCCGATTTCATCATCCCTAAGCAGCTTGGAGAGCAATCTCACGAATGCCATTGTCGTAGCAACTTTACGGTCCCCAGAACCTTTATAGAATTCCTCGAATATTTTTTTTGATCGTGTCTTAAGAGGCTCGCATTCTACTTTTCGACTGGGAATATAACCTCCAAGTTCTTTTCGTCTTTCATGAAGGTACTTCATTTCAGGGCTGCCATCAGGCGGTTTATAAAAAGGTGCCTTTGATACTTCTTCATCCGAAATAGGTATGCCAAATCTGGAGCGAAATTCGCGAAGTTCTTCCTCATTTAATTTCTTTTGTTGATGAGTAATATTCTTTCCCTCCCCGCTTTCACCCAGTCCATATCCCTTAATTGTTTTGGCAAGTATAACGGTTGGAGATCCTTCATTTTCCACAGCCGCTTTATAAGCTGCATAAACCTTTTCAGGATCATGTCCCCCCCGTCTTAGTTTTTGGAGCTGTTCGTCAGATAAGTTTCTTACGAGCTCTACTAACCGAGGGTCAGTCCCAAAAAAGTGTTCACGAATGTATTTCCCAGATTCTACAATATATTTCTGGTAATCCCCATCAACTGCTTCTTCCATTCGTCCCACTAAAACCCCATCATGATCCTTTGCAATTAGTGGATCCCAATCACTACCCCAAATTACCTTGATAACGTTCCAACCAGCTCCCCGAAAAATGGCCTCTAGTTCCTGGATAATTTTTCCATTTCCCCTAACCGGACCATCCAACCTCTGCAAATTGCAATTAATTACAAATATGAGATTGTCTAACTTCTCACGTGATGCCAATGTTATAGCACCAAGTGATTCTGGTTCATCGGCCTCTCCGTCGCCAAGAAAGCACCAGACCTTTGCATCAGATCTTTTTTTAAGACCCCTATCTTCTAAATAGCGATTGAAACGTGCTTGATAAATTGCCATAATAGGGCTCAACCCCATTGATACCGTTGGAAACTCCCAGAAATTTGGCATCAACCAGGGATGCGGATAAGATGAAAGCCCACCTTCAGGCTGCAATTCCCTACGAAAATTTCCGAGCTTTTCTATTGGCAGGCGCCCCTCCAAGAAAGCCCTTGCATATATTCCAGGAGATGCATGACCCTGAAAGTAGACAATGTCGCCCTCTTGTTCCTTTGTCCTCGCCCGGAAGAAGTGATTAAAACCTATTTCATAAATTGTCGCAGCGGATGCATATGTTGAAATATGTCCTCCGATACCCTCTTCCAATCGATTGGCTCTAACCACCATAGCCATTGCATTCCACCGGATCAAGCTTTTAATTCTTCGCTCAATTTCACGACTACCAGGAAATACGGGTTGTTTTTCAACAGGAATTGTATTTATATAAGGAGTGTTCGCAGCGTATGGAGCATCAATCCCGGCCTTCTTACAATGAATGTGAAGCTGTTTGAGCAAACGTTTGACTCTTTCCAGTGAGCCACTTTTTATAACATGTTCGAGGGAATCGATCCATTCCTGTGTCTCAATCGCCTCATCTTCAGAAATTTCTTTATCTTTTTCTACAAATCTACTCATTTTACTATCTTTTTGTTATTTATTTCTATATGTCTGAGTCAGTTTTAAACCAATTTTATTGTATTATACCTAATTACTTAACATCAGGGAATAATAGTCTTATTGACCCTAATTGTACCCTGGCTATACTAATATGCCATGGAAAAATATGATTTGGCTATAATAGGTTCGGGACCTGGAGGTTATATCGCAGCAATCCGTGCGGCTCAATTAGGTATGAATGTTGCAATAATCGAGAGAGACAAGCCGGGAGGGGTATGCCTTAATTGGGGATGTATACCATCCAAAGCGATCCTAAAATGCGCTGAAATTTATGAGTACTGTAAAAAATCTGATAGCTTTGGAGTAAATATCAAAGGCCTCTCATATGACTACTCAAAAGTAATCGAAAGAAGCAGAGGCGTATCATCGACTTTAACGAAGGGTGTCGAATTTCTTTATAAGAAGAATAAAGTCAAGAGCTATCAAGGCACTGGCAAATTAATTACCAATAAGAAGATAGGAATAAAAAATGACAATCAAGAGATTGAAATTGAAGCAAAAAACATTCTAATAGCCACGGGGTCTGTACCAAAAACGGTTCCGGGTATCGAAATCGATGGCAAGTTTGTCATGACAAGTGATGAAGCTATCATGTCAAGCGATTTTCCTGATTCAATTGTTATTATAGGAGGAGGTTATATAGGGGTTGAATTTGCATATGTTTACAACACATTTGGTAGCAAAGTAACAATTGTGGAAATGGAAAACCACCTACTTCCAGGAACCGATTCAGAAGTAGCGAAAGAGCTCGAAAAGACCTTTAGAAAAGCGGGAATTACTGTATTAACTAATACAAAATATAATACTTGCAAGATATTGAAAACCAAAGTTAAGGTGACGGTTGAGAATACCTCAAGTAATCTATTAAGTTCTATAAATGCCTCAAAACTCCTCATAGCAGTAGGCAGAAATGCGGTAGCCAATACAGCGCCGACATCCCTAAGTTATTATAAGAAGTCGGACGATCTGGGTTTAAGAGACCTAAAGATAGAGTTAAATGATCAAGGTTTCATAAAAACCGACGACTCTTTCAGAACAACTTGTACTAATGTATTTGCTATAGGTGACGTGATAGGTCCCCCGCTCCTGGCGCATAAGGCGTCTGAAGAAGGCGTCATTGCGGCTGAAATAATGTATGGCATCAAACCAACCAAGGTTCATTATGACAGAATTCCCAGTTGTGTATATTGCCAACCGGAAATAGCTTCAATCGGTATTACAGAGGATAAAGCTGAAGAGGAGGGTATAAACGTAGAGATTGGCAAATTTCCATTTAGGGCAAACGGAAAGGCAATTGCGTCTGGTAACACTGAGGGATTTGTTAAAATAATATCCGATTCTAAGAGTGGAGAAATACTCGGAACTCATATTATTGGTCATGGCGCTACAGAGCTAATAGCAGAAATTGGAGTTGCAAAAACTCTAGAGTCCACACCACTTGAAATTGCCTTGACTCCACATGCACATCCTACGCTCTCAGAGGCCTTAATGGAGGCAGCATTAAATGCACTTGGAAGGGCTAGGAACATCTAAAGATGCGTGATGCATTATCCACAGTCCTTCTTGCTTGTATCCTGTACCCTGCACCTAGAATCCATAATTCTTATTTTATGTTTAATTAGAAGTCAAAACATATAAACTATAAGCATGGACGGTTTAAGAGTATACAAACTGGGCACAGTCCCATATAAAAAAGCTTTGGAACTTCAGCTATCCCTACTCGAAAAAAGAAAGCATGGCGAAATTGGTGATACGCTTTTACTCCTGGAGCATCCACCAACATTTACTATAGGTAGAAGGGGAAAACTAGAACACCTACTGATGAATCATAACGAACTGGTTGAGAATAGTATACACTTTCAAACGATAAGTAGGGGTGGAGATATTACTTACCATGGACCTGGGCAATTGGTCGTATATCCGATTTTTGACTTGAGTAACTATAATAAGGATATTCATAAATATCTTAGAAATCTCGAAGATGTGATTATAGCCACCCTCAAGAATTTTAGTATCAGAGGAGAGCGAAATAGGGCATATACCGGGGTGTGGGTAAATGGAGAAAAACTTGCATCAATAGGAATTGGTGTAAAAAAATGGATATCCTACCATGGTTTCGCTTTGAACGTAAACACAGACTTATCATATTTCGAGAAGATTGTGCCGTGTGGAATTAAGGATGTAAAAGTAACCTCAATCAAAAAACTTCTGGGAAATGAAGAAGATATCGGTATGTGTATAGTAGAGAATAGTATAGTCGAAACCTTTTCCGAGGTTTTTAAAATTAGACTGACCAATGATGTATATGATAAGACCACTTTATTTAAAAAAGTAATGGATCACAAAATCTAAACAGCCGAGATTCTCTAAACCTCTTAGGGATAAAATGGTTTAAACGGGCATTCAAAAAATTGCCAAAATCAATTTCGAAAGCGTTAAGAAAAGATTTAGGGTTGGGGGTGAATTAAATATTTTTAGCTGTAGGAATTGATTTAATAAATCCTAATTTTTTGACAGCCCTTGATTTTTGTTACTTTGTATCAAGACAAAGTAAAATAATTTAA
>JALLOG010000677.1 GCA_027717645.1 Desulfobacterota bacterium AH_259_B03_O07
CAATAGGATCTGTGATCTTTGGAATCTTAGGGGATAAGCTTGGAAGGAAAAGAGCCTTAGAGATTTCGGTGATAATGATGGCTATACCCACTACATTGGTTGGCGTGCTACCTACATATTCACATATCGGTGTTGCAGCTCCTCTGCTCCTAACTTTTTTGAGACTATTTCAAGGTGTCTCAGTTGGTGGTGAATTCACTGGCTCGATTTCATTTGTAGTGGAACACGCCAACCAATGTAG
>JALLOG010000678.1 GCA_027717645.1 Desulfobacterota bacterium AH_259_B03_O07
GCATACATACGAATTGTCATAGACGTACATGAACCAAGTGCTGCAACTAGATAATCATATGGTGAAGGACCATCATTAGTTCCTCCAACTTCAACGGGTTCATCAGCAATAAGGCTATGTCCATTTGCCATGATTTCAGTTCTGACATCATCTTTCCCCGTTATTGCAATTACTCTATTATCTGTCAAGTCAATTTCTGAAGTGACGCGTTGAGGCACATCGATATATCTCTTAACC
>JALLOG010000679.1 GCA_027717645.1 Desulfobacterota bacterium AH_259_B03_O07
CTCCTACACCTATTCCTGGTAATCCAACTCCTACACCTACTCCGACCCCAGTTCCGACCCCAGTTCCTACCCCCCTTCCTACACCTATTCCAGTTCCTACACCTGTTCCGACCCCAGTTCCTACACCAGTTCCTACACCAGTTCCTACACCTACTCCAGTTCCGACCCCCCTTCCTACACCTGTTCCAGTTCCACAGCATCCCGATCCTATCAGTATACAACCTCCGGTGCACTCT
>JALLOG010000680.1 GCA_027717645.1 Desulfobacterota bacterium AH_259_B03_O07
AATGAAGACGAGAAGCATGAAGTTCATGATGAGGGAAGTAAAGATAATTCAAAAATATAACGGGGAAGAAGAAAAATAATTGAAACAATTGTCAATTGTAGACTTGAGCCTTTAAAATCAAAGGAAATCGGGAAAATGGGGGGATTATTTGTCAAATGTTGAGACGCGACCCCTTGTTAGTGCCACTTCTCTTAAGGTCTTTCAGCACGTTTTCGAATACCAAATTGGGCTCAG
>JALLOG010000681.1 GCA_027717645.1 Desulfobacterota bacterium AH_259_B03_O07
TGTTTCTGAAACATGGCAAAGGTAGCGTTGCCAATGATGTTACAGATGAGATGGTCAGACTAAACTGGCTGACGGAATTTATGCCACTTCCGACCATCAAGCATTTTATCCGTACTCCTGATGATGCATGGTTACTCACCACTGCGATCCCCGGAAAAACAGCGTTCCAGGTATTAGAAGAATATCCTGATTCAGGTGAAAATATTGTTGATGCGCTGGCAGTGTTCCTGCGC
>JALLOG010000682.1 GCA_027717645.1 Desulfobacterota bacterium AH_259_B03_O07
ATTTAGAGGACGAGTTACGTATGCTCGATATCAATTGCCGAGCGCCTCTAATTTTAGCCCATGAATTCGGGAGGAAAATGGCAGAACGAAAAAGGGGTGGGATTATCTTTCTTGCTTCGATGGTTGCTTTTCAGGGGACTCCATTTTGGACTAACTACGCTGCAACTAAAGGTCATAACCTATTGATTGCTGAAGGACTAAGATATGAGCTCAAGGACGAGGGAGTCGACGTG
>JALLOG010000683.1 GCA_027717645.1 Desulfobacterota bacterium AH_259_B03_O07
GTACTACAGCTTCACCCGACTGTCCACTCAAGGAGTGCTTTCCATCACTGGAGAGAAATTTCAGGTGGAGGGGGAAAGCTGGATGGATAAGGAGTTCGGCTTGAATCAACTGGCTGAAAACCAGGTCGGCTGGGACTGGTTTAGTCTGCAGTTGGAGGACAACCGGGAAGTCATGCTTTACCACTTGCGTAACAAGACTGGAGCAACCGATTTTGCCCGGGGAACAGTGGT
>JALLOG010000684.1 GCA_027717645.1 Desulfobacterota bacterium AH_259_B03_O07
AGGACCTGAATTGTGCTCTTTGGGGTATCGGATTAGGAAATAATAGTAACTTGATAGGCTTTAACTCCCACAGAGGGTGGAAAATATATAATAAACCACTCTCTGGCTATTTTTAAGCTATTGTACTAGTTCAGTACGTTAGTGACACATTGCCTCCTTTTGTTTTTGTGTTTTCTAACCAATTCCGATAATACTCATTTGGGGTTAGATAATCAATCATTTCTCATTTGA
>JALLOG010000685.1 GCA_027717645.1 Desulfobacterota bacterium AH_259_B03_O07
TTCCACTCCAATGGTTACAGAATTTCTCGCCAAAGCAGGAGACTGGGAGAATGAAGTGAAAGTCGGATACACATTTCCAAGTGCATTTGCGATGATGGCAAGAAGACATATGAATCAATACAAAACAACGAGAAAACATCTTGCTGCCGTTACGGTAAAGAACCATAGCAATGGTCTAAAGAATCCTACAGCACATATGCATAAATCCTTAACTATTGACAGGGTACTAG
>JALLOG010000686.1 GCA_027717645.1 Desulfobacterota bacterium AH_259_B03_O07
TAAATTTCTATACATGGACTTTGGAAACCTATCTTAACGAGGCCTATCTAGGTACAGCTGACTCTGGAGGTGGTGGACGTCCAATGCCTCCATTCCTTCCGGGTGGAGACCTTTATCGCTTTAGTGATTTAGGGTGCCCAGAGACGATTACACTAGATACATTTGGTGAAGGTGGAGGATTTCGTACAATGGTCCCAGATGAAGATGGTAAAGACAACGACGATGGTC
>JALLOG010000068.1 GCA_027717645.1 Desulfobacterota bacterium AH_259_B03_O07
CTGGTGTGATAGGAATCGGCATTGGATCGAGAGAAGAAGGGGGAATGGAATTTGTGGTGCTAGTTGATAAAGATGCTCCGATGCCTGACCTGCCCTCAAACCTGGGAGGGATGCCTGTAGTAGCAGAAAAAATCTCCAAGATTGTGATTCATAACGGAGGAAATAGTTGTGACCTATGCCATGCTGAAAAACTTCCAATGCCAGTTCCGATGGGAACATCTACAAGCACTAACCAAGGCCTAACAGGCAAAATTTGTTTTTCTGGGACAACTGGGTTCAAAGCCTGTGATAATGCGTCAGGTAAGATTGGTTATGTTACTAATAACCATATTGGTGCCGCTGTTGGTATACTTCTTTGTGAGAATGGTCCACCTGGGTTGGTAGAGTTGCATCCTGGAGCGCGGGATGCTGATCCTGTTTGTACACTAAGCGGCACAATGCCTATCGGCATCCTTAGCAGGGTAGTGACAATCAATTTCCCTGGACCCAACCTGGTCGATGCTGCGTTTGTAGAGAGTAGTGATCAGGAAACGTCTAATATTATTAGGGACATCGGCCCTCCTACCACTACCCCTGGTACCCCAACGTTAGGCATGTGTGTAAAAAAGAGTGGACGAAGTACAGGATTGACCTTTGGAAGGATAAATTTGGTAAATATGACCGTACCGGTTTCTTATATTTGTGGTGGGGTTGCTATTATCCTGGAAACCTTCAGGGCTGCTCCTGATGACAGTTGTGGGCTTTGTGAGAACCCGCCGTGTTCAAGCATGTCACTAACAGGTGATTCCGGAGCGGCGGTCCTGGACCTTAATAATAATATCGTAGGACTACTCTTTGCTGGGAATGATACTATCAGTGTTGCTGTTACGATTCAGAATGTACTAAGCGAATTAAATGTTAGCCTGGACCTACTCAATTGTGGTGGTCCTCCGCCTCCTGGAGGAGATGGATTTGAACCAGGAGATGCAAATGCGGACGGTTTTGTAAATTTAGCTGACTTGGGCCCAATAATTAATGCATTCAGAGGTACTCCAGCACCCGGTAATGGGGATTGTAATGGGGATGGCTTTACGAACCTCGCTGACCTTGGGTGCGACATAACTCTTTTTAGAGGCCCACCGAGTGGTCCAACCCCGACACCTTCCCCTTCCAGTTGTCCCCCAGGTCAGAAAGAGTGCACCGGAGGTTGTATACTGATAGGATCGGGATGCTGTGGAACTGGAACACAATGTCCAGCTCCTAACCCTGTTTGTTGCCCCCCTGCTGGGTCAGTTTGTGCACCCAACGCTTCGGTATGTCCTGGTATGTAGGAGGAGTTGAATGTTATTATCAAGACATGGAAGTGGCTCCGTAATCGATGACGAAGGATTACAAAGAATCTTTCAAATTAGTGCTGATGGAACAGCAAGCGGGTTTGTTGGTATACAACTCAATGTGGAGTCTTCCTTTGCTCCTGGTCTAGCAATTGGTGGCTTTAACGAGCTTACTTGTAATGAATGGGATGATATTCGAGCTGGCGGCAATTTTACTGTTTTTGTAATAGAAGACCTTATTGTTGGAGGCGTACCTCTTCGTGTAGATTTGTTGCGTGGTGAGTGTAATCAGATAGTTTCTCTGGGAGCTCGTTCTGAAAGTCCTAATGCCCTCAGCAAAGCTATGCTCGATAAATTACAGAAAATGGCTGGCAAGCAAATCACAAATGAAGAAAAAGGACTTATACTCGATCTTCATGAAGATATAATACAGAAGATGGAAGAATAAATGAGGGAAAGCTCAAAATTACTTTTGTCAGGATTAATAGTTTTGTTAGTGATTTTAACAATTCCTAAAACCGCTTACAGTGGAATTATCGGCACCTTTAACTTTAGAAAGGTTGTCGATACGAATACCCCAATCCCTGGCAGTACAGGCACCTTGAGTGGCATAAGAATAGTTAAAAGCTAGCTAGATCTTAATTATATATACTACGAGTTGGGATGAGTTGGTGGTGAAGGCTATAACAAATGCAGATTGTATTAGCCAAGTTTTTTTTGCCAGAATCAAGGGGAATAGGTAAATAGCGTGGGGGGGATAGGGTACCTGGCAACCCCTAGGGGTATACCCCCTCCCCGTGCCTTAATTAGCTGCTACGCACCCCCCCTACCCCTCAATCAATATATTTAAAACGTGTTTGAATAAGTCCAGGACTATAAATTAATTTCAATCATATCAATTAGAATAGGTATATAAGAGGCATAACACACCCATGTGTCCACATGATATTGGGGTATTCTAAAGAACTAATGATGGGGTGTTGCAAATCCAGCTAATCATTAGTTAATTACTGTTATAAGATAGTCATTAATTAATCTACATGTTGTGGTATTGCCTAATTCCATCACTTGGGTTGCTAACAGTAAAATGTTTGAAATTGTCAATAATTTAATGGAATTAGGCAATAATTATAGGCGATTTAACTATTAAGTGGGATGAATTAACCATGACGGTTGTATCAATAATAACCATGAACCTACGATAATTGAGGGTAAATTAAGCCATGAAAAAGAATGTAATAATTTAAGCAGGTTACAACCTCGACGAGTTTACAGTATATAAAATATCAGACCCTGAGAACCAACACTACATCTTGTGATTAGTATATTTAAGGTGGATAGCTTATATAACGCCTATTAACGGACGTTATATCAAGAGGGGAGACGGGTGAATACCCAACGCCTATGTCGAACAAACACCCGGCTCCGGTGATGATGAGGATAAGACACTTAATATTAAATATTTCAAGCTAGTCATTCCCGAGATAGCCTCATTCACTATACTTCCTTTAGTCGTCCAAGTCAATGTCGATGATCTGAACACCATCAGGCTTCATTTCTTTACGCTTACGTTTAATATCTTCCGGCATTACTTTAGGATTAGGGCTAAAGCAAGCAAACAATCCAGTCACTTTATGATCGATTTCAAGCTTATTCTTAATATCACCTAGCAGCTCAGCTACAAGCTTTTGCTGGCCAATACTTCCTGAGATAGCCTTACTTGCCAAACTTTTATAAATTTTAAGACTATTCCTCTTAATTGGTTCCATTCGATGTTCATGCAGCATTAAGTCAAAGTCTTTATTATATTTATTCTTATATCTAGCCTTCAATGTTATGATTGAATCGTAATTTAAACCGAGTTTGTCACATATTTTATATAGTGGATCATTATCATCATTTTCTATTAAATATCGACCTAATTTTCTTAGTTTGGGTGGGAAATCTTCCAATTTTGTAGATGACTTAGCCAGTTCTTGCATACATATATTTTAACATTTTCGATAGGAATTGGTAGTGCGAATAAAAGTAAGGAAGGGAGGATCTTATAGAATGAAAAAACTTAACAATACCATGAAGTTGATATTTATATTGGAAGTGATAGGTTTGCGCTAGTTCGTATTAATCTTTTTATATCATGCCCATTGTGTATGGTGTTAATGGGAAATTTAACTAAACATACTAGGGTTGTGTATTTATATAGGTGAAAATAATAAGGCCTATTTGTTTTCTATGTATGTTGAGATTTTTTTGGCGGTAATATTACACACGGTTGCAACAAAAAACCTTCTTGCATCTTTGATGTGATTGGGGATTTTATGATATGGAAACTCCAAACTAACTTCTTCTGCAATTTGATCCGGGTTTATTTTTATGTTGTTCTTAAAAATATGGTTTACTCTATTGATTACAATTTCTTTACAGGCCCTCTGTGCTCCTTGCTCAACTAGTTCTTCTATTGGTTTTGTATCGCTCAAGTTGTCGTATATCTCAAAGAGTCTTTTTCTAAAAATACCATTTCTAAAGTATTTATGCACCCCTTCGTTTTTGTTTTTCTTTTGGCTGTTTTCCTGTGTTTTTTGTTTTAATTTATTTTGTACATTAAGGGTTTTCTTATTTATTTGAGTCTTATTATTATATGTGTATTCTTTGGGTGAACTGTGGTTCACTCCCCCCCCCTGAACTATAATTCATCCCCCCTGTGATCTTTAGTTCACCCCCTTTTAGATGGTCAATATGTCTTTCTTCAATATCTGGTTCGTTTTCTGGCTGGGACTGTCGGGTTTCATCTGTTAGCTTTTGAACCAACGGGCGAAAATCAAAAACAGTGGTTATTTGTGCACCTGTTTCCTTGTCAAATCTTTGTGTTCTTATTAGTAGTTTTATTTTTTCTAGATCTTGGATCGTTTTCATTATCCCTCTTTCGGTTACACCAGCTTTCTCTGCTAAAGCTGAATAGCTCGGAAATGGGTTTTCTGTATCCCATTTAAAGGACATTATATCGATTATTAGGGAAAGATGGTGTGATTTAATTCCCAGTTTTGTTCTATAACGAAGAAGTGTGTTTGGAACACTTGTAAACCCTTGATCCAGAATGTCTCCCCATATCTGGACTATTTTGGTTTTGTCTTGTTTCTTTGCGGTCATAACTCTTTCACTTTTGCTTTGCTTAACAAAACCCTTGACAGAACATTCTTGTGAGGTGTATTATGATTAAGTTCCACCTTCCGGTTGCCGCCGTTGCTATTGGCATCTTTGCTTAGCTTCGGCGGCTTTATTTTTACACAATCAGGCATGTTTATATCTTGCATTGTTACGGGATGTAGATAACCTATTCCTTATAGTCACAATTCTGATAATAAACTATTATATTTCGATGAAGTCTCAAAATCAATTACTTTTTCTTTGAATCAACTTGGATTTATCAAATTGTTGTCAAAATCAAAAGAAATCCTTGCATAAAGCAATGAAGTTGGTTTAATATAGGTAGTGGGGTAGAAATAATAGAACATTGGTTAAGGAGGTTTTGGTATGAGGGATGTATATATCCTCGGGGTAGGAACGACAGCATGTGGCAGATTCCCTGATAAGGGAGCTCATATCTTAGGGCGCGAAGCAGCATGGGCGGCGATAAAAGACGCCGGTATTTATCCAAGGAAAATAGAGATAGCATTTTGTGGGCATGTATACCAGGGAATGGGTGTTGGACAGAGGACCCTTAAAGAGATTGGCCTTGTTGGACAACCAATTATAAATGTGGAAGGAGCTTGCGGAAGTGGTACACTATCCTTCTGGGAAGCGTGGAGATCAATAGCCTATGGCCAATACGATATTGCTCTTGCTCTTGGTGTTGAAAACCTAAGCCGTATACTTTCTGGTGGACCACTTCCCCTTGAGGATGATGATATAGAAGTTGCACAAGGAATGGGTATGCCAGCCCTTTATGCTATGAGGGCAAAGAGATATATGGAGGAATATGGTGTTACATCGGAACAATTGGCAAAGGTTGTAGTTAAAAGCAGGAAGCATGCCTCTTTAAATCCTATTGCTCAGTACAGAAAGGAAGTAACTATAGAGGAAGTGCTCGACTCACCTATGATAGCAGATCCATTGACGCGAAATCAGTGCTGTCCTGTGGGTGATGCCTCTGCAGCAGCAGTGCTGTGCTCTGGAGAACTTGTAGATAAGCTTGCCACTAAGATCCCTATTAAGGTATTAGGTTGTGTTGCGCAGTCTGGTAAGTATACTAGTCCAGAGAAATTAACTTGTGATCCATCTGAGAATGTTTCAAGGACATCCAGTATGGCTTACGAAATGGCGGGACTGGGGCCAGAAGATATGGATGTAGCTGAAATACATGATGCTTTTTCAATTGCAGAGATGTTAGTTTATGAGGCACTTGGTTTTTGTGAAAAAGGTTCAGGAGTGAGACTAATTGAGGAAGAAAGAACATCTTTAGGAGGAGACATTGTTGTAAATCCTGGGGGGGGACTTCTGTCAAGAGGACATCCAGTAGGAGCTACAGGGCTATTACAAACTGCTGAGATTGTATGGCAACTGCGCGGTGAAGCGGGAGATAGGCAGGTTAAAGATGCTAAGGTTGGAATAATAGAAACAATGGGTGGAGCTCAGCCAGCCATGGATGGAATTACATGCGTAGTAAGCATATTGGGTGCCTAGAGGTAAGGATGTTTTATGACATAGCTTTGATCTATACTTCTAAAATACTAAACAAGTTGTTTGACAAAGATTATTTTATATAGCATAGTCAGTTTTTGTATTATAAATTGGTTTTAAACAAAAATTAAGGAGGGCATGAGTTATGGATATACCCAGAAAAGACTTCTTTGATGTTATTGGGTCAAGGCGATCCGTAAGGTATTTTAAGCCTCAACCTGTAGAGCCTGAAAAGGTTGAAACAGTTCTACAAGCAGCCCGCATTGCTTCTCACATGGGTAATGCAAATGCTGTACAGGCTATAGTATTTACCGATAAAGAAACTAAGGAGAAGCTTAAACCAGTGGTTTCTCCTTTCAATATACCAATTGTAGATATGGCCGCTGTTATTATTGTCTGGTTCATAGAAAGGGATGCATGGTACAATGAGATTGCAGACCACTTAGCCCACCTATATAAGTTAGGTGCAGTCAATCCGTCTCATGGTTGGAGTCTAGATTTTATTGAAAACGCAGCTAAACCCCGTCTCACAAGTTTTCCGACCGAAGCAGTTGATTTTATGCTATCCTGTGAGTCTGGTATGGCAATGGCACAGGCTCAGCTAACTGCAGTTGCTTTGGGATTGGGAGTTTGCTCATTTGCTGGAATAGGACCAAAGATATCCGAAATATTTAATCTGCCTGATCATTGTCGGTTTGTTTGGGGCATGGCCCTTGGATATGCAGCGGAAGATGCATTAACAGGGGGGCAGAGACCACGCAAGCCATTTGAAAGTATCTACTCTAAAGATACCTACGGCAACCCGATGCATAGCGATCCACAGGTAGTGGAAACGCTTCAACAAATAAATATGATACAGGGTCAAGTTAGTAGCCTGACGCCGGAGAGACTTGAAGAAATAAATGCTGTATCTAGGGCATCTGGCTTACCTGAAAGAACTGATTAAGTTAATCAAAGGCAGCCTCGTTTGGCTGCCTTTCTCTAGATGTAATAGTTTGTTAATTAAAAAGCACTAAGCTATTTAATAGTCATAGCGCTAATTTTGGTTTGCTATATTCATATTCTGTTGATACGATACAGATATTTTATTAAAAATTGAGAGGAAGATAAGGCATGGCCAAGGATTTTCTACTGCATTGTAAGGACATAGGAAATGATTGCGAAAAGAAATTTACTGGATATAATGAGGGTGAGGTTTTAATGAAGTCTATCCAGCATATAATGTGGGTTCATAAGGTTGAAAAAATTACCCCAGAGCTAAGGGAAAAGATTCGCTCTACTATTAAGAATAACCCCCAGCAATAATTATGTAATTATAAAAATACTATCTTATTTATCTCAACTAAGGTACTTTCATAATTGAATAATTTAGATGATAAGGCGAAGGAGTTTATCAACCTTATTTTATCTTCAACTAATGTAGTAGCCTTAACTGGAGCAGGAATTAGCACAGAGTCAGGTATACCAGATTATCGCTCTCCCGGTACTGGACTTTGGGGTAAAATGGACCAATCTGTAGTTTCTTTGGATGGTTTTTTGAGGGATCCCACACGATATTATTCCTATGCACTTGAACTTTATCCAGTAAGGCAATCCGCAAAGCCAAATCCTGCGCATTATTTGCTAGCGGAGTTTGAGAAAAAGGAGTTATTAAAGGGAGTTATAACACAAAACGTGGATGGGCTTCACCAAGATGCCGGCTCCGGCAATGTTCATGAGTTACATGGTTCATTGAGACAAGCGGTGTGCCTTGATTGCAGTTTGCTATATCCTATGGATAGTGTTATGAAAAGGGTAATCTCAGGCGAAAACCCGCCTTTATGTAAGGAGTGTAGTGGCGTGCTTAAGCCAAATGCGGTTTTTTTTGGTGAAATGCTTCCCCATGTACCGTGGGAAAGATCCTTGGAGTTAACCCGTAAGACGGATTTGTTTTTGGTTCTGGGCTCTTCTCTGCAGGTATCTCCTGCAAATATGCTTCCAGATGTTGCCCTCCGTGCAGGGACAAAGCTGGTGATTATTAACCTTACCCCTACTCCTTATGATAGAGATGCTGTTTTGATTATCAGAGACAAGGTCGGGGATTTTGCCTCTTTGGCTCTTCAGTATTTTCGGTCTGAGGTTCATACATAACAAAAGCTGGGGCGTTTTTCTGCTTGCGATTGTATAAATTAAGCCTATTACTTAATAAATTTTTAAATTTAAAAAAAAACCCTTGACAAACCATATATGTTTTTGATATAAGTAACTTATATAGGTTAATGGGGTATAGTATCACACTAAGTAGATTCATTTCTTACCAATTAAAGGATTGGCAATAAGGAAGGGTTGGAGACAACCCTATTAAAAAAATCCATTATTAAGGAGGGCTTATGATATGCCTAGTCATTTAAATGTCCCAACGAAGTATTGGGAACTTACAAAGGAGATTCCACCACCTCCTGTAGAGAGAGACATAAATACCTGGATCATAGCTAATCCTGCAGATCCACTATGGGATATTGATGTTCTTCCTCTAACCTATTCGGATAGCCGTTGGTCGGCTTTTGTTGTCAGTGTTCCTGAAGTTACCAGGAAGAGGCTTGTTCCTAATCCGCCCCTTGACGTATGGGATGGGGATGATGCGGAACTGGTAGAGTTTTGGTATGTCGAACACATAAATACTATGCTAGGTCCATACCTTGAGTTTGGGGTAACGATCTCAGCTACTTATAAGGACCCCAAAGGTAATGTTTGGAAAGCTGGTTATTATCCATACATGTATCTTACTGGGGATGCTCCAGTGGATGCTGGCCGTGTTCTTGGATTCCCGAAGAAGATGTCTTATATCAGAATCACTACTCATGGTGGTGAGAAGGGGACAGATTTCTTCGGTTTTGCAATGTCTCGTAATGGGTACCTAATGCATAGTGCTACAGGTCAGTTTGATGATAAGCAGGTTAAACCACCTTACTTCTATGGTAAAGTTGACTGGGGTAAGCTTAACATGAAGGTTGTTACCAGGCCTGATCTATCGAGTTCTGAGTGGCAGCTGGCATATATACCTTCAGAGCTACCAGCTGCATTTAATATTAAGGGACACCGCTTCCAGATTAAGCCTGAACATACACGTACGGCTTCTGGTGATGCTATTAACTGGTTTATGCAGGGTACGCCGTTTGATAATATGGGTACCGAGCTGAAGATAGATAAGATCACCGGTTTGATTTCTTTCGTGTTTGACCTCGTGATTCCTGTTCCTCAGATTCTTTGGAGAGAGACATATGAACGTCCAGCTAGCTATAGGGGATTCGCAACTCCATACAAGTATGGACTTCGTCAGCAGTTCCCAATTAGTCAGGGCTCATAAGGTGTTGTTGAATTAGAAAAAAAATAGTTTATAGGAGGTATATAAAATGGGTTTACAGGCAAATGAATATAGTTATCCATGGTTAGATGAAGGAGAAGTACCCCCCCTTCCGGCTGATAGGGATCGAATCCACATTTTAACTCAGGCTGTGATAGATCCTGTATTTGACTACGATATTGTCCCACTTACATATACAGAAAGCCGCTGGATGGCATTTATTGTCCGAGCGGATCAAGCCGGTATGCAGGCTGTCGTGCCTGATCCAATTAAGGTGCACGATGATGTAATTGAGTGGTGGTATGTTATACATAAAAATACGATGATTGGACCATATATGGAGTTTGGAGTGACCTTCGCCGCCACCGTAGATTCAGAGGATGGCACGACATATAAAGCGGGATATTACCCGTATATGTATCTTTCAAATGACTCTGGCATCTTTGCGGGAAAAGAGCCTTTTGGATTTCCAAAGAAGGCTGCCTATATTGCCGCATTTGAGCATGGAACAAACAATAACTACTTCAACATGTTAATGGAACGCCGTGGTTACATCCTCCATACAGCCAATGGACGTTACTCCGATAAGCCACTTTCAGCAAGACCGACATTCTATGGAAAGACAGACTGGGGACGCATGAATTATCGTATTACAACGGAGCCAGATGTACTACATAGTATACACGAGGTTACCTATCTTCCGTCGGAGCTTCCACCAGCGATGGGAACTGGACACCGCTTTATGATGGATGCATCGAGCATACGTACAGCGACCGGTGATGATATTCGTTCTTGGTATCTATCGGGAACACCTTATGACTATTTGGGTGGGCAGGTACCTACCACAGAGATAGTTGGTCTTATCAGCTTCACATTTAATCTTATTATTCCTGGGGCTCAGACTATATGGACTAAGACTATAACGAGAGATCCGGACAAGGATTTTGCACCGCTTCTCTATGCTACGCCATTCAAATACACCATGCGTCAGCGCTTCATGCTTCCACAGTACAGCCAGGGTTAATAGTCTGGAGAGAAATGTGAGATTTGGTGCAGGGCCGTTTAGGCGGCCCTGCCTTATGTAATTAAACAGCATATAAATTATCCCTATGAGGTATAAGAAGGCCTTGTTGGTCTTTATCCTTAATAGGGATTTTTTATCTAGGACTCTTGTTTTGTTGTTTGTTGAGGGTCTGCATAAAAAGGAAGCAATTTAAAGCTTAAAGTATGTCTTTGTATGTAATAAATTGTGGTACATATTTAGAGTCTAGACATCTTTAGTATGCTAAGTTATTAGAAATAAAGGTAGAAATAGGTATGATAAGGGTGTAAAAATTCCTGAGGGGAAAATTAAGGGAATTATCGAGATGCTTTACTCTTTATATAAGTGCAACAAAAATGGCTAAACTAACAAGAATTAGCCACAATCTAGCGTAAGTAAAGCTACTCCACGGCTAAAGTAGCTTCAGCTCTTCTGGCATGCTGGAGGTTTGCTCCCTTATATAATGCTTTGCCATTTCTTCTTGTGCTATCACTACTGTCTCTGTAAAATAGCCATCTGCCAAAGAACTGTCATCCCAAAGAAATTCCTCAAGCTCTGGATTCTCTTGCCTTATCATCCTCGATGTCCCATCCTTAAAATATTGCACCACCTTGGCAATCGATACATCTGGTGTTACCTGCCAAGTATTTATAAATTCCGGTCTAAAGTTATCTATGGCCTTATTTTTCTATTGCTATATATTGAAACAATAGAAGCAAATTAAAGAAATATACATTTTATATGATGGGAGGCCTTTTGACAGAAAAAGAGCTGTTTATATAAGTATTCTCTCTCTTTTAAAATATACAAAGAGAGGATTATAAAATTTAAAAACATTATAATCCTCTCTCTTATTCTATCCTTAAAATAATTTGCTTCTTGCTTATAGCTTAATAGCTTATATTACCCAGGTACTCCGCCAAACGGATTCCACTTATCAGTAAGAAGCAGCATTCCAGGAATTAGAAGCGTTACAACAGATTCGATAATAAATAACCACGCTACAATGGGTGCTACTGCTTTACCCAAAGCGAGTGCAAAGAAAGCCATAAAAACAAGCAGTGCCCATGCCAAGCAGAATACGGCGAACCACATGCCTGCTTCTCCCATAGCAAAGAAAAAGTAAGCATACCAAACAAATATAGGGGTTACGAATAGGCAAAACCACCCAACTCCTTTACCATCATATCCAAATATAAAAACGCCTGCTACCTGGAAGTAGATCAGGGCAAAGACGGATACCAGGGCGAAAGCAGCAGTTAGACCTAGGGTGTGAAGTTGATATGCTGCTATGGTAATAAATATACCCACCACTAGATTAAGTACGCCCACCTCCTTGGCGCCGGTTTTCCCCAGTAGGGTTAATCCATTACCAAAGAACACAGTACCTACCAACAAAAGCACATAACCAAGCAAACCTTCTACTGGAACCATATCTCTCCATACCTCCTTTCTTATTAATATTTTTTATATCCTAATAATACTTCCACACCTCTCGGGTCTGCCACATTAATCATTACTAAATACGATTTTTAGCACACTTTACATATAAATGTCAAGAGAATTTTTATTGTTTAACAAATTTGTTCTTATGAATATAAGCTAGAATGGCTATAATTATCTGTAAATATTGGGATTATGGTGATATAATTATTTTATATAAGGGTACGATTATATGATATAAAATTTTCAATAGCTTTTACAGTAGACCTTTACATCTTCTTAGGAAGCTTCTTTTCTTTGAACTAAGATTACCCATTTACCTTTTTGTACAACATCCCCATTTTGATTATGAACATTAACTTCAAACGTAAGGAATCCCATATTAGGGCGTTTGTGTTCTTTTTGTTCAACTAGTTTACGTGTTATATGGATGGTGTCTCCAAATTTCACAGCACCAGAGAATCGCCAATCCTCGAGACCCATAAAAGCTACAGTTGCTAATCTAGGCATTGTAAACCAAAGTCCTGAAGCAATTGAAAGAACGCACAATCCATGAGCGACCCTCGTCCCAAATACAGTCTTTTTAGCAAATTCCTCATCTATATGCATATTGTTAAAATCACCTGACAACCCTGCAAAGCCGACAACATCTGTTTCTGTAACAGTTCTACCGGTGCTCTGGTGTTCATCACCCACATTTAAGTCTTCGTAATATAGTCTTGTCAAATCAGGTGGCATATTTTCAATCGCTCCTCGCACTAGTATTTACACTAATTAATGAGAATAATAACTCTACGATGAAGCCTGCGAAATAACTCCTTTTAAAGTTTCCCCATATTCCTATAACTTTTCTCTTAATCAAGCATCTATTTTTTCACAGGCTTAAACTTAGGTAGGGTTACATCAGGAGTCACATCATCAAATAAAACTTCGACGTCCATTCCAATATAAACATCTTTAGGATCGCATTCAACGATGTTGGTCATCATCTTTACCCCTTCCTCCATCTCTACCAAAGCGACTACATACGGTGGCTCACCCTTATAAGCCTTAGTTGGCCCCATGTGGTGAATGGCAAATGTCCATACCTTTCCTTTCCCGCTTGCTTTGGCCCACTCTATATCCTCTGACATATCCTCTCCAGGAGAGAGAGCACGTGGATAGAAGAAAAACTCATTCGTAACCTTTGATCTAGGCAAAACAAATTCATGCCTTTTGCAAGCTTCCCAGTAAGGCTTAGTTTCCGGACGGAATTCCGGCAATGGTTTTGCATATTCCTTTTCTTCAGACATTGTAGCAATTCTCCTCAATTTTAAGAAAGTGGTTCTTTCCCTAACAAAACTGTGCTATGGGCGGATACAATACCACCATTTCCATGTACTAGTGCAACCTCTGCATCCTCTACCTGTCTTGGGCCTGCTTCTCCCCTAAGTTGCGTTGTCGCCTCTACAACATGGTGCATAGCTCCAAGATGGGCTTGGGAAAGAAGCCCACCATGCGTATTAACAGGAAGATCCTTGCCAATTTCCATCCGGCCCTCAAGTGCAAACGGACCTCCTTCACCCTTTGGAACAAATCCAAGCCCCTCGAGCTCCAAAAGAACAGTTATGGTAAAACAATCATAAAGAAAGGCAATATCAACGTCTTTAGGTTCCACACCAGCCGTTTGAAATGCCCTTTGGCCTGACCTTTCAATTGCACTGTAAATTTGATTTAAGTCCTTTAGAGTAGTAAGGTATTGATGTGAATATCCTTGCCCCATCCCCCACAGGTACACAAGTGGTTTTTGAATACCTAGCTCTTTAGCCTTATCCTCAGTTGTAACAATAAAAGCGGCACCACCATCAGATATTATGGAACAATCATACTTATGAAGAGGTTCGGCTATAATACGTGAGTTTATAACATCCTCCACAGTTAAAGGTTCCTTATTCATAGCATTTTCTTTCATTCCAGCATGCTTACGCATAGTGACTGCAACAGCAGCCAGATGTTCTTGCTTCGCGCTATAATCGTGTAGATATCTCTGAGCAGCAAGAGCATATCCGCCTGGTGTCGTCAACCCATATGGAAACTCAAACTCCGCGTGACACATTTCTCTTATGAGAGCCATCATCCCAGATGAAGAGATTCCGGAGAGCGTATTATCTCCCCTAACGCAAAGTACGACATCAGCCTGTCCCGATGCAATAGCCATTGCTGCTTCGGCTACCATCCAAACAGCAGTTGCACCACCAATAGCAACGGAGGAAAAGAATTTTGGCCTAAAACCAAAATAGTCGGCAAATGTTGTACAATGCATAAATGTATGTTCAACTAATGAAAACGCTGTTATTAGACCATCCACATCTGATTTATTAATACCAGCATCCTGGATTGCTATCTTAGACGCCTCTGAAAGGAAATGGAATGAACTTTTATTTGGAATCTTACCCTGTTCCGTTTCCCCTACTCCGGCAATTACAATCTTGTGTTTTTTCAGAGCTTCACGAGCGTCTTCCATGCTTGGAATTGCATCTGCCATTCGTTTGTCCCCCTATCATTATTACTTAATTACTTAATTACTTAAGGCAAATTATATTAAATTGACAACGATAAATGTCAACTTTTAAAATTAAAATACACAAGCCATATTTAAATTCCTAACTCACGTGATATAACAATGCGCTGAATTTCAGAAGTTCCCTCAGTTAGAGACGCAAGCTTAGCATCCCTATAATATCTTTCAACTGGATATTCCACCCCATAACCGTATCCACCTAGTACCTGAACAGCCTCCGTGGCTACCCACTGCACTACCTCTGCTGCATACAGTTTTGCCATAGATGCTTCTTTTAAACACTTTCTATCATTGCTATAAAGCCATGCAGCTTTATATACCATGAGTCGAGCCGTTTCTACTTTTACAGCCATATCGGCAAGCTTAAAACTTATAGCTTGGAATTTAGATATAGGTTTACCAAACGCCTCTCTTTCCTTTGAGTATTCTAGAGCATACTCAAAGGCGGCTTGAGCAAGTCCTACAGATTTGGCTGCATGTGTAATTCTTGCACCCAAAAGAGTAGCCATAGCATGCTGAAATCCCCCTTCGCCAACTAAGAGATTTTCTTCTGGTACTTCACAGTTCTCAAAAACCAACTCTGATGTGTCCGCTGCCTTATGGCCTAGCTTATGCACCTTCCCGCTTACCTTAAAGCCTGGAAAGCCCTTCTCGACAATAAAAAGACTAATACCCACTCCTTTTCTGCTTCTATCTGTGTAAGCAGCTACAATAGCAAAATCACACATGGTACCATTTGTAATCCATGTTTTGGTTCCATTTAGAATGTACTTCCCGTCTTTCTTAACGGCTTGGGTACTAATGCTACGAGCATCAGACCCCGCACCAGGCTCAGTGAGCCCAAGAGCTCCTATTTTCTCACCCGCAATGCCAGGAACAAGGTATTTTTGCTTTTGCTCCTCAGATCCAAACTTATAAACAGGGAAACAGGCTAATCCTACATGAGCATTTATGCACATAGCTATTCCAGCAGATATGCGCCCCATTTCTTCAGCAAAAACACAGTCTGTTACCTTATCTAACCCCACACCACCATATTCTTCCGGAAAAACTATCCCCAAAAATCCCATCTCACCCAGCTTAGGAAACAATTCTTTGGGGAAATCCTCCTTTTTTTCATACTCTTCAATAAGTGGTTCAATTTCATTTTGTCCAAACTCCCTTATCGTTTCCCTGAACATGTTTTGCTCATCTGTAAATTCAAAATCTAGAGGCACTCTTTTCCCTCCTAATATAAAATTACTAATAATTTAGATGTACAAGAAAAATTGATGCCAGCCAGTCTTGAGTATATCACGTGTTAAATAAGAGTAAAGCATTTATTAGCATAGATATTTTAATCCGAAATACATCAGTATCTGATCTATTGAACTGAAATACAATTCTACCTGCTTACTATCTGTAAAGGCACATCTATCCAATAGTCAGATAGTTATAAGTGATCGATTAAATTACTATTCGCTCTACCTCATCTAGCGTGATCTGATCGCCCGTACGGTCATAGAGCTTTGTCGTCCTAGGTGATCGGTGAGCAGCTATAACCTGAGCATTTTCTATCGTGCCCCCGTTATCAAGATAATTAGTAATACCCACCGCCCTAAAAGTATGACACCCTATAGGAGTTAAAATACCGGCTTTCATGGCTCTTCTCCTTATCATACGAAAAACATCCACAGGATACATTGAGTTTTCCGTAAGCTTTCTAGTTTTACCCACAGTAGTGCGAAATAATTGGCTTTTTTTATCATCCCCAATATTAGCAGCCCTAATATAAGTATCCAAAAAGTCTTCTAATTTGTGATGTGCCGGTACCTCATGATATCTACCTCCTTTCTCATGTAGACGCAACCACCAGCGTTTTCCAGCCTGATAGTAGTCCTCCACCTTCATACCAACAACTGCTCCTACTCTAGCGAAACTATAAACCATAACGCCAATAAGGGCTCTATCACGTAACCCGATTACTGTTGATATATCAATACTATTAAGAAGTGTCCGTGTCTCCTCTTTTGAAAGTATCGGAGTTTTTCCTCTCTCAACCACATATTTGGGTCCTCTTACTGATGTGGCAGGATTATTCGGTACAACCTGACCAACTACCAGCCAATCAAACAACATTCTGATTGCCGTTAGATGCTGTTTTACAGTAGGTGGTGAAGCAGGATGTTGTTCAATATAGGCAGCAACAGTAATAGGCTCAATATTCTCAAGCCTAATACCTCTATCTTCACACCATGACAGGAAACATGCAACTGCTCTAACGTATGCTTTACGAGTATTCAAGTTCCTGATATTGACAGTAAAGAACTCTAAAAAACGGTGACTCGTCTTTTCACCTGATTCTACAATTAGAGCCGGAATCTTATTTCTTTCTAAAGTCAACAAGTTAATCATGTAAGACACCTATATTATGACTAATTTTATAATAAAAAATTATCGGCAAAGATAGTGTAATATAAAGGACATTATATTACACTATCTTACCCCAAAAACCCCTCCAATTGAAATCACATTGCCTAAGTAATAGATTTAAATAATAGGGCTATGCACTTGACTGAAGTTGTCCTATATCTAGTGGTTCACTTTTCA
>JALLOG010000687.1 GCA_027717645.1 Desulfobacterota bacterium AH_259_B03_O07
CTTCTGGTGCCCAGCATGATCCTCTTTGAATCTTTCCTTAGCTTCCTGGGGTTGGGTACGCAAGAGCCGTTAAGCAGCTGGGGTGCATTGCTGAGTGATGGCGCGAACTCGATGGAAGTCTCTCCATGGTTATTGTTGTTCCCAGCGGGATTCCTCGTGGTGACGCTGTTTTGTTTCAACTTTATCGGCGATGGCTTGCGTGATGCCCTCGACCCGAAAGATCGT
>JALLOG010000688.1 GCA_027717645.1 Desulfobacterota bacterium AH_259_B03_O07
CGGATGATCTTCACGCACCGCTTCCACGCCTACACGCGCTTTACCGTTGGCATCGAAACGCGCCACGTAGCGCAGCACCAGCCCCATTTCGCGGGCCGCTTCCAGCCGTTGCACCATCTGCTCGTTCAGTTCATCGCCATTTTCAAAGAAATGGTCGATGCTGCCGCCTTCGCAATGAGCAGGCACCAGCGATTCCACACGTACCTGATCCGGTTCGATGT
>JALLOG010000689.1 GCA_027717645.1 Desulfobacterota bacterium AH_259_B03_O07
TTGCCCAAGTTGGTTATCTGATCAGGATAAACCAACTCATAATTAACATACAAAAGATAAGCTCAATCAACGAATACTTCCTCCATTTAAACGCAGCTTGACAAAAGGGGAGTAGTACAGGCATTTTATTCTCCATTATCTTGTAATTTTTAATAGCAAATCATTTTCAATTGATACAAACTTTGACGCCGAATTAATCAAAGACGTAGCTGTAAGTTGAG
>JALLOG010000690.1 GCA_027717645.1 Desulfobacterota bacterium AH_259_B03_O07
GCAGCCAACTGGTGTGAAGAGCTGCTTTATGAATAGTCTCTGCTTTGTTAATGGAGAAATAGTTCGTGGGAGCCATGCCTGTATAGGTTTTGCTGACCTCGGTCTACAACCAGGATATGCAACGCCAAGCTTTTCCACATTCATGATTACATTGAGAGGCTACGAGAGTCCGCCTCCGCCTTGTATCTAGAACCGCCTTATTCGGATGAAGAAATCGTCGA
>JALLOG010000691.1 GCA_027717645.1 Desulfobacterota bacterium AH_259_B03_O07
AGTCTGACCCGATCTTCCATTTCTTCTAATCATCATCAATATCTTTGTTCAATTTATATAAATGTTCATTAATAATGAACACATTAAAATTGTGAACAATTAACTCATTTACCTTGCAATAATTCTAACATTTAGAGTTCGTTGGCAATATTTATAATAAAAGGCTTTTCATGTAAATGGTGGCCTTTGATTGTTTGTTAATAGAAAAAGGAGGAAAAAG
>JALLOG010000692.1 GCA_027717645.1 Desulfobacterota bacterium AH_259_B03_O07
GATGAGGCATGTCCGAATCTTAAACTTGTTATTACGACTGCATTTTATTCAGGACTGAGACTTGGTGAACTTCTAAAATTGACATGGAAAGATATAGATTTTGATAAAGGATATATTTTTGTAAGAGACAGTAAGAACTATGAATCAAGAGCCGTTCCTTTGAATCCCGAGTTAAAACGTCAATTAACTAGTTATAAAGAAGAGGATGACAGTAAGCAT
>JALLOG010000693.1 GCA_027717645.1 Desulfobacterota bacterium AH_259_B03_O07
AATTTTTTTATACGCCTTCGTTCATGATTTTCTTAACGCAATTTTTGGAATGCCAACTAAAAACCCTTTTTATAACGACATACTGAGAACTTGCTTCGCGGAATTTATGCTGGGTTAGTCGAAGTGCTAGCAATGACAATCCCACGTCTGTCATACCGGAGCGTGGTAATCGGGTATCCATAATGTTTATTTATTTTTCTTTGTCTTGATACAAAGAAA
>JALLOG010000694.1 GCA_027717645.1 Desulfobacterota bacterium AH_259_B03_O07
GGCTATTCTCCTTATGTTCCTTTTACCTTCTCCTTCCATTTCCTCTCTGCTATGTGTCCCAAACCAGACTCTCAAGCCTTCTCCCTGCCTCATTACACTCCTCCTTGTATGCCCAATCCTCTTGAAGCCTTAAGATAAACCTCCTACCACTCTTAATGAGTTTCCCAGCTATCAAGAAAATCCTCTGTCTTATCCACTTCCCCATTCGCTTCTTATACT
>JALLOG010000695.1 GCA_027717645.1 Desulfobacterota bacterium AH_259_B03_O07
ATTCTGGATCGGCGGTCCTGGACCTCAATAATAATATCGTTGGACTACACTTCGCCGGGGATGAAACTGGTACTATCAGTGGTGCTGCTACGATTCAGAATGTACTAAGCGGATTAAATGTTAGCCTAGACCTACTCAATTGCGGTGGTCCTCCCCCTCCTCCACCGCCTCCTGGAGGAGATGGATTTGAACCAGGAGATGCAAATGCGGACGGTTTTG
>JALLOG010000069.1 GCA_027717645.1 Desulfobacterota bacterium AH_259_B03_O07
TTGTCAATTATAATCAAAGCGAACTGGCGGCAAAGAAATTAATCAATGATATAGAAAGGTCCGGGGGACAAGCTAGATTACGCAATTTTAACGTTTCAGATTTTTCGAAGGTTCAAGGAGAAATAAAAAAAATCTCTGAGGAGTATGGAGGTTTTCATATATTAGTGAACAACGCTGGCATCACCAGGGATGGACTTCTACTTAGAATGAAGGAGGAGGATTGGGATGAAGTTCTTTCAGTTAACCTCAAGGGGGTTTTTAATTGTACAAGGGCAGCGGCAAGAATAATGTTGAAACAAAGATATGGAAGAATTATAAATATAACATCGATGGTTGGAGAAATGGGAAATTTAGGACAAACTAATTATTCTGCTTCTAAAGCTGGTATAATTGGTTTTACTAAATCTACTTCAAAAGAATTAGGTCCCAGAGGTATTACTGTGAACGCCGTAAGCCCAGGATTTATTGAAACTGATATTACAAAAGGTCTTCCTGAAAATATAAAGAAAAGTTATATTGAGCACATACCGTTAGGAAGATTTGGAAAACCTGAAGATGTTGCAAAGGTTGTCGCTTTTCTAGCATCAGAGGATGCATCTTACATAACAGGAGAAGTACTTAAAGTTAACGGTGGTCTTTATACTTAAAAAACAATTTAGGAGGAGCTGAGTATGGCAGATCAAGTTGATCAGGATATAGTATCAGAAGTAAAGAAGATGATAGCAAGTCAGCTAGGAAAGACGGTTGATGAAATTACCCCGGAATCATCTTTCATTGAGGATCTTGGTGCAGATTCTCTGGACTTGGTAGAATTAATAATGTCCATGGAAGACAATTTCAGTCTTGAGATTGCTGATGAAGACGCTGAGAATATAGTAACCGTGCAGGATGCTATTAATTTCATCATGGAGCGAAAAAAATAATGAAAAGAAGGGTTGCTGTAACCGGTATAGGGCTCATAACACCCTTGGGAACAGGAAATGCAAAGACATGGGACGGTATATGTGAGGGACGTTCAGGTGTCAGAACAATTCAGAAATTTGATCCGGTAGCTGCAGATCTCAAAACCCATATCGCAGGAGAGGTCATCGATTTTGAGCCAGATCAATTTATGGACGCAAAAGAGTTGAGAAAAACAGATCCTTTCATACACTTTGCAATCGCTGCCACAAAAATAGCGCTAGAAGAATCGAGCCTTGAAATTACAAGTGGTCTGTCTCCTCGTGTTGGAGTGCTTGTCGGCACCGGGATTGGAGGGATGGAGGCGCACGTCAAAACGCACATCACACTGCTTGAAAAAGGGCCAAGCCGCATATCTCCTTTTTATATCCCGTCTATGATTACCAATATGGCCGCAGGATATATATCAATTCGCTTTAATGCTAAAGGACCAAATTGCTGCACAACGACTGCATGCGCTGCAAGTGCCCATGCCATTGGATACGCACGCCAGATGATTCAAATGGGTGACGCCGATGTTATGATAGCGGGAGGAACCGAGGCTACCTTAATCCCACTGGCTGTTGCAGGATTTAATGCTATGAGAGCCCTTTCGACTCGAAATGATGAGCCACATAGGGCATCTCGTCCCTTTGACAGAGATCGTGATGGTTTTATCTTGTCAGAGGGATCCGGAATGCTAATTCTTGAAGAACTTGAATTTGCTAAGAAGCGTGGGGCGAGAATCTACGCAGAATTAATTGGGTTTGGTATGAGTAGTGACGCCCATCATATTACGTCACCAACACTTGATGGACCGGTCAGATGTATGAATAATGCGATGAGAAATGCAGAAATAAATGCTGACCAAATCGATTATATAAATGCTCATGGAACTTCCACACCACAGAATGATGTTAATGAAACACGTGCTATAAAAGAGGTTTTAAACAATAATGCCTATAAAGTTCCTGTTAGTTCCACTAAGTCTATGACTGGTCATTTACTAGGTGCGTCAGGTGGGGTTGAATCGGCAATAACTGTTTTATCTCTTTACCATGGTGTCATACCCCCTACAATAAATCTCGACAATCCTGATCCCGAATGTGATTTAGATTATGTCCCACATTGCGCTAGAGAATCTAATATAAATATTGCACTGAGCAATTCATTTGGTTTCGGTGGAACTAATTGTAGCTTGGCCTTTAGAAGATTTAATGATTGATCGATGGACTGATTTATCCCTGTTTTGAGATAATTTCTGTTTACGACCCGCCAATCGTCGTAACGATCAAAATTAGTACGAATAAGCAGAAATCTAGATTTCCTGTATCGCCATAATGAATAGTGGAGTTAGTGGTAAATGAGTGCTCTTAGACTTGAGTAATCATGAAAACTCAGTAACTTTTTAACATGTTAATCGATGCCTAATCCAACAATTCAACGTTAAAGCAATAAATTTTGTTCACAGGGTGAAAAAAGTGAGTGATGAAATTAAGCTAAGCACATACTCAAGATTCAATACAAGCGCGGGCCCCATTTATTTTTATTCCTTAAAACTTCTTGAGAACTCCATAGGAGTAAACATTTCGAGATTGCCTGTCTCCATCAGGATACTCCTAGAAAATGTTCTTCATAATTTTGATGATAGGACTGTCACGGTAGAAAATGTTCAGGCACTTGCAAACTGGAACTCAAATAAAGCAGAATATACTGAAATACCATTCAAGCCTGCCCGTGTAATCCTTCAAGATTTTACGGGTGTGCCGTGTGTTGTAGATCTTGCAGCAATGCGTTCCGTTGTAAGCAAGATGGGAGGTGATCCAGATCGGATCAATCCAATAGTCCCTGTGGATCTTGTCATCGATCACTCAGTCCAAGTGGATTATTATGCGACATCTGAGGCGTTTTCAAAAAATGTTGAACGTGAATACGAGCGCAACCACGAGAGATATGGTTTTCTCAGATGGGCGCAGAGCGCTTTTGACAATTTTCGAGTCGTACCCCCAGGTACGGGGATTGTCCATCAAGTCAATCTTGAATGCCTAGCCAGCGTCGTAAGCTCTAAGGAGGTAAATGGTGATACTGTTGCATTCCCTGATACGCTTGTTGGAACGGATTCTCATACTACAATGATAAATGGTCTGAGTGTTCTCGGCTGGGGGGTAGGGGGAATAGAGGCTGAAGCATGTATGTTAGGACAACCTCTCCATATGCTCATTCCAGAAGTTGTTGGCTTTAAATTATATGGAGAACTTTCACATGGCGTAACAGCGACCGATCTCGTTTTAACAGTGACTGAAATCCTTAGAAAAAGAGGTGTCGTGGGTAAATTCATTGAGTTTTTTGGCCGAGGACTGAGCCATTTATCATTGTCAGACAAAGCCACCATTGCAAACATGGCACCTGAATATGGCGCTACCATGGGATTCTTTCCCGTTGACATTGAAACACTTAGATATTTAAAAATGACTGGAAGAGATAGAAAGCAGATCGAACTCGTAGAGCTGTATACAAAAGAGCAAGGACTGTTTCGAACCGATGAATCAGAAGAACCCATATTCTCAGAATTAGTTGAACTTGATATATCTACTATTGAACCTTCACTTGCGGGACCAACGAGGCCCCAAGACCGTGTCTCCCTAAAAAATCTCAAAGAGTCTTATGAATCAACACTCAAGGACAGATTGGGGGGAAGACGATGATACTGCGAAAACAGCCGAAGTTGAACTCGATTCAGGCAAGCACCTATTGTCAAACGGCTCGGTCGTGATATCAGCCATCACTAGCTGTACTAACACTTCAAATCCGTCAGTAATGATCGGGGCAGGCTTGGTAGCAAAAAAGGCCGTTGAACATGGCCTATCAGTTAGCCCCCTTGTAAAAACGAGCCTAGCTCCGGGGTCAAGAGTCGTAACCGATTATTTAGAAGCCTCAGGGCTCATGTATTATCTCAACAAGCTTGGATTCGATCTAGTTGGTTATGGTTGTACTACCTGCATAGGAAATAGTGGTCCTTTGCCCGATCCAATTGAAAATGCAATAAAGAAACACGATCTCACATGCGCTGCGGTTCTTAGTGGAAACAGGAACTTCGAAGGGAGAATCCATCCCTTTGTTAAATTCTCATACCTTGCTTCCCCGCCACTGGTAGTCGCTTTCGCTCTTGCGGGTACGGTTGATATAGACATTTATAATGAACCTCTTGGCAAAGATTCAGATGACAATCCGGTTTTCTTAAAGGATATATGGCCTTCTCAGGAGGAAATTCGAACGACAGTTGAAAAGGTACTAAATCCGGAGCTTTTCAGGGCTCAATATTCTCTCGTGTTTGAAGGTGATGAAAATTGGAGTTCTTTATCAACACCAAAAGGTAGCCAATATGAATGGGAAAAGGATTCTACTTATATTCAGGAACCCCCCTATTTTAAAGATTTCTCAATTGAATCTCATTCACTAAGCGATATTAAATCCGCGAATGTCCTTGTACTACTGGGAGATTCTGTTACTACAGACCATATTTCTCCAGCCGGCGCAATACCTAAGGATGGTCCCGCAGGAATGTTTTTAATCGACGAAGGTGTAAAACCTAGTGAGTTTAACAGCTTTGGTTCCCGTAGAGGAAATCACGAGGTAATGATACGAGGAACCTTTGCCAACATAAGATTGAGAAACCAGCTCGTTCCGGGGACTGAGGGAGGTATGACCATACATACTCCTACGAATGAGAAAATGTCGGTGTTTGAAGCATCAAGGAGGTATCAATCCGAAGGAAGACCACTAATCGTCATTGGAGGGAAAGAATATGGTACGGGCAGTTCACGCGACTGGGCTGCCAAAGGAACGGCGCTTCTTGGCGTAAAGGCTGTTATAGCCGAAAGCTATGAGCGCATTCATAGAAGCAATCTTGTCGGAATGGGAGTGCTTCCCCTGCAATTTAAACACGGAGAATCATGGAAATCACTGAGTCTAACCGGATTTGAAGATTACAATATCGAAGGGATTTCTAAAGAACTTTCTCCGAGAAAGGAAATCATGGTACAGGCTATTAACAACGGAGGTGATCAGAAGGTATTTAATGTCATATGTCGTTTAGATAGCCCCATAGAAATTGATTACTACAGAAATGGCGGTATCTTGCGAACTGTCCTTAGAGAGATGATTTAATGCAACATGCATTATTATATTGAAATATCTTTTTTTTCATATATATTTTCAATCCCGAAATGATTAAGAAAAGAGGCCTAGTATTATGTCGGTATCTGAGCACCTGAGCGAAGGTCAAAGTATAGAAATTAATAAAGAAAACGGGAACCTTATTATACCCGATAAACCCATTATTCCCTATATTGAAGGAGACGGGATTGGTCCGGATATTTGGCATGCTGCTCAAAAAGTCATTGATGCATCGGTCGAGAAAGCGTTTGGCGGGAAAAAGAAAATCGTTTGGCATGAAGTACTCGCGGGAGAAAAAGCTTATGATAAAACCAATAATTGGCTACCAGTTGAAACCTTGGAAGACCTAAAAAAATACATTGTGGCAATTAAGGGACCCCTTACAACACCTGTTGGCGGAGGAATAAGGAGTTTAAATGTCGCGCTCAGACAACTCATTGATTTATATGCCTGTGTGCGGCCGGTCAGATACTTCAAAGGGACGCCTTCCCCTGTTAGAAGACCAGAGCTCATGGACTTAGTAATATTCAGGGAAAACACCGAGGACGTGTATGCTGGAATTGAATGGCAGAGTGACTCTCATGAAGCCAATCAAGTCATTGACTTTCTTACTAAAAATCTCGGTGCTAATATCAGACAGCACTCTGGCATAGGAATTAAACCAATAAGTCCATTTGGAACCAAGAGGCTTGTACGAAAGGCGATCGAGTATGCAATAGAATACGATAGAAAGAGTGTGACTTTGGTGCATAAGGGCAATATCATGAAATTTACAGAAGGTGCATTCAGAGATTGGGGTTATGAATTGGCCAGAGAGGAGTTTAGTGACGTCACTATTTCAGAGGACGAATTGTGGGAGAAGCACCGGGGTAAGATGCCTGATAGTAAGATTTTGATCAAAGACAGAATCGCTGATAGCATGTTTCAGCAGGTTTTAACAAGAACTGATGAATACGATTTGCTTGCCACACCCAATCTCAATGGAGATTACCTCTCAGATGCATGTGCGGCACAGGTTGGCGGTCTAGGTATGGCTCCGGGAGGAAATATTGGAGACTCTTACGCTGTCTTTGAAGCGACTCACGGTACTGCGCCAAAATATGCAGGTCAGGATAAAGTGAACCCGGGTTCCGTGATCCTTTCAGGTGTGATGATGCTTCAATACCTGGGATGGAAGGAGGCTGCTGATCTGATTATTAAATCCTTAGAAAAAACAATAATTGATAAGACAGTCACATACGATCTGCACAGACAGATAGAAGGTGCCACTCTTCTGAAGTGTTCTGAATACGGTAACAAGATCGTTGAGAATATGGATCAAGTATGAATTGAAAATCACAAGAAGTGTTATATTGCCGTATGGAGATTTCTTCGTCCAAGAATTCTTGATCAAACGAGCATTTCTCTTAGACCTTAGTTAAATAGGAGTGAAATATGAGCAGACCGAAAATTTCTGTGGTCGGCGCCGGGAACGTAGGTGCAACAACTGCATTGAAACTGGCCGAATCAGAAGTAGGTAACGTTGTACTTATGGATATCGTAGAGGGAATGCCGCAAGGAAAGGCACTTGATTTAATGGAGATGGGACCTATTTCTGGTTACGACGTTGATATAGTTGGTACCCATGGCTTTGATGAAACAGAGGATTCAGACATTGTAATAATCACTTCCGGCATTCCAAGAAAACCTGGGATGAGCCGAGATGATCTTCTTTCAACAAATGCAAAGATTGTAAGAGATGTAACTACAGAGGTGGCAAAGAGATCTCCTAATTCTATAATAATAATTGTCACAAACCCCCTTGATGCAATGGTCTATGTAGCCTATAAGGTAAGTGAGTTTCCAAGAGAAAGGATAATGGGGATGGCTGGGGTTTTGGATTCTACCAGATTTAGGACCTTCATAGGGATGGAGCTTGGCGTCTCAGTAGAGAACATACATGCATTTGTGCTAGGTGGGCATGGAGATGATATGGTTCCCCTAGCCAGGTTTACAACGGTTGCAGGAGTCCCGATCACAGAGCTTTTGCCAAAAGATAAGATAGATTCAATGATTCAAAGAACCCGTGATGGCGGAGCCGAGATAGTTAAACTTCTAAAAACCGGTAGTGCTTTCTATGCACCGGCAGCTTCAACTGTTGAAATGGTTGAATCGATCATTCTGAATAAAAAGAAAATCCTGCACTGTTGTGTGTTGGCGAATGGTGAGTATGGAATTAATGATACTTTCGTTGGCCTGCCGGTAAAATTGGGAAAAAAAGGGGTTGAGGATATATTGCAAATAAAATTGACTAAAGATGAGCTTGCTCAACTTCATGTGTCTGCTGAGCATGTAAAGGAATTAACCCAAAGAATTCATCAATTAGGTGTCATCTAGCCAATTTAAATCATTTTGCTAATCAATGCCTCGGTAGACTTTAGTCTTCTGATCTTAGCAACCCTGAATCCTGACCTTAAAATAAATGTCATGCCCGAATACAGTAATCGGACATCCACTCTATGTAGGAGCAGCTTCCAGCTGCGATTATTACTTTTTGGAAACCTTAAGGTCTCCGCTACATCTCATTCAAATAAAATAAAAACAGGGTAGCCGACCAGTGCCTCCGGCCCTTCGATAATACTCAGGACTAAGGGCAGGCTTGCTAACGGGTGGCTATGGTTTCACGAGCAAGACTCGTGACCTAACCAATGTACACTTAATTTCAACGGTTAGCCGACCAGTCTTGCTGGTCGGTTTGCGTCATACCCACATTTTTTTCTTAAAAACACGTAGTGTGCACCCTCCGAACGTATCAAAATGTAAATTGGCTCTGATACCTTGATCTGTTTGCCCGTTCGGGGAACAGGAACTACATTTTGGGCAGCATGGAAAGTTGTAATTGCACGCTTGGTTATAAGACTCTTATCTTGACTTTCTAGTTAAAGTAATTATACTTCCTCCCCCGAATGAGCAGGTTATAAATGACTTTTATCTCTGGTGTAAGACAAATATTTATTGCTAATTTCGAAAAATAATTTCCTGTATCATTCATAATTTTCAATTTCAACACTATATTCTTCATTGGCTGTCAAAATCTAAATTCATTAATTAGGAAAGACAACTATGCCTGTACATGATGTCGTAATAGTTGGGGGAGGTGGGGCTGGGTTGCGTGCCGCAATTGCAGTTGCTGAGGAAAATCCCGATCTCAGCGTTGCTATAGTAAGCAAGGTCTTCCCAATGCGTAGCCATACGGTGGCAGCCGAAGGAGGCGCAGCCGCTGTAATCAAGGACAATGACAGCCTTGAAGATCATTTTCGAGACACCATATCTGGAAGTGACTGGTTAGCAGATCAAGATGCGGTAGAGGAATTTGTAAGGGAAGCACCTTCGGAAATGATTCAGCTTGAGCATTGGGGATGTCCCTGGAGTAGAGAACCCGACGGCAAGGTCGCAGTCAGGCCTTTTGGAGGGATGAAAATAGAGCGTACTTGGTTCGCAGCCGACAAGACCGGATTTCATATGCTTCATACCCTTTACCAAACATCACTTAAATATGACAACGTGACACCTTACGACGAATGGTTCGTTACCAATATTCTTGTTGAAAATGGAAGATGCCAGGGAGTTACGGCATTAGAATTGAGAACAGGTAAAACCGAAGTAATAGCAGCCAAAGCCGTTATCATTTGTACGGGTGGAGCAGGCCGTATTTTTCCTTTCACTACTAATGGTGCAATTAAAACCGGAGACGGAATGGCATTAGCGTATCGCGCAGGTGTTGGTTTGAAGGACATGGAGTTCGTACAGTACCATCCTACCGGGCTGCCCGGAACAGGGATCTTGATTACTGAAGCAGCACGCGGAGAGGGTGGCATATTAGTAAATAAGGAGGGTTACAGATATCTCGAGGACTATGATTTGGGAAAACCCTTGGATGTCACACATCCCGACCACCCAGTAAAAAAGAGTATGGAACTAGGACCTAGAGACAGGTTGAGTCAAGCCTTTATAAAAGAAGTAGAAAAGGGAAGAACCTTTATTGATGAATTGGGACATTATGTCCATTTGGATGTAAGACACCTCGGTCAGAAAAAGATTGACAAAAAGATACCGTTTGTTCGAGAGCTTGCTTCTAAATATGCCGGAATAGATCCAGTCTATCATCCCATACCTGTGCGTCCGGTAGTGCACTACTGCATGGGAGGAATAGATACAGATAAAGAAGGTGCGACGACCCTGCCTGGCTTATTCGCGGCAGGAGAGGCAGCTTGTGTCTCGATAAATGGTGCCAATAGGCTAGGTTCCAACTCGCTAACTGAGCTTTTGGTTTTCGGTGCAAGATCAGGTAGGGGCGCTGCAAAGTTCGCCATAGAGCATCCAGACTTAGACATGAGTTCGCTCGAAAAGCAGGCTTTAGATGAACAATCTAGGATTACAAAGAACTTCATTTGTAAGCAAAAGGGATCTGAACGCATAGCAAATCTCAGACAAGAGATGACCCAGTCGATGGAATCAGGGGCAGGAATATACAGGTCCGAATCGAGTTTAAAGGAAACCTGTAATAAACTGGCTGAACTAAGAGACCGTTTTTCAAACATACTGATTGAAGATAGAAGTCTTACCTTTAATACCGAACTCACATCAGCACTTGAGCTGGATTTCATGATTGAAGTTGCCCGATCATTGGCACACAGTGCCCTAGAGAGGAGAGAGAGTCGCGGATCGCATCAACGTACCGATCACGTCAACCGTGACGACCAAAACTTTTTAAAACACTCGCTTGCCCTGCAAACTGAAGAGGGTCCAAAGATAGGATACAAAGAAGTTGTGATAACGAGTTGGCCACCAGAAGAGCGAGTCTATGGGAGATAAAGCATGACACGAAAGACTATGGAACTGGAGATTCTAAGGTACAGACCAGAAAAAGAGGAGAGGCCCACCTTCGAAACCTATGAGATTCCTTTTAAGGAGGAATGGGTTGTACTAGATGCTATAAATTACATAAAAGATAATATTGACGGTTCGTTGTCATATCGTTGGTCATGCAGGATGGGGGTTTGTGGAAGCTGTGGCATGATGTTAAACGGAATACCAAAATTATCATGCGCGGTATTTCTTAGAGATTACTATCCCGATAAGGTTAGAGTGGAACCATTAACTGGATTTCCTATACAGAGAGATTTAGTCATTGTTATGGATGATTTTATCCACAAATTAAAAGAGATCAAACCGTGGATAATCAGGGATGAGGGTCAAGAACAATCGTTAGAAGAAGGAGAATATCTCCAGAGCCCTGCTGAACTTGCAGCCTTCAAGCAGTATTCAATGTGTATAAACTGCATGTTGTGTTACGCAGCATGTCCTGTATATGCAATCGACAACTCCTTTGTGGGACCCGCGGCAATCGCACTTGCCCAGCGTTATAATTTGGATTCTAGAGACCATGGACGTGAACTCAGGCAAGATGTAATAGCTAGTAATGAAGGTGTATGGGAATGTACGTTCGTAGGTGAATGTTCAGAAGTTTGTCCGAAGGACGTAGATCCTGCGGGGGCGATCCAGAGGGGAAAGGTTTCCGGCACTATTGACTATTTTAAAGATGTTCTGATGCCTTGGGGGGGGTAAGAAGACATGAAACCGTATGTCCGTGAATATCCTAACACATGGTGGTTGAGTAGACGTCCATATTTTCTATTCATGGTGAGGGAATTCACTGCTGTATTCGTCGCCGCGTACTGTGTATTTCTTATTTATTTTGTTTATAAACTCTCCCAGGGTCCCGATGCCTATTATGGTGTAATCGAACTTCTTAGATCACCATTATCAATTATTTTACACATAATAGCATTTATATTTGCTATTTATCATAGTATTACTTGGTTTAATCTTACCCCTAAAATATTCATATTAAGATTTGGAGAGGAACAAGTTCCCCCATTTCTGATTTCTGGAGCAAATTTCATTGCCTGGGTAGTCGTTTCTGCAATTGTGGCCTGGATAATCTTGGTGGTTTAAAGATGAGCAAATCAAGTGAACCTATTTGGTGGTCTTTATTTGCAGCTGGAGGAGTGGTTGCTGCTTTATTCATCCCTGTTCTTATGATAATAACTGGCATCATTTTGCCTTTTACCTTGACTGGAGAAGAACCTTTCGTGTTTGAAAGGATACACGGGGCTGCAACTCATCCAATAATTAGGCTTCTCATTTTTTGCATCATTGTATTCCCTCTATTTCATTTTGCCCACAGGTTTCGATCAATTTTAGTTGATATCGGCCTTCTTAAAATACGTCCTGTAATCTCTGTAGTTTGTTATGGTAGTGCGATATTTGGTACGATAGTTACTGCAATTATTTTGTGGAGTTTCTCGTAAAATTACCATCACGACCGTTTGGACATAATAAATCTTCAAGCTTTAAGAAAATCCCCTGCTAAGGAGGTGGATATTTAATGAATATTCATGAATATCAAGCAAAGGACTTACTTTCAAAATATGGAGTCAAAGTACCTACTGGGAAAGTTGCCTTTAATGAGGAAGAGGCCGTGCATATAGTGAAGGATTTAGGAGGGGAACGAATAGTTGTAAAGTCACAAATTCATGCAGGAGGAAGAGGAAAGGGAGGTGGAATTAAGCTAGTCAACAATCCAACAGAGGTACCTCAAGTTGTATCAGAGTTGCTGGGTATGAGCCTAGTTACCTATCAAACTGGCCACGAAGGAAAAATAGTTAAAAAAGTGCTCATAGAAGAGGCATCCGATATAGAGAGAGAGCTTTACTTAGGTATGGTAGTCGATAGAGAAAAACAAAACGTGGTCGTTATGGCGAGCAGAGAAGGGGGAGTAGAGATTGAAGAAGTGGCTCAGAAGCAGCCTGAAAAAATTTTAAAAGAATACATTACTCCCTCAGTGGGTTTACTACCTTTTCAAGGCAGGAGAATAGCTTATTTCCTTGGGTTAAATGGGAAGGTGGTCAATAAAGCCGTTGATTTTATATCAGGGTTATACAAGCTTTTTACCGAACAAGATTGCTCTTTGGCAGAAATCAATCCACTTGTCATTACACGAGATGGTGAGATTATTGCTCTTGATGCAAAATTAAACTTTGATGAAAATGCTCTATACCGCCATCCTGAGATTGAAAAGCTTCAAGATGCAGATGAAGAGGATCCAACTGAGCTAGAAGCAAAATTTTGGGGAATTAGCTATGTCAAGCTGATTGGAAACATAGGGTGCCTCGTAAATGGGGCGGGACTTGCTATGGCCACAATGGATATTATTAAACATCATGGTGGAAAACCAGCTAATTTCTTGGATGTAGGCGGAGGAGCGAATACTGAGCAGGTGACCCAGGCGTTCAAAATGATACTGAGTGACGAAAATGTTAAAGCCATATTTGTGAATATCTTCGGTGGTATAATGAAATGCGATACCATTGCCCTAGGAATAATAGCAGCGGCAAAAGAGGTGGGAATTAACGTACCATTGGTTGTGAGGCTTGAGGGAACAAACGTAGAACTCGGAAGGAAATTGCTTTCTGAATCTGGTTTAAACATCGAAACTGGAAAAGATATGGGAGAGGCAGCAGAAAAAGTCGTTAAGGCGTCTGTTTAACTTTTATTTAATAGGATTTTTCAATCTTTCTTACCATATCATATTCCCCGATTTCTAAACCATTAGGTCGCAGTTAAATGGTTATAATCCCTTGACTTTTTGCTATTAATGATT
Organism: Desulfobacterota bacterium AH_259_B03_O07; assembly: GCA_027717645.1. GTDB lineage: Bacteria > Desulfobacterota_D > UBA1144 > Nemesobacterales > CSP1-2 > JALLOG01. Next base: position 12,821 of record JALLOG010000069.1, read on the forward strand.
AGCTTCAGTATTGGAGATTAAATTAATAATGCAAGAAGTAGCATTACGCGAATCAAAAAATATATTGCTAAGTGAAATAGATAAATATCCAGTACTCAGTAGGGAGGAAGAATATGAGCTTGCTCTCAAGCATTATGACAAGAATGATCTCGAAGCAGCAAAAAAATTAGTGGTTTCAAACTTGAAATTCGTGGTAAAAATTGCATATGAATATGCGTCCTACGGATTTCCTGTCTCAGATCTAATTCAAGAGGGTACTATAGGATTAATGAAAGCCATCAAGAAATTTAATCCGCATAAGGGTTACAGGCTAATATCTTATGCCGTCTGGTGGATTAAAGCACGAATTCACAATTTTATTATGAATTCTTGGAGCCTAGTAAAAATTGGGACTACCCAAGCACAGAGAAAGCTATTCCAAAAAATTAGCAGAGAGAAGAAGAAGTTTAATATTGAGGCTGAAGAGCTAAGGAATGACGATTTAAAGAATGTTGCTGATTCATTTGGAGTTAATGAAAATGAAGTGATAACCATGGAAATGAGGATAGCCTCAAGAGATTTCTCTCTAGATTCGAATATAAACGATGATGAATCATTCACATATCTCGAAGCGCTGCCTGATCGCAGTATAAATCAAGAAGAAATTGTAGAAAATCAACAAACTTCAAGAATAACTCAGCAAGGACTACAGAGTGGACTAGATAAGCTTTCTCAGAAGCAGCGCTATATTATTGAAAAGAGATATATGTCCAATCCACCCGCTAAGCTTAGAGAAATCGGAGATGAGTTGGACATTTCTAAGGAAAGGGTTCGTCAGATAGAATCTGAGGCCTTAAAAAAGCTTCGTTTTTCTATAACGAGACAACTAAAAAGTCCAAATATTGAAACTGTAGTACAGAATTAATGATTTAGGAGGAATAATTAATGGCTAAAACTAAAATGATTGGAATTGATCTTGGGACCACAAATTCGGTTGTAGCAATTGTAGAAGGCGGTGAACCCAAGGTTTTGATAAACGAAGAGGGATCTAGGGTTACTCCTTCGATTGTGGCATTCTCAAAAGATGGTGAGATATTGGTCGGTGGACCCGCTAAAAGACAATCGGTTGTAAACCCTGAAAACACAATTTTTTCAACGAAAAGGTTGATGGGGAGAAGATTCGAAGAGGTTAAGGATGAGATAAAACGAATTCCCTATAATGTTGTTAAAAATAAAAATGGTGATGCTTGGATCGAAGTTTCTGGAAAGCAACATTCTCCGCCGCAGATTTCTGCCCATGTCTTAATGAAGCTAAAGAAAGCAGCGGAAACATACCTGGGAGGAGAAGTCAAGGAAGCAGTGATTACTGTACCTGCATATTTTAATGATAGTCAGAGACAAGCCACTAAAGATGCGGGAAAGATAGCCGGGTTGGAGGTAAAAAGAATCATCAACGAGCCAACTGCTGCAGCGCTTGCATATGGATTTGACAAGAAAAACGAAGGAACTATTGCTGTTTATGATCTCGGAGGAGGCACATTTGACCTCTCTATTCTTGAGGTTGGAGATAACGTAATAGAGGTAAAATCTACGAATGGTGATACGCACCTTGGTGGTGACGACTTTGATTTACGGGTTATGGATTACATCATCTCTGAATTTAAAAAGGAATCAGGAATAGATCTGAGTAGCGACAAGATGGCTCTGCAAAGACTAAGAGAAGCAGCTGAAAAAGCAAAAGTCGAATTATCCAATACTTTAGAAACAGAAATTAATCTCCCATTTATTACTGCAGATGCTGCTGGTCCTAAACACCTTATAATGAAGATAACTCGCTCAAAATTTGAACAGGTCATAGAAGACCTGGTCAAGGGCACCGTAAAGCCATGTCGTCAAGCGCTTAAGGATGCAGGTTTAAAGCCAAGTGACATAAGCGAAGTCATTTTGGTCGGTGGTTCTACCAGAATTCCACTTGTTCAAAAGATTGTCACGGATTTCTTCGGTAAAGAACTTCATAAGGGGATAAATCCTGATGAAGTTGTGGGCGTAGGAGCTGCCATACAGGCAGCAGTCTTAGGAGGGGATGTGAGAGACGTACTCTTGTTAGATGTCACCCCTCTTTCACTTGGAATTGAGACATTAGGTGGGGTCAGAACTTCGATTATAACTAGAAACACTACAATACCTACGAATAAAAGTCAGGTGTTTACTACTGCTGAAGATAATCAGACTTCTGTAGAAATACATGTTCTTCAAGGTGAACGTCCTATGGCGCGTGATAACAGAACACTTGCAAGATTTATACTTGATGGAATCCCTCCGTCACGTCGTGGTATACCACAGATTGAAGTTGCTTTTGATATTGATGCCGACGGCATATTACACGTTTCCGCAAAAGATACAGCTACCCAAAAAGAGCAAAAGGTGAGAGTTGAAGCCTCTAGTAGATTATCAAAGGAACAAATCGATAAGATGGTAAATGAGGCTGAAGAAATGGCTGGAGAGGATAAAAAACGTCAGGAAACAGTTGAAAACAGAAATAAACTTGATGAACTCATATATAGAACGGAAAAAAGCTTTAAGGAGTTTCAGGATAAGCTATCAGAAGATGAAAAGAAAGAACTTGAAGATGCTTTAGAGCAAGGCAAGAATGCACTCAAAGGCGAAGATGTAAATGAGATTCAAAGTTCAGTGGAGAGAATTACAAATGCGTCTCATAGGTTAGCAGAGTTGATGTATAAACAAACTGAAACGGGTCAATCACCGGAAGGTCCAGAAGGTCCTAGCACAGAAAGCGTGACCGAAACTGATAGTGAAGGATCTCAGGAAGGCGCGAGACAAGAAAATGATAGCGATGATGTGATTGATGCTGAATTCACAGAGAAATAATTTTGTCACAACATGAAACTAAAGCAAGAGGGCTACCCTGGTAAATAACCTTTAGTTTATGACTATTTTTGATAGGTGTTGCTAACCTATTGTTTCAATGTTAATTTTATTCCTTATATTTTTCCAATTTTTGAATACTTATATTTCAAGAATGGGTGTATTTCAAAATATTGATTTCTGGTAGAAGTGGAGGTAATAAGTGAAGTCAGGAATTCATCCAGAATATAAAGATGTACTCATAACCTGCGCTTGCGGTGCGACATATCAGACAAAATCTACAAGGCATGAGAATTTTACTGTAGAGATCTGTTCTAATTGTCATCCATATTATACCGGTAAGGAAAGAGTTGCTGCTGCGAAGGGTAGGGTTGAAAGGTTTAGGAGAAAGTACAAAGATAGAAACCCTTCTTAGAATTGGTTAAACGCAGTAGCAAATTGAATTAATATTTAATAATTCTTATTCTTAAAAATTAAATATAGAATTTATCTCATAGCTCTCTGTAATACATAAAAATATATAGGGGAGATGACATGAGAGACTTCCCAACAGAAAGTATAAGAAATATTTCAATAATTGGTGATCACGGTGATGGAAAGACCTCAACTGCTGAAGGGAAGAAAAGAATCGAAACATGTCAATCAATTCGCATATTGCTTTTTATGAATGGAATAATCATTTAGTAAACATCGTTGATACCCCAGGCTTTACCAATTTTCTATTTGAAACAGAAAGTTCACTCAAGGTTGTGGATTCAGCTGTTATCGTTCTTAGCGCAGCATCCGGTTTAAGAACCCAATTAAGAAAATTTTGGCAGATGGCAACTGATTCCGGTTTGCCAAGGTTACTCTTCGTGAATAAGTTAGATAAGGAAAGGACGAATTTTGAAAGTACAATTGCAGATATAGAGAAGGATCTAAAAATCAGGATCACCCCACTTACCATTCCTATCGGAGAAGAACAGGATTTGAAAGGGGTTGTAGATTTAATTGAAATGAAGGCCTACATCTATGGGAGTGATGGTAAATATTCTACTGAAGATGTACCAGATGACTTACAAAAACAATCAAATGCAATTAGGGAAAAGATCGTTGAATCAATTGCAGAAACAGATGACGAATTACTGGAGAAGTATCTAGAGGGTGAAACTTTTGACGATGAAACAATATATACTAAGATGCGTGAAGGAATAATAAGTCAGAAAATAACACCACTCTATGTCGGTT
>JALLOG010000006.1 GCA_027717645.1 Desulfobacterota bacterium AH_259_B03_O07
GCTTCCGGAATTGATTTTGGCAATTTTTTGAATGCCCATTTAAAATCGAAAAGACTGTCCCCGAAATATCTAACTTCATAACAATTACGAGCGATAGCGAAGCAATCTGCTGCCAACCAAGGGGATTGCTTCGGGAAAAACCCCCAAATGACTGCGAGGTGTTTCATTGGATAGTCAACTTTCTATAGACGCGATATTCTTGATGGGTTAATAATTGGAATTAAACTATTAGTTGTCTTGAGATAGTACGAGCGGGTATAGAGTTATGTCTTAAGGTCTTGATAGGAATTTATCCAAGTTTCATGAAACCTTACGTAGAGAACGGCGTAGTGGCTCATCACGTTCATAGATATCGTTGCGGAAATTTACAGTTCCATCTTTATCCACCCAAGCTGTAAAATAGAAGAAATAGATGGGAATAGGGGTTCGTAATCTAATAGATTGTGTTTGACCTTTACCAATTTCTGATAGTATTTTGTCTCTAGACCATCCGGTATTCGGAAAAAGAACATATTCAGCTAACCCAATTGGATTCTGAACACGTATACAGCCATGGCTAAAATCTCTTTTTGACCTTTTAAAAAGGCCTTTTAATGGTGTGTCGTGCAGATAAACATTATAACTATTTGGAAGTACAAATTTAACTTGTCCAAGGGGATTCAATGGTCCGGGGTCTTGACGAAGTCTGATTTTATAATTGTTTTCACCAATTTCTTCCCAGTTCATAGTAGTCGGTTCAATTTCGTTTGGTTTATCGGACCAACCTTTTAATACTCTTATATTCTGTTTAGATAAATATTCAGCATCATCTTTCATTTTAGGTATGGTTTCTCCTAACGCAATGCTCTTTGGAATGTTCCAATATGGATTAAACACCAAGTAACTCATGTTAGCGCTAAAAAGTGGCGTATTCCAATATTGCTTACCAACCACGACTGGCATAGTCATAACCGTATTTTCATTTTGAACGACATCTAATTTAAAAGCAGGTAGGTTTACCTGAATATTGCGGTAGCCTAGACTATTTGGAAGCAAGCGGAAACGTTCCATGTTGATAATTATTTGATTTATTCTCTGATATACGGGCTTGTTTAAGGCTGCTAATGTTGCTGGTCCTATGATTCCATCTTCAGTAAGCCCATGACGACGCTGAAATTTGCGTACTGCGTTTTCCAGTATATCGTCGTATAGATCTCCTTTGTCGGATTCGCCATCATCTAGATCCCCGCTGATAATGAGTCTCTTACGAAGCGATGAAATTCTGTTACTCTGGTGTCCTTTCTCGATATTAGTTCCATGTGGTATACTCGGCCAACCTCCGTTTGCTTCAATGATTTTGTATTTAATAGATGCTTTCCGAAGACTTTGATAAGATGGATTTTCATGAGTATTTTCAAATTGCTTAGATTCAAGTATAAGGGAAAATATTTTAGAATAATCCACATTATCGTGATTTTTGAGCCAACTTAAATCAACATCGATTGCGTCAATTCGTCCGTTAGCTAAGTTGGAGAAATATAATATTAATGAATCTGAGATCAATATATCAAGATTTGCAAGAGTATTAGGATCTAACGAATCGTTATTTTTTTTAATTTTATGATAGTAATTATTTATTTCATTAATGTGATAAGCACTCGTATGAGAATCTGCATTTCCTAACTCTTTTATAATTGGGAAAAAAGGGATAGCCTGAGGCAAAATTGTTTTGTTTCTAATCCATAAGGGTTGATAATGTTGGAATTTATATAATAGTGGTAGGTTTTCTGATAATTGTACCACCTTTTCTCCAATAATGATTTTATTGTTAAATTGGGGATCTTGAAGACGTTCTTTTATTGCAATACTGACATCATCGATTAAAGAATCGTTATTTTGTGAAGAGTTTGATTTGTTTTCGAGTTTTATTTTGTTTATTGCGCAACCGGAAAGGACAATCAAAAATAAAATTATTAAAATTCCATATGGATTTCTTCGAATTAATGGTTTCATATATGGTAGCCTTAAGTCTATGTTGTGACTACATTACCAGAGGTTTTTCCAGGTGAAAATCGACTATGCTAGGCTTATTGTTCTTAATCAATAAAGATATTATAAATGTTTTTATGTATGGTTGCCAAATATATTGGTCGGTTATTCTCCTCATGCTTAATTAGTTTGAGTTTTATAACATCCTCTGGCATTAAAATCACTCATCCTTAATTTCTGATGGTAATACTATTTTTACTGTATATGCATTTCTGCTTATACCCCTTTTTTGTTATTATTGTATTTAAGGAAGAATTTATGTTAAATTATGGAAATTAAATTAACCTAATGTTATATGTTTGAATAAGGAAATAAAGTAAAAGGAGGATGTGCATTATGTCAACATTCAATAAACTTCTCTTAATAATTTGTTTTGGAATCTTTGCACTAGGGTTAGGTGCTTGTCCCCAACAGCAACCATCAGGTGAGGTAGAAGAAGAAGTAGTTGAAGAAGTTGAGGTTCCAGTTGCTACGCCTGCAGATGCTACGCCTGCACCCTAAACGGTAATTTGATGGAATATGATTAATTGATCTTGATGGTAGATAAACCATCTAACGAATTCTAATCTGCCGGAGTTATAATTTCCTTTATGAATTCAGAAACTTTGGCATTTTCTGAGTATTTATTTGATATGCGAATCTATGACAGTTTTAAGCATATCAGATTAGAAATCATCATTTATATATAAGGGCGGTTAGTTAAACCGCCCTTAGTTGACGATCTTCAATGAAAAGTGCTTACTTATGATCAATTTAACCGTGAGGATAAGGTAAACCTAATTTTTTTCGATGCTCCCGCATCTTTTCTTTCTGATGTGTTTTAATGATAAGATTTGACCTTGGTTTCGCACTACAAATTAGTACAAATCCAGCCTCTTTATCTTCTTTGTAATAGCGTAGGGCTTCAGATTGATCTACTTTACCACTTAGTAGGACGGATGCACATGTTAAACAAAATCCCTGAAGACACATTGAAGGAACGTCGAGATCAGCTCTGTAAGCAGCGTCTAATATATACTCATCCCCACCCACTTCAATGCGGCTCATTCCTTCTGGTGTTTGGAATTTAACTTGGTAGGTTTTCACCTACCTAACCCTCGTTAATTAGGGATTGTAAAACGAACGATTTTTGCTGTAAGGAGCTTGTCCGGGATCTCCACGTCGGAAATGACCAGACGGTCTTATGACTCCATCTCTCTCTTTGCTAAGTAGTTCAATAAACCATGCTTCATGCTCGATTTCCTCCTGAAGAATACGAGAGGCCATGTCATAAGTACGTGGATCCTTTCCAAGAGTAAGGTCGCAGATCTCGCTCCAAGTTCTTATTGCACATCTTTCAGCTTCAAGCAAAATTTCCAAGATCTTAGCTCCGGTGGGTTTTTGTGGCAGATAAGCGTCTGCACAAGAGGCCCGATCAGCAAAATCTCTGATATCTCTTGGAAGTCCACCTCCAAGCTCATAGATTCTGGGTGTGATCAGTTCAAAGTGAGAGCGATCTTCAAGTCGTGCATCCTCACATATTTCTTTATAGTCTTCGTGTCCAGCTAGATGCATTCGTAGTAACGTATAGTAATAATAAGTTGTAAATTCCGCACCGGCGGCATCAATCAACTTGTCGATGAGCCTCTTAACATTCACTCCTCTTGCCGCAATTTGTTCAACTCCAACTCGATTGGAGACATCACCAGGTTTGACCTTTCCTTTCATGTGCGGTTTTCTTTTAATAGCCATTGCCTATTCCTCCTTGTGGTAGTATGGGGAAAGTTATTATATCTTATGGCAATTTAAATTCAAACAATGTGGTGTTAATTAATTGGTGTGTTTGATCTTATGCATTCAGAATTCCTAAGTTCTTATGTGGTGCCATATACTGAAATACCAGGTTATCCATTAATTTTCGTCTTAATTTCTTGTGGTTACAACTCCACCTGAGTATATTTACCCCCCGATAAAATTTACTGTATCAAAGTTAGGGAGAATTGTTAAAAATGGAGTCCATTTTCCATGGGGATCTGACGGTAATTACTTTTTTTCCTCTAATAGGTGCTCTAATCGTGGTGATTCTATCTATCCTTTTCAGGGATTCAGAAAAACCCATGAAGATAGGTGCCCTTATTGTCACTATAATTGAATTTCTTATTTCAATTCCACTTTATACTAACTTCAATATTGAAACGACTGAGATGCAATTTGGAGTCCAGAGAGATTGGATTCCTAGTCTCGGTATAACATATCATTTAGGGATTGACGGAATAAGTCTCTTCCTCGTACTACTTACAACATTTATTATTCCCATAACGATCCTGAGTGCTTGGAATGCAATAAAAAAGGGTATGAGAGAATTTTTAGTTCTTGTTTTAATACTTGAGACGGCACTTGTTGGAACCTTTACATCCCTAGATATGATACTTTTTTTTATTTTTTGGGAGGCAGTTTTAATTCCTATGTACTTTATTATCGGCATTTGGGGGACAGAGAGAAGAATTTATGCAGCAATAAAGTTCTTTATTTATACCGCATTTGGCAGTGCATTAATGCTTATAGCAATTTTTTATCTTTACTATTTACATATAGATCAATTCGGTACCGCCTCTATGAATGTGTTGGATTTCTACAAGATTAATATTCCATATACAGGAATATTAGGTCCCCAGGGACTTACTTTTATAGCCTTTTTATTGGCTTTTGCCATAAAGGTTCCGATGTTTCCACTACATACATGGCTACCTGATGCTCACGTCGAAGCCCCTACTGCTGGAAGCGTTATTCTAGCGGCAATTCTTCTTAAAATGGGGGTATATGGTTTCCTTCGTTTTTTACTCCCGATTTTCCCTGAAGCAACACTTGATTTGCTGCCATTCCTGTCCATAGTTGCAATAATAGGGATTATCTATGGTGCCATGGTTGCATTTGCACAGCGTGATCTTAAGAAGTTAGTAGCTTATTCTAGTGTTAGCCATCTGGGACTTGTTATGCTTGGAATTTTTGTACTCAATATTCAAGGTCTAGAGGGTGGACTATATTTAATGGTGAGTCACGGGATTTCTACTGGTGCTCTTTTTATTATTGTTGGCATGGTATACGAAAGAAGGCATACAAAGCTAATTGAGGAGTTTGGAGGTTTATCGAAGGTTATGCCGCTTCTAGCGGCCTTCTTTATGCTCACAACATTATCATCAATAGGTCTGCCGCTTCTTAATGGATTTATAGGTGAATTTCTTGTACTGCTTGGGGCATTTAGATTTAATTACATATATTCGATACTTGGTGCGACTGGTCTAATCTTAGGTGCAATTTACATGCTTTGGGCTTATCAAAGGGTTATGTTTGGTCCCGTAGATAAACCTGAAAACAGGGTTCTGATAGATATCAATCTTAGGGAAATTATGGTTTTACTTCCTCTGGCAATCATGATGATTCTCATGGGCGTGTATCCAAAGCCTTTTCTCTCACGGATGGAACCAACTGTTCAGGAACTTTTGGTTACCAAATTCAATCATGGAGTGACCGTTTCAGAGACTATTCAGCGAAAAAATGAAAAAGAGGAATGAATTTTTCATGAGCAGTAATAGAGGTCATTAAGAGGTTACGAAAATAAGTGATTCAGCGATTGCAATTCGATCATTAAAAAGCGTTCATTTTAAGGATGCTATTTCTGAAATGATTTGAGGACAAACCTGGTATGACAAAAAATGAAGATGTAGCACAAACCCTTAGATTTCCATTTTATGGAGAACTAAAGTCCACTCGCTACTTTTTGAGTTAGAAAATACGATTTCATAATGTTTAGTTATTTCTTTCTTTGTATCAAGACAAAGTAAAATAATTTAAAATTTACAAATTCCGCCCACGAATTTCGTAACATCTAGAATTGCGAGGGGAGAGAAACGACCGAAGCAATCCCCTTCCGTATATTGATAAGGTATCCATGGCCTGTCATATCGAGCGCATGCGTGATATCTATCACTTTGTTGTTTGCTTTCGAAATATAAAGACTTATCTGATCGTGATAGCTATGCTTCTGGTTCAACCTTATCCAATAACTCATTTATAATATCTGTGGGTTTAATTCCTTCTGCATCGGCACGATAATTCAGGACAAGTCTGTGCTTTAAAACTGAAGGAGCTATGTATCTTACGTCATCGGTTGTGGGAGTGAATCTGCCCTCAAGAACTGCTTTAGCCTTACTTCCCAAGATTAAAAACTGTGAAGCTCTTGGACCTGCACCCCATGAAACCCATTTTTTGACGAGTTCATTGTTACCAAGGATGTCTGGTCTTGTCGATCTTGAAATTCTGACCGCATATGCAGCAACGAGCTCTGAAACCGGAACTCTGTAAACTAAATCCTGGTAGTGGAGTATTTTTTCTGAATCTAATACTTTTGTTATATCTGGATCAAAAATACCTGTGGTGCTTTTTACGATGTCAATTTCTTCTTCTTTAGAGGGGTAATCCACATCAATTTGAAACATGAATCTATCGAGTTCGGCTTCTGGTAGTGGGTAAGTTCCCTCTTGTTCGATAGGGTTTTGAGTAGCAAATACTAAAAACGGAGGATCTAGGGGATAGGTTACTCCTCCAATTGTTACTTTACGCTCTTGCATCGCCTGGAGAAGAGCGGCCTGGGTTTTTGGTGAAGCCCTGTTAATTTCATCTGCTAGGAGAATATTGCAAAAAATGGGTCCCTTGATGAACTTAAAAAACCTTGTTTCTGTAGTCAATTCCTTTTCCAGAACTTCAGAGCCGGTGATATCTGAAGGCATTAGGTCTGGAGTAAATTGAACTCTATTAAACCTTAAACTGGTTACTCCGGATAAAGTGCTTACAAGTAGTGTTTTGGCGAGTCCAGGCACGCCCACAAAGAGCGAATGTCCTCGGGACATAAGAGATATTAGGAGTAATTCTACGACATTTTTTTGCCCAACTATGACCTTTCTTATCTCTTTTAGAATATCATTTTTAATCTCAGCCAACTGCTCAACCATTTCAATATCTTCATCAGTTTGATATTGATATCTATTCATCCTTTGAAACCTCACCTAAGATTGTCCTAAGAACATCACGTTCTTTTTCAACTAAATCCGATAACCCTTGTATTTCATACACTGAAATTAGATCTATATGAACTTGAGGGTCAAAAGGATTTATTGAAATTGCGTTATTTAGAGCTTCTTCAGCTTTCACTAAGTTAGACTTATTCAAATATATTAGTCCTAGATTTATATATGTATCGAAATATTCCGGATAAAATTCAAGTAGAGGTGTTAATACCTGTTCCGATTCTTCGTACTCACCCAAGGCGTTCTTACTTGAAGCAAGACGATTCAATACTACGGGTGAGATTGGATCAAAATGCATTGCTTTTTCATATTCATACGTGGCAGCTTTTAATCTCCCTCTTGTTCTTAAGATGTCGCCGAGTCTCGAATATTCCCTCGCGCGGATATCCTTAATGTCAATTAAATCTTCACCGATGTATTCAGAATTATCTCTCTTCTTAAATCTTATCTCATCGATTTCAAGTTCGGGTATTCTTTCTGAAAGATCTTTCGTTACCAAATCCTCTACCCAAAGGTTATAAAATTTTTCAAATTCAAGTCCTGTAACTTCTTTAATTGAAGCCCTATAATCGTCCCTCTCTTTTAAAGTAGTGAGTAAATTCTTGATCGTGCCCTTTCCCCAATTATTCTCTAGAAAATCTATAGTTGTTCCAGCTTGCGCAAAAGCAAGTTGTGCTTCATATGAGCTGCTGAGCTTGCCGAAAGATGGGTGCATTTTTTCAATTGGAACAAGTTTGTCATCTTTCAGAGCCTTGGCAAGTAAACTTTCGTAAAACGGCGTTAAGATATTCCTTTCTTTATCTTTCCATCTCTTTTCTTCGAACTTTGCTATGCCTTCATGGAGCCAAACTGGAGTTTTATTCTCACTTTTGATAAATATTAGGAAATGAGTATATTCGTGAGTAAGTGTGTTAAACCAACTATATCCCTTGGGTAGGAGTCTAGGTGATAAAATCATAATTCGGTTGAATTTACATATGCCTACAACTCCCGTGGTCTTTATATCTTTTTCGGATAGTGTGGAAGCAATGATAAAATTTTCGAGATCAGGATATATCTCCACGATAACTGGTTCTTGGGGATAAATGTCAAGGTCTAATCCCACTTCATGGTAGGCGCGCTCAAGGACCTTTTCAGCATATCTGGTTAGAATTACATCCTTAGGATGTGAGTATCTAAATTTAAAATGTTTTGTTTCTACTTCGTTAAATTTCATCCCAAAGTTAGATACTCTAAGAATATGATCTAAAAAAATATCATCATCTATTACGTTTATTTCCTTAGTAGTAACCCTATTGCCATATTCTACTGCTTTTTCATAATTGCCTTTGTAGAACTCGGTTACCGATTTCAAATAAAATGCTATTTTTTTATCTTCATTACTATATGACAGGTTTGATAATAGATCCGCTGTATCTGAAGCCTCTTCTATTTGCCACTTGTTGAGTAATTCTTCTACTTCTGATTGTAGTACGGCAATTTCCTTTGAATTTGCGGTAGAGCTAATAAAAAGAATTAATAATAAATTTACTAAGGTATTAATTCTCACTTGATTATCCTTTCATAGTATTTCTTATTAAGATCGGTATACCCTTCAGGTGAACCGTCTTTAAACGCGTTGAGAAGACTGTCTTTAAACTCCTTACCAAATTCCGATTCTTGGGGTTTAGGAATTTCAACATAGCTAGTATCAATACCCAGAGGACTTTTTTTAAATTGATTGCTTCCCAAGACTAGAGGGACCGATGGACCTATTCCTTTGGCACTTAATTGAAAGTTCTGGAGCAATTTTTCCGCATCCCCACGAGCCTTGCTAAGTGATTTTATTGCTTCTTCCTGATTTGATATGGCTTTCGAAATATCTTTTCTATCTAGATTTCTTGTAGAGTTTTTCATAGATCTTTTGGCATGATTTAGTATATCGCCGATCTCTGTGGGGAAAGGAAATTCACTTTGAAAATTATTTAATTCATCCGATAGGCCTGAAGTTTTTTCGAAAATATCATTTTGCCTTCGAGCAAGCTCCTCGTTTTTTGTCTCTCTATTTTTCCTTTTTAATAAATTTTCAATGTCTGTATGAATTTCTTTAGCTAATAATTCTGACTTTCTGATTTCTCTTGATGATTCTGCAATGTTTCCAATGCCCATTTTACTTAAATCACTTATACTTGTTATTCGTTCTTCAACTTCTTTTGAAATTGATAGTGCTTCATCAAATTCAAGTGACTGTAGCCACTTAGCTAGCAGCTCAGTTTTATCAAGTATCCGTTCGAAAAACCGCGTTTCATTTAGAAAATCATCTGAGAATGGATCGAGTGAAACCTCATCTTTTGTATGGTTAAGCAGTTCTTGTAGTTTTCTAATTTTAAGGATTTCACTTTCAACAAATTCACGAAGGTTCTGTCTATTAGAGGAATTGCTAAGAAGCGACTGTTTTAAATCCTGTGTTTTTCTTTTTAGGGATGTTTCCCCTTTTTCAATACTATTTATTCTAGTTATAAATTCAGTGAGTCTCATTATCTCCCTTGACAAAGTCGTACTACTATAAGACTTAAAACTACTTTCCAGAGATGCAATCATATCCTGAAAATTATTTTTTAAATCTTCCAATAGGCTCAGAGCTGTATCGATATCGGCATTCTTTGCGTACTTTAATATCTCATCTAATTTTTCATCAGGAGCAATAGATGGGAAAGCATCAGGATTTATAAATCCTCGTTGAATATCCCCGCTTAATTCATTCAATTTTTGGGATAGTTGTGAAAATAGGTTTTTAAGCTCTGAAATCTTTCTTTCAATATCGTTAATTGAATTTCCATCTCGACTGTTTTTCGTATTTTTTATAAGATCCTCTAACTCCTTATACTTTTCTAACATGTTTTTTCCATAAACCACAGATTCCCTTAGCTTTTCCCCTTCAAGCATTGAATCTAGAAATAGTATATCGCCCTCAAATTCGTTGATTTCTCGCGTAATTAGATTGTCTAATCTGGAGATATTATGTATCGAAAAAGAAGGCAGAATCCTTTGTCTTTCTTCAAGAAGGTCCCCAATTCTGGGTTTCATGTTCGATAGTCCAACATAGTAGGCATAATCCGAGAATTTATCGTTCTTCATTTTATCGAGTCCACTCTCTAAATGGAGTAAAGCTTTCTCAATCTTTGAAGTTATATTTGTTTGGGCTTTTTTGGTTTGAAAGAGCAATTTATTGTTCTCATCTTTATGAAATTGTTGATTCGCATAGTTGTTTGGACCGTTTCTATTTATAGAGAGTGGACTGTCCTTTGATCTCGCTTGCTCTATTTCATCTGCAAGCACATCTATTAACTGTTCTTGAAGCTCTCGCGAAACTGACAAGAAATCTTCATGTTTTAACCTTGGATCGCTTAGTCTAAATCTTATTTCATTTGATATCCCAGCTTTAGGACCCGATACAGTATCATTATCAAGACCCTTTATTTTTACATTTATTATTTCATCTGGTTCTGCTTCTATATGACTGAGATCCCAGATGAATGTTCCTTCTAGAGATTTTGGCTCAATTTTATTTTGTTGTATCACCTTATTCCCTTTGTCAATACTAGAATCCCATTCAAGTTCTAATTTGGATATTCCATAATCGTCGTAGGCGTTGTAGTGGATTTCCAATTTTTCTTTAATGCTACGATCAACTGTGTCAGAAGCGGGGAGATCAATCTTAATCTTCGGCTTGTGATCTTCTTTAGATGAAATTTGAAAGACTTCTGAACTTAGTCTTTTGTTCTTATCTTGAATGAAATAACTTCCGTCTGAAAGGATTATAAATTGAGCGTTAATCTTGCCATCTTCCATCACAACGGGAAGGGGAGGCCCATTTTTTAAGATAAGCTTACCCTTATCCATATCCTCAACCGGTGTAGCCTCGAAGGTGATATGAGTACCCTTAACGGCCTGTACACTTCCAGTACTTCCCTCTACTATCTTCTTCGGGATTCCTGTGTATGAAGGATAATCATATGTTATTCTAATATCTGCCAGTCCTAGAAGTTTAGGGTGTTCTGATTTAAATAATCTTGTGCTAAAAAGTAAATTCCTATAGTCCGAGGGAGCGACGCTAATCGAGATTAAGAATAAAATGAGTATTATGGCGAGAGGCTTCCAATAATTCCTTATTTTCTTAGGTGAAAAGGCAATTGCTAAATCAAGTAACTCTAATTTTCTAGTGACCTTGTAGATATGTGCTCTAATCAGGCTTTTGGAAACACCTATTTCTTCATCTTGTTTGCTTAGTTTCTTCTTAAGTAAAATAGCATTAATGCTGTCCTCTCCTAGGCCAGGCGATAATTTATTTAATTCGTGTGATATTTCGTGAATCTTCCCCTTTTTCGTGACGATAGAAATAACTAACCTCCAAAATCCATAGCAAATGGCAATTATCAATGCAATCTTTATGATTGAAAAGAAAATGATGTTCGAGTAAATGATCGAGAGTAGAGAAGTAATGGACAGGATGAAAAATGCAAAAAGAAAAAATTCAATAACTCCCTTTATGATAACGTTTTTATTACGCCTCTCTTCTAACTTCGATAGGAGTTGATCAAGATTCTGAACAGAATCATTATCCATGACAGGACTAAATTTTACACTAGTTGAGAAATTTAGAGAAATTGGTAAGAAAACGCGATTCATGATATGATTATTGGCTTAAATAATCGATTGATTGATCCTCATGAATAATAGGACTCTTCTTACCAAAAGGGTGGATTTTTCTGCGTCCCATAGATATTGGAACCCCAAATGGAGTGCGGAAAGAAACAAGAAAGTTTTTGGAAAATGCTCGAATAAGTACGGTCATGGACACAACTATTCCCTTGAAGTTACAATAGAGGGCGACGTCGATCCTGACACAGGAATGATCATTAATCTCTATGACTTAAAGCCAATTTTTGATGATGTACTTAAAGATTTCGATCATAAACATCTTAACGAAGATAACCCATATTTCTTGGATATGATTCCTACAACCGAAAATATTGCCCGTGTTTTATGGAATATTATTGGAGAAAAACTACAGGCAAATTCAAATTGTAGACTCTATAGAATAAGGGTTTACGAAACCCCGGATTTGTTTGTCGATTATTGGTTAGAGTAATGGGAGAGGTTTGTAGCATTACAAAGGTATATCGGTTCTCAGCGGGACACAGGCTTTACCTTAAAGGCATTTCTGACGAGGAGAATTGGCGCATATTTGGCAAATGCACTAATCCTAAAGGACACGGACACGATTACTATATAGAAGTAAAGATTAGGGGTGAAATTCATCCGGAAACGGGTATGGTTATTGATATTGGTAAATTGGATGAGTTAATGAAGGATGTTATTGACGAACTAGACCATAAGAGACTTGATGTAGAAGTTCCTTATTTTAGGGATTTTCAGCCATCCGGCGAGAATATTGCCAAATATATGTGGTCAAGTATTAAACCAAGGTTAAAAAGTGGAGAGCTTTATCATCTAAAGCTCTGGGAAACTCAGAATAACTATTTTGAGTATTTTGAAGAGGATGATTGATTACTATGAGTATTGAAGACGCTGTAAGAGAGATTCTACATGATATCGGGGAGGATCCAGACCGTAAGGGTCTAAAACAAACACCCGAAAGAATAGCGAGGATGTATAAAGAACTGACAACCGGCTATTTTATCTCACCACAGCAAATGATTAACGGTGCTATCTTTGACATTAAATATGATGAAATGGTTCTTGTTAAGGGCATAGAGTTTTACAGCCTATGTGAACATCATCTATTACCTTTTTTTGGTAAATGTAATGTCGCTTATGTGCCAGATGGCAAGGTAATCGGTTTAAGTAAAATTCCCAGGGTTGTCGAACTATTTTCCCGAAGGCTACAGATACAAGAGGCAATGACTGTTCAGATTGCCGATTTCTTAGACGATGTGCTAAAACCGCAAGGAGTGGGTGTCGTGGCTGAAGCATATCATTTGTGTATGGCTATGAGAGGAGTCGAGAAATCAGAGGCCAGTATGATCACCAGTTCTATGCGTGGAGTTTTTAAGAAGGATGAGAGAACCAGGTTAGAATTTCTAAGCCTTATTGGTAATCGTTGATGAATAAAGTAGCCATTTTTACTGGAGCTGGAAGCGGAATCGGTAATGAAATTGATATTAGATATGAAAAAACGTGATCTTTTGATTTATCATTTCAATAAAAATAATATAAAATGAGTTTAGGAACTATTTCGTTATGATGAGAACGGTTGTTGTCGGCTTAAGTTATAAATCTTCTCCCGTTGAATTAAGGGAGCAATTCGCATTCACACAACCTATGCTGGAATCAGGACTAGAGGAATTATATAAGAAGGGGTATGTAGAAGAGTGCTTAATTCTTTCTACTTGTAATCGTGTTGAAGTTTATGCAGTTTCGGAAAATATTGAAGAGTGCGTAAATAGTATAAAAGAATTTTTAGCAGAGTTTCACAATGTTCCAGCGGAATATTTCTCAGAACATCTGTATATATCTATAGGTCATATAGCTGTCAGGCATTTATTCAATGTAGCATCTAGCATTGACTCTATGGTCGTTGGAGAACCTCAGATCCTTGGCCAAGTAAAGCAGGCTTACAAAACGGCTTCTTTAAAAGGAACGGTTGGACTTATATTGAACAGGCTATTTCATGCCGCTTTTTTTGTAGCCAAAAAGGTGAGATCGGAAACAATGATAGGTAACCAGGCTGTATCAATTAGTTATTTAGCTGTAGAACTAGCGAAAAGGATATTTGATGATCTCCATAAAAGATCGGTGCTAGTAATTGGGGCGGGAGATATGGCCGAGCTTGCAGCCAAGCATCTCATCAGTGCCGGTATTAATGATTTGATCATTGCAAGTAGGCAGTTTAAGAATTCTGAAGCACTCGCAAAAACACTCAATGGAAAACCAATTAGTTTTGATGAGGTTTATTATTTTCTTAGGAACACAGATATTGTAATCACTGCAACTGGTTCATCAGAATTTATAATTAGACCCAATCATATGCGAGAAGCGTTGAAATTAAGAAACAACGAACCAATTTTTATGATAGACATTGCCGTTCCTCGTGATATTGATCCCAGGGTCGGGGAGTTATCTGACATCTATCTTTACGACATAGATGATCTTAAGGGTGTTCTTGATGACAATATTAAGTCGAGGCGCGAAGGCGTTAAAAGAGCTGAAGAAATTATCATACAGACGGAAAAATTTTTTCAAAGATGGCTCAATGGTTTAAAGGTAGTTCCAACTATTGTCAAACTTAAGAAAAGATTTGAAGATATTAAAGATACAGAAGTTAAAAAGGCATTATTTAAGTTTGAGCATGTAAGTGAAAGGGAAAGAAAGATTATTGAAGCTATGGCATCTGGAATAATTAGTAAGATCCTTCATGACCCCCTCACAAATTTGAAGAAGGAATCCTCTACTTCGCTAGGCGCTTTATATATGGATTCATTACAACAACTCTTTAAACTCGAAGGCGACTTTAAGATGTTGGAAGACGAAAATGAGGCAAGTATTAAGGATTGGGAGTAGAGGGAGCAAACTTGCGCTCTGGCAAGCTGAACACATAAAGTCTCTCATAGCGACTAAATTCCCCGATATTGAAATTCAATTAATCCCTATCAAGACGACTGGCGACAGACTATTAGACTCCCCACTTTCTGAGATTGGTGGGAAGGGTGTATTTATAAAGGAAATAGAGGATGCCCTCCTAAGGGATCGGATAGATATCGCTGTTCATAGCATGAAAGACTTGCCAGTGATCCTACCCGAGGGACTCAGAATAGGAGCTGTGGCCAAGAGGGATGATCCACGAGATGCCCTTATATCAAATGGGGGTGTCAGTTTCAAGAGGTTAAAAAGGGGGGCAAGAATTGGTACAGGGAGTCTAAGGCGAAAAACACAATTACTTAATCATTCCCCTGATCTGGAAATTGTTCCCATTAGAGGAAATGTTGATACTAGATTAAGAAAGCTTCAGAATGGAGAATTTGACGCCATCATTCTGGCAATGGCTGGAATGGGGAGAATGGGACTGATTGACGAAGTAACAGAAGCATTTCCAATTGATTTCCTGATACCTGCACCGGGCCAGGGAATCATAGCTGTTGAGTCTAGGGAATCCGACACAGAAATTAATGATTTAATTAAAGAAATTAATCATTATGAAACAGAGATAGCTTCTGTAGCCGAAAGATCATTTCTCGAGGCAATAGGAGGAGATTGTAACATACCTGCTGGCTGCTATGCATCTGTGATCGATGATAGAATGAAGATAATAGGATTTGTTGCTTCTCCGGATGGAAAGGATATGATAAGAGAAGAAACGGAGGGTTCAAAAATTAATCATCAATCACTAGGAAAAGAGGTTGCAAAAGAGATTCTTGAAAGTGGTGGAGAAAAAATCGCTTCAGCTATAAACCGATGACTAATGGTTCTTCTATCAATTTAAATTTTCAAATCACTTGAAAGAGGTTGATTTGCTCTTTATGCTAAATTCATATTAATGCTAAGTTAATTTAGCAAGTTTTAAACTTTTAACCCTTCTATTAAAGTTAACACAATGATAAGGAGTTTGATGTGTTATCCACGAGTCTTACTGATATACATTTCTCGTACTTAGATGTTGAGACAACTGGACTCGATCCTTATTCCGGAGATAGGATTTGTGAAATTTCTATAGTCAAGACGAGGGGTAAAAAGGTTTTCGATAAGTTTGAGACCCTCATCAATCCCGGAAGAATTATCCCTACAAGAGCAGCATCCATACACAGAATTACCGATGATATGGTTATGAAAGCACCATTTTTTAGGGACATAGCGTTGAATGTAAGGAATATCTTAGAGAATTCAATTATCGTTGCTCATAATGCAAAATTTGATCTAGAATTCTTACATTTGGAATTTAATAACCTAAAACTGGTACCTCCTGAAAATAAGGTAGTTGACACATTTGGAATTGCCAAGAGGTATTACAGCTTTCCAAGTAATAGTTTGGTTGAAATTGCAAAATGTCTCGGTATTTCAACATTAAGCAATCATCGAGCCTTCGCCGATGTAAGGATTACAATACAGGTATTTGAATATTTTCTGCGAGATTTGAAGAGAGGGGGTATGAGGATTAAAAGCTTAAAGGATGTACTCAAACTTTCTGGTAGTTCAGTGAAAATCGAAGGACCCAAAAATTTAGTAATTCCACCCGAGATTGAAGAAGCTTTAAGAATAAAAGGTAGGCTTAAAATCAGGTATCTGTCGGCATACAGCGATACAACAACTACAAGGATAATAGAACCAATCGAGGTTAATCTAAGTAGAAGAAATACTTACGTTTTAGCTTATTGCCACCTTAGAAAACAGAGATGTAATTTTAGACTTGATCGCATCCTGGAAGTTAAATATATAACTTAAATATTCTATTAGCTTATTCTTAATCTTGTGTGGGTGCTGGAGTGACTCCTATCTTTAATTCTATTACTTCTGCCTCTAGTCGTTTTTTTTCTGCGATAAGCTTCTTTTTCTGGAATGTTAATTCACCAATTTTTTCCTGTAGCTCCTTTACTTCTGCTTGTAATTCATCCAAATCCTTCTTTATATCCTCTGTATCAGTTACTGCCTCTTCGATTTGAGTTGCAACAGTATCCTTTTCCTCTTCCTTTTCAACCTTATCCCTACAGCCAGAAATCACTGCCAAGTTTAAAAACAAACAAATAGTTAGAATTAAAGTATATATTTTATTCATTATTTTTAAATCCTCCTTTAAGCAATCATTTTATAAATCTATAGCTATTGTATCTAGTTGTCAATAAGAATCATTAGAGGCAATTTAGTATGTAGTTAAGCGTTTTTCCTGAAATTAAAAAACAAAAGAGTAATAAGATTAGCGAGTGTGATAACTTATTAAATCAGAAACGGTTATTGTATTAAAGGAGCTCTTTTAAGTATTTTAGATTAGCCTTAATATCTGTAATTAGTTACAAGAAAGAGAAATGTTAAAATATATATCATGGATTTGAAGAAAATAGTAAAATTAATTGAATCTGAATTCTATAGATTTTCAGAAATAGAGTTTGCTTATCTTTTTGGTTCTGTTTTAAAAAAAGATTTAGCAAAAGCCGATGATATCTATATTGCTATTTTTTTTAAAGATAGTCTATCGGCAGAAAAAATCATTCAAAAAAAGATTAAGTTAGAGTCCCTTTTATCAATAAAACTAGGCAAGGAAATAGAAATATCACCTTTGAATTTTTCTGACCCTTTATTTACGCATCAGGTATTAAGTAATAAATTGGTGTTGGTTGATAGAAACCATAGGTTGAGACTCATCAAAGAAGCTAAGTGGAGAAATGAATACTTTGATATGCAACCCCTATGGAAGGTATACAGAAAGAAGGTGTATGGAATTGGTTGATATAGACTTGGTAAGTAGAAAGCTATCTAGAATTAAGTTGTATTTGGATGATTTAGAAAATCATGCAAGCGTTGATTCAATCGGTAAAGACATAGTTAAAGAAAGATTCATGGAATTCACCCTTCAGCAGATAATACAGCTGATCATTGATATCGGGAATCATATAATTTCCGGGTTTTTTAGCATTTTTAAAAGATTCTATCCCATCGGGATCAAAAATGATGTCTATTGGAAAAGGCCCACCCCGGATCTGAATAAAATCCTTTCCCTTCAAAATCGCTTCCTTCAAAGTTGCGTCTAGGTGGAATCCTAAATCTTTTAGCGCGTTCACAAGCTTCTCACAGTTTGACTTCTCTTTCAGTGGGGAAATATCGATATCCTGAGTCGTGCCAGGATACCCATACAAAATAGCGCCGAATTTTCCAATGAATAAATAGGCAACCCCATACTCTTTGAAGATCTCCGCTGCCTTCCTTGCTCTTTCAATCATTTGGCCGATAATATCCTAAATAGGCAGGCAGATTCTGCTCTGACCACTGGCGGTATTCTTCTATAGTCTCAAATATTCGATACGCTACGTCATCAACGACGGGTAGTTTCAATGGAATAAATCCCAGGCTTATTCTGTCATCGACAGTTCGCGATAATCCATCCAAGAAATCGAGCATCAGATGCTCTTTTTCCCTGGTCTTTCCTATTTTATACACGAGCTTATGCATAAGCACTCCCGGGAAATCGGTGATCCTCTGGGAATATTTAAGAATTGTGCGAACTCATTCTAACCGTTGCGTGCACTAGCTTCAAACGACTTTTACAAGTGCCATCGCTCCCTTCAATGCGTCTGAGTTGTAGCGAGGACTCCCCCTGTCACCCATTACCCATTCCATTAACCATTTGCGCTCTGGTTGACAGTCGTCATCTGTAAAGGCAGGAAATTCACCTTTAGCAATTTCTGCTCCGTTGTTTCTTGCAGTTGCAGGCCCTGAATTGGTTTGTGGTATATAGAATTACATCTAAATTGTCTTCAAAAGGAGCTATAGTTTTTTCTAACGGCATTTCACTTCCATAATTCACAATTATTCACTCGAATCGAGTGCAGGTATAGTTGAGACGAGTTAAACTCTCAAGACATGTTACCAATTCATTCTGTCTATTGTATGTTGGCATAATTACTGAGAAGAGAGGGTTTCCCATTTCATTAAATTTGCAGTTTGTAACAATTTTAACACTTATTTAATAAAGCTTCGCAGACTGGGTTACATATAAGATAATACTATAGTATAAAAACACTTTAAATCCTGTAAAATCAGTTGTCTTATCTTCGGGAAAAAGTTATTTACAATTTTTCGTAATACGCAACTTTAACTACTATCATTGGGTCAAGGCCAAAAGCTAGGATGTTTTTTTTAATGTGAGATTTTTCGAAAGAAACCAAAAAAATTTTGTTGACTTCCAAAAAAGTTGCACTAGACTTTAAATATACAATAAATTAAAAACATCAAACCCGATAAGGCAAACCATTCGAAAGAACGGGACGCAAAGCCAAGGCCTAAAGGTTGAATCCTCAGCCTATGGTAGCTGGTTGCCGAAGTCAAAGCAAGAAGATGGTTGATCAAAACTGAGAGTATTAATTGGGTGTAATTTTACGTTTTTTTAATTAGTTAATTATTTAATTTTTTTAGTTTTGCCTTAAGATAAAATTGGTGGGGATATCCTAAGACATTTGAAGAATTTTAGCGTCGATCTTAACTGGATTGCTACTTAGCGATTCATTTTGGCATTCGATTTAAGTGTGGGATGTTTTAAAATTTTGAATTTAGGTTCGACATTTTTCTTTGGTTCAAAGAGAGAAACGTAGATATGTCCATAAGAGGTTTTATCAGTTTAGTAAAAAAATCAACTATGGAAGAAGTTACTTACATTACATGTTGCGATTTGTTTATATACTGTTTCTATTTACCATGAAATCTAAAGATTGAAAATTTGAGGTAGAGTGAAAAAATGGAAATTAATTCTGAAAGTAAAGTCGCTGTCATTGGTCTTGGTTATGTTGGTCTTCCCCTTGCTTTGGCATTCGCTGAAAAAGGTGTAAAAGTTTTTGGAATAGATATTGATAGCAAAAAGGTAAGTTTGTTAAAGAAGGGTAAATCATATATTGAGGACCTATCTGATGACGATATTTCGAAAAACACCAATAATTTTTTCCCGACTACAGATTACTCTGTAATCTCTCGAGTCGATGCGGCAATCGTCTGTGTTCCAACTCCTCTAAGCAAGACAAAAGAACCAGATATCTCATATATAGCCAAGGCCGTAAAACTATTGTCTAAACATATACACTCCGGAATGCTTGTAGTTTTGGAGAGCACTACGTATCCAGGAACAACCGAGGAAATATTGAAGCCACTTTTTGAAGAGAGGGGTCTAAAGTTAGGTAGTGATATTTTTCTGGCTTATTCACCTGAGAGAATCGATCCAGGGAACAAAAATTACAAAGTAAATAATATTCCCAAAGTTGTTGGCGGTATCACTAAAGAATGCACTGATTACTCAGTCTCACTTTACGAAATGATCTGTGATGAGGTGTTTCCTGTAACGTCTCCACGAGTTGCCGAAGCTACAAAACTTTTAGAAAATACCTTTCGATCTGTAAATACAGCATTGGTTAATGAGTTTGCCCAGCTCTGTCACAGGATAGGAATTGATATCTGGGAAGTAATTGACGCTGCTTCTACTAAACCCTTTGGCTTTATGAGTTTTCATCCTGGTGCCGGAATCGGTGGTCACTGTATCCCAGTAGATCCACTTTACTTATCATGGAAGGCAGAGCTTTCTAACTTCACTACCCGTCTTATTTACTTAGCAGATGATATTAATAGAAAAATGCCTGAATATGTCCTTTACCGCTTGTTTGAGGTCTTAAACAAAAAAAACAAATCAGTTAAAGATTCAAAAATACTTGTGCTAGGAGTATCATATAAACCCGACATAGGAGATATTAGGGAATCCCCTGCAGTTGAAGTAATTAAGCTTATTTTGGAAAAGGGTGGTCATGTTTCTTATAATGACCCTTATATTCCTTATTTTGATGAATCAGGCAAAAGATGGGAATCAGTGAATCTTAATGAAGAATTACTCAGAATGCAGGATATTATATTGATAATAACCAAGCATAGTTCGTATGAGATGAAATGGATAGTTGATAACGGAAATTGTATATTAGATTGTCAAAACCATACAAATGGAATTATTTCAAGTAGAATTAATAAACTTTAAAAGATATTAAATTGTATAGATTTTTAGTAACTGGTGGGGCCGGATTTATCGGGTCAAACTCTGTTGAAGAACTTTTAAAGCAGGGCTACAAAGTTCGGATTTTCGATAACTTCGAGACAGGTAAAAAACAAGATCCTTTTTCCCAATACTCTGCAGTAATTCCAATTTTCATAAGCAAAATACTAAATGGAGAACGACCAGTTATTTTTGGCGATGGAGAACAATCTCGTGACTTTACTTTTATCGAAGATTGAGTTCAGGCGAATATCAAGGCTTGTTTTGATTGTAAAGCAGCTGGTGAAGTATTTAACATATCTTATGGAAAGAGAGCAACTATATACGAGGTTATGAATATGATATGTAAGTTATTGAATAAAGATGAAATAGAACCAATCTACAAAGAAGCCCGCAGTGGGGATGTACGTCATTCCCTTGCAGAAACAAGAAAGGCAAAGAAGCTTTTAGAATTTAACCCTTGTTATGATTTGGAATCTGGACTAAGAAAAACCTTAGAAGCCTATAAGTAAAACGCCCATTAATTAATAGCTCTAATTAATTATTTATCAAACCAAACTTATTAAAAAAACAATTATCCTTTGTCAATAGAAAGTGACAATGTCACCCCTGATGCAAAGTGAAAATGTCACCAGTAACTGAATTATTAAAAGCAAAAGTGTTTGAATTAGATTTAGCATTATATGATTCATCGGAGTAGATTTTTTTAGAATTTAGATACTTGCGTCTGTATTTTATGTGAATGGTATCATCTAATCTTTTTTCCATCACCTTGGCCTTTGCGAATGATATTCTATATTTATCATGCAATATGTGAAATATGCGATTCTTATACGTGATAGTATTATCTGCTCTAACAGTTCTTCGCTTCTTTAAAGAGAAGATGGACTCCAGGTTTAACTCATTAGGAACAGCTCTCCAAGCAGGTTCAGGGTCTTTTGGAGGGTTAGAAAATTTCTTGTTAAACTTGGGTAGGAACCAATTATGAAGATAATTGTATGCTTTCTCTATAGTGGATATTTTATAGAGTTTTAATTCTTTAAGTGGCCTATCATGGAAGGTTCCGAATAATCTCTCAATTCTTCCCTTAGCCTAAGGACTACCTGCAATAATGAGCCTCACACCAAGTTCATTTAATGCCCTTTGAATTTGTGTCGGACCATAATCATACTTTAGATTAACCCTGTAAGAGTAATGTCTTTGAGTTATAAAATGACTTGCTCCATCAGTGTTTATACCTCCTATCGGATAATTCCTGCTTACATGAGAAATTATCCCAAAACACCTAAGGGGTGACATATTCACATTGTATTGACACGATATCATAATAAATACAGGAGAATACAAAAAGGACTTGACAAAGTGCTTTAAGTTATGGTATAAATTAATATGTGAGGGATAAAGTTATATATATAGTCCTAAATCGAAAAGACAAACCATCCAAAAGGATGGGGCGTAAAGCCTTCGACCTAACTGTTACATTTGTAGCATATGGTGGCAGGGTTGCCGAAGCTAGGCATCCATTTATTTTCTTTAATTTGTTTCTTTTCATTCTAAATAAGATTGAAAGGGACGCCTCTATTCTAAGGGTGGTAATTACCACTTTAAGGAGGAAGTGTCATGAAATACAGTTTTTATTCAACAAAGCCCAGGGATGCTGGCACATCCCCAGGCCAAAGACAAAAAACAAGCAAACTATTAAAAATTGTAACACATTTATGGTTAGCTAGGAAACTCCTGGCTGTTCTGATTTTTGCCATAGCATTTCCATTATTTGCCGAGGCTGATGTTCTTCAACTGTATCCTGAAAAGGATACATATATTGATAGCAAGAAAAAAAATAATTCCTACGGTAATAGCGATGAACTTTCGGTTAAAGATGGAGGGAGGAATACGAGAGAGACTTTGCTGCAATTTAACCTTTCTCAGATCCCAGAAGGTACAGAAATTGTTAGCGCAAAGTTAAAACTATATGCAAAAAGCAAGAAAGGAAACAACAATGCGACACTTCTCTATACGGTTCTTGGCAACTGGAATGAATCTACAACCTGGAACAACAAACCCACCAGGTCTTCTATTTATGAAGACAGCGTTACTATTACGACAACCGCTCAATATTACGAGTGGGATTTAACAGTTTTAGTTCTGGATTGGATAGATGGAATTGAAACTAACTACGGTATATATGTTGTTGCTGATCGTGGAACAATTAACTTTAACAGTCGAGAAGCGGGGATTAATGTGCCCCGTTTGATGATAACCTATGAGGTTCAACAAAACGAATCACCTCTTGATGTTCAGGGCGATTCAACGAGACCAACCCCCGATGATACGGGTGTATCAGACGCACCTCTTTATCCAGCAGATAGAAGAGTCATCATCGTAGCCCAGGATGGCAGTGGGCAATACACAAGTATAAAAGAAGCTCTTGATTCTGCACTACCCGGCGATACAATTCAGGTAAAGAATGGAACTTATATTGAGAGAGTAAATTTTAAAATCAGTGGGACGAGAGAGGAGCCAATAGCCTTAGTTGCGTATCTTGGACATTTTCCGATTATAGATCCAGGGGGAGGAGATCATACTACTGATCCCGCTAAAAGGGTGGAGTTTAATGCTGAGTGGATCATACTTGATGGTTTTGAAATAAGATACGGATGGGATGGAGTTAAGCTTTACAAGGGACATAATACTATTCGCAATAATTGGATTCACAATAATAAATATCAAGGCATTCTTATAATATCTACTGATGATGTGTTTATTGAATACAATATAGTTGAGTATAACGGAACGGATGAAGGGACTTGCATTTTTAATAAGCAATCTTCACCCAGGCACTGTCATGGAGTTTATGTGAGTGATTTCTTTTGTACCGGCACATCGAATATAACAATTCGAGGGAACATAACCAGAAATCATGGTGGAAGGGGTATTCAGTGGAATGGTGAAGGGTGTTCAAGTGTAATGACGGACACATTGGTCGAAAATAATATTATTAAGAATAACGCATGGGGTGTGCTTCTTTATTACAATGTAAGGGATAGTATAATACGAAATAACACATTTATTATGGAGTCGTATCCATCTACTAACTCAGTTAATCATTATTTTATCGGCATGTGGGAGAGCACAGGTAATATTTTTAAGAATAATATATTTCACACTACACGGGATGATGTGGGTGGATTCTACGGAAAGACTGCGGATAGTGATCAGAATGAATTTGATTATAATATTTGGAATGTAAGAAATGATCAATGGTATTGGAAAAGTAATTGGAGAGAGGATTTTCGAGCAAAATTTCAATCAGTATCGGGTTGGGAACAAAATGGACAGTGCTGTGATGTAGATCCACAGTTTCATTGATGTAAGTGAAGATTAACTCTACATTAATTCCATTTCGCTTTCTAAGAATAGTAGGATCAGTTTAGATTGCTAATTTATTTATCACAACGCACAACTGAGACTTTATAATATTAATTGTGATGTATGGATAGGTTAATTTTATCCTTATGGCTAAATAGTAGAAATTTGTTTGTCTTAATCATTTCTAACGATTAAAGGTTAAAAATTAATACTAAGAGGCTGATTTAAAAAAATTCGTGAATACCCGTAACTTAACTCTTTGATTATAAAATTTTTAATAGGGTTTTATATCAATTTCTAAAATACTAAGCTAGAGATATAAGATGAAAATTTGTTATATAACCCATGAAGCGCCTTGTGGAAAAGGAGAAGCTTGGGTTGTTCAGGAAATATTAAAAATTAGAGAATTCTTTAAAGTTATAGTAATTCCAATTAGACCGAGAGGGATTCCTAGATATGCAGATGCAGAAGAGCTATTAAAAGACAGTATTATAATGCCATTAATTGATTTTAAAATACTTGTTGGCTTTCTTAAGTTTTTTGCTAATAGTCCTTATATAATTGGAAATATTTTATGGGATATCATAAAGGAAAGTAGGTCTGTTAAGGTTCTGCTTAGGAATCTTTGTATGGTTCCTAAAGCTGTATATATGTCTAAAGTATTAAAAGATATGGATATTAATCATATCCATGTCCATTGGGCTACAATTCAAACAACTTTTGGTTTAATTATCTCAAAACTTTTGGGGATACCATTTAGTTTTAGTGCTGTTAGATATGATATCGGGGAAAACAACATGTTGAAGAAAAAAGTACTTGATGCGTCTTTTGTTCGAGCTGAATCGAAAGAGGCAAAAGACGAAATACTGGAACTTACGGGTCTTTATGACTTAGAAAAAAAAATACATGTAATTTATATGGGGGTTCCAATTTCACCCTTAAATGAAGTTAAAGAAATTTTAAAAGAGCATCCTATAATAGCTTGCCCAGCAAATCTGGTTGAAAAGAAAGGGCATAAGTATTTAATTGAGGCTTGTTCTTTATTAAGAGACAAACATATTCGATTTAAATGTTTATTAATTGGGGATGGACCTGAATACTCTAAGATTGACTCTTTGATCAGATCAAAAGGCTTAGAAGATTGTTTTTTTATAGAAGGATACTACCCACATAATAAATTAATGAGATTGATGGAGGCGAGGCAGATAGATTTAGTAGTTCTACCTAGCATTATAACCAAGGATGGATTAAGAGAAGGAATTCCTGTGATTTTAATAGAAGCTATGAGCTTCTGCATACCTGTAATTTCAACAAATACTGGTGGTATTTCGGAACTACTTGGTGACAAATCAGGCATTATGGTTAAAGAAAAAGATTCTGAAGCTCTAGCTGAAGCCATATATAATGTATTAACAGATAAAAAATTAAGAGAAGGGCTAGTTAGAAAAGGTTACAATCTTGTTAACAAAAAATTTAATCGGGGGAAAAATTGCAAAAAATTAGCAAATTTAATTGAGATAAACTCGTCTTTCAATAACGTAAAATGAAGTTATCTATTCATGTTATATACATAAGCAAACAATATTTTGTACATTAAGTTGAAATAAACTTTCCTAAAATACCGTATATTCATACTCTAGTTCTCACTACGTTTTCAAAAATTTCTATGTATTCTCTTGCCTTATCCAATCGAGAATATTCCTTAACAACATATCTTCTTCCATTCTCTCCCAATTTCTTACGAGAACCTGGTTCATTGTAAAGTTTAATTATTGCCTTCACGAGTTCATTGATATTCCCTGGTTCAACATGAAGTCCTGCTTTGCCATATTCAATCCCTATCTTTTTTGTTTCACTATCAGCTCCTACTATAATAGGCTTACCACATGCCATGAACTCAAACATTTTTGCGGATATAACTTCCTTAAAATATCTACCTTTTCTAACCAGTACTAAGCATATATCTGATGCATTTATGATCTTTGGAACCATATTTCTTGGCTGTTTTTTAAAAAAAATGACGTTTGTTAAGTCTTCTTTTTCTTTAAGAGCTAATAATCTATCTTTTTCGCCCCCCTCTCCTACTACCAAGAAAACCAGATTCGGGAGAATACTTTTTAACTGTTTTGCAGCGTTTAGAACAAGTCCTACTCCATGAGATAGTCCTATTGTGCCGATATAAGAAACTATAAATTTACCTTCTAACCCAAAAAGTTTTTTTTCCTTTTCTATGCATGAAATTGGTTTAAAGAATTCTGTATCGACTGCATTTTCAATTACTTCAATTTTGGAAGCAGCAATGTTTTTCTTATAAATTAATGTGTATTTGAATGATTCTGTCAAGGCGACTATACAATGACTTTTTTTGTACAAAAAGCCTACTAGCCAATCAACAACTTTATATGATTTAGAGGACTCTTCCCCCGCTCCAAGATAGGGCATTACCTCGGGCCAAAGATCTCTTGTTTCAAACACAAGTTGAATTTTTTTAAAACGAGAAATAAAAAAACCTGCCAATCCAACTAAAGGCGGGGGTGAGGTGGCTAACACCAAATCATGCTTTTCAATAAAAGGAGCGACTAAAGATGCAGAAGTGAGAAAAGACACATAATTTAAAACTCTCCTTATAGAGCTATTGAATTTTGTTGGATAATTCCATGTTCGTATGATATTTATATTGTCTATTTTTTCCTTTAAGACTAATTTTTTCATTCTTGACCTATATTCCTCTGGAACAACACCCGTGGGATAATTTGGGAAACACGTAAGAACTGTAACATGGTGACCAAGTTCAACCCAATATTTTGAAAATTCATAGGCCCTTGATGAACCGGCACCCATCTCGGGTGGAAAATATTGAGTAACATATAAGATTTTCAATTCGTTAAGATTCCTTAATAATGTAAAGACCTTAAATTTTCGCTTTAATTATATTTAGACCTGTAAAAAAATTTAAATAATCAGAGTTCTTTTACTTTGAATAAGATTGGAATATAAATCTTCAATTTTTTCAATCATCTTTTCTAAGGTAAAGTTTTTTTTGAGAATTTGGAATCCCTCTTTTCCCATTTTAATCCTAAGATTCCTATTATATAAAAGGATCAATATCTTTTTAGCTAAAGCTTTATAATTGCGAGATGGAACCAAGAAACCATTAACACCGTGTTTCACTACTTCTGGCACTCCACCAACATTCGTGCTTACAATGGCTTTGCTCGAAGCCATGTACTCAAGTAAAGCTACAGGTAAACCTTCCCGTACAGAAGTAAGGCAACCAATATCGATTATTGAAACAATATTGGGAATATCATTTCTAAAACCTGTAAAAAGACAATTTTTTTGAATTCCTAATCTCGAAGCTAACTTTTCCATCTTCTTTTTCTCAGCGCCTTCTCCTACTAAGAGGAAACGAACTTTATTATCTAGTTTCAAAACTTCGTTAGCAGCTAGCAAAAAAGTTTGATGATTTTTTTCTGGTCTGAATCCACCGACGATACCAACGACGTGATTTGAAATACTTAATCCAAAACTTCTTCTAATTTCAGGTTGGATATAAGGTTTATATATCGATAAATCAATAGCATTGTTAATTATTACTCCTTTAGTAGAAGGACAGCCTACTTTATCAAGAAAAATGTGCTTTTCATATTCTGATACAAAAATAATTCTATCACATAGGCTACTTGTAATTTTGTCTATGAATACATTCTTCCAATTATCATAAGACTGACCTTGGTTTTGAGCAATAATGATAGGACCTCTACTAATTTTTCCTATAATCGCTCCCCAAAAATTAGAACCTAATTGGTGAGAGTGGATTATTTTTATGCTTTTATCTTTTATTAATTTAATTAGTTTTTTGAACTTATGAAACTCATATCTTCGATTTCTCTCAAGCAAAACAAATGGTATGTTAGATTTATTTAACTTTTCTTCAAAAGCTCCTCCATATCTTGTAGAACAGACAATGGGTTTGAATCGTGTAGCGGTTTTTAGACCAGTTGCGATGTCAATTGCAATTTTTTCCGCTCCTCCTAATGGTTCTAGAGTATCTAGAAGAAATAGGACATTATTATCATCATTCATGACTAGTCAATTATTTTTCTAGCTAACTAATATAATTTCTGTCTTGATTATTTTAATTCTAGATGATCAAGATGTATTAATAATTCTCATTTGATCATTAACATTCTTTGAGATGTTCATCATTATTGTTGAAAGCGAAATACATAACCACAAAGTATTATCTAGGTCCATTGAAATAAACAGACCTGCGACAAGATAAGATAAAAATCCAAGCTCAAGTGCTATAGCATAAGAATTAATTTCTGTTAACACTTGATTTCTTCTTAAATATTGTTGAACTTGTTTTAGTTCCTTCCATGTAAGAAATAAAATAATTATAAAAGGAATAAAACCTATAAAACCTACACCACTTAAAACCTCTAAAAAAGTGTTGTGAGCAATTCGACCTCTGGGGTTATGAGAGATGAATTCTCTAAAACCTACTCCTAGTATTGGATGATTTTTAATTATTTTAGGTCCTAAATCAAAATTGTAATAATATCTACTTCCAATGGAAGAACGGGGATCAATCGATTCTGTATTTTGGAGAACCCTTAGAGTTTCCAACCTTTTTACAAGCTTATCTGAAATGGTAAGTTGAAAAATAACGGACACAATAATTAGACAAGTAATTCCAAGTGTTAGGAACTTCGATCTATTTTTACCTTTTATGAGCTTAAACATAGCAAAAATAATAAGAGCACAAAATGCTAGAAACCCTCCCCTTGAATATGTGAGAATAAACCCAATAAAAAGAATAATGGAATATGTAATAGTTATTAATTTAACTGCGCCGTTTTTACGTGAAAAAAATATTGATATACTAAGAGTGAGCAAAACTAGCAATGTTGCGGCAAACTCATTCAGTCCACCCACTAAACCACCGAAGCGGATATCTTCAACAATGTTTCCATATGCAAAAACTATAGGACTAAGTACAGATATTACTCCACCAGTCAAAAATGCCCAGATTGCATAATTTAAAGTTTTTGTATCCCTAATCATAAGGTTAAATACGAAGTACAGACCAATTAGCAACCATAGCGTTTTTAAAAAATGAAAGCTATTGGGAATATTCTTAGAGACGAAGAGAGATAGTATGCTAACTGTACCAAAAACTAATATCCATATGGTTTTTTTGTTTCTTAACAACTCTATGATGTATTTATAGGAACCATTTATTATAATCAAAAAGACTAAGTATAGCCCCAGAAACTTGCTAATAGAATGACTTCCCATTACAACATAAATATTCTCTAATGGGATAGTTAATAAAAAAATACAAAGTGCTACCCAGGGTTTTGTTAAAGAAATGATGAGAAATGGTATACTTAAAAATATGATAATGAGAGGTAAAGATAAACCAATTATCCCCAATAATATTCCAGCTATAATCCCAAGTATTATTATAGTAAAGATTATAGTGTGTTGAT
Organism: Desulfobacterota bacterium AH_259_B03_O07; assembly: GCA_027717645.1. Classification (GTDB taxonomy): domain Bacteria; phylum Desulfobacterota_D; class UBA1144; order Nemesobacterales; family CSP1-2; genus JALLOG01. Next base: position 29,688 of record JALLOG010000006.1, read on the forward strand.
ATATGTTTTTCGTATTTATACTTTCCATTTTGTTATCAGTACAAAATTAATTAATGATCATAACTAGAAATTCCGAAAATAAATTAAAGTATAAACTTTTCAAAAAAAATTTAAGATATAATAATTTAACCTTATTGATTTAACTTAATTCGATTATTATTTTAAGTTTTATCATACCAAAAAATAAATTAAATAATTCCTATTCAAATTGTTGACGTATGCTTAAAAGCAATCGACGCATCAGGGATGGAGATCTCTTCCATACATAGCGGATTTGAAGTCTTATTTTCCAAAATAGATTAGGTCCTATAAATAATTTAAATGACAAGAACAATATGCTTTTTGAAAGCAAAAGTGTCCTTTTCAGTTTATATACTTCTTTAAGATATAGATAGACACGTCTATAGTTACCCTGATCACAGAAACAGTGGGAAATTTTAAAAAAAAGTTTTGCGCGCAGTAGTGTATATTCATTTTGATTAATGCTGTAATATTGGGAAAATGAAGTTTGCAGCATTAGTAAATCATCTATTGTATTGTTTATTTCTTCATTGCTAAGCCTAGTCTGAGAGTCATAAAGCAAAGATATAATGTTCTTAACTTTATAATAATAATTTGCGATACTTTTACTTGTGTCCCAGCCTAGAAGGAATCCAATATTTGAAATTCTGATTCGTAACAAATCATAATGGACTTTACTCCCGTAAGTTGCTGTCATAGAATAAGGGCTATTTCGGTATTTAATAAGATATTCATCTAGGATAGCAACTGGTAGGCTGCGGGCAATTCTTGACCACAATTCCCAATCTTGGGCATAAGGATACGAATAATTAAATAGCCCAATTTTCTCAAGGACAGCAGATTTTCGAAACATTACAGAACTATGCAAGAATGGGTTACGAAAAAGCACATACCAAAGGATTTGTATGGTATCACAAGGTAAATTAGAGTTCCCAATTACCTTTCCATTTTCGTCTATCCATTTACATCCCGTTCCCAATAGTGCCACTTCTGGATTCTTCTCTAGAAAAGCAACTTGGCTTGCTAATCGTTCCGGTTCTGAAATATCGTCGGCATCTTGACGTGCTATAAATTCTCCTTCAGCCATTGCAAAACCTTTATTGAGGCTTTCCGTTAGACCTAGATTGTGTTCGTTGTCTATTAATTTAATGCGGGGATCTTTATAAGATTGAATTACTTTACGACTATTATCAGTAGAACCGTCGTTGATTATAAGGAACTCGAAATCTTCGAAGGTTTGTAGTAGTATGCTATGGATGGCTTCTCTTAGATAGAGTTCTCCATTGTAAACTGACATTAGAACAGTTACTTTAGGCATAATAACCAAATTCTCCGAAATTCACTGAATTTTTTCAAAACACACATGATTTAAAAATACTTTTTTTGTAATAACATTCTGAACAGTTTCTAACTCAAGAGTATCTAGCACTAGCTTTGAACGGAATTTTGAATTTATATTTGCAGAGAGCTGATTATAGAAACTTTATCAGAATGGATTAAAAGTAAACAAATCAGTATCTTCCAATTAATCGTTGAAAATAGCGAGGGACAATCCTAGGAAGTTTTAAAAAAGTACGGGGTGAATAACGTAGTAAAACCAATAAATTTTTCATCGACTTATTTAATTCTCGATCTTTCAAATATATAATTATATCTATAAGTAATTGCTCACCGTAATAATCCTTCCAAAATTTTATGCCGATTTTGCAGGCGTCTTCATATTTCTTTTTCCCTCTGATACATATCCATTGTGAGCGCAGTACAGACAAAGCAGATTTCAACATTCTAGCGGAGTCGAGAGACATGTTCATACCGTGACGTCGGTACTCAGCGACTACAGCATCGTGGCAAGCAATTGAGAACTTTCTTGCTATACGTAGGTAAAGATCGTAATCCTCACAGGCATTTAGATAAATGTTAAAACCACCTACAATCTCTAAAATTTCTCGTCTATACATCACAGTTGCAGGCATTGAGATAAAATTGCGTTTTAACAGAGCTATATAATGGTCTTCATTAACACAATCCTTTTCAAATTCATATAGACTTGATCCTTCTGATGAAATACATTTGTGGTGTCCATATACAAAGGCGCACTCAGGATGAGCCTTCATTGACTCTAATCCACTTTCAATAGCTTTTGGTAATAAGTGGTCATCAGCATCTAAAAAAATCAGATATCTACCTTTACTATGGTGAAGACCTGTATTACGTGCAGCAGACAGTCCCAAATTATTTTGACGTATGCAATTTACATTAGTGTAGCTAGATGCGACTTGAAAGGTATTGTCGATTGAACCATCATCTACTACAACTATCTCAAAGTTAGTGTAAGACTGAGCGAGGACGCTTTCAATTGCATCTGATAAATAATGAGCCTGGTTATAACAGGGAATAACAACTGATACTAAACTCGAAGTCTTGCTAATCATTAATAATATATGAGAAGCTCAATAATTTTTTGATAATTCACATATCTAGATTCGAACTTAAGTTAACACGCCATTATTTCATGATGTGCTTAAGTCAAACTTGGCTTCAATTTTTCCCCATACTTCTTAGAATAGACAGCTAAGATAGTTTTCTATTAGTTTATCTTCTTATTAGTTCAATTTGAATTTGCTAAGATTGAATATTATTCATGTACGGCTACGAATATAACTTGCTAATAAATTTTTGATTCTCGCTGGGATCAATTTACCAAATATTTTTATATAAAATGGTATTTCAATTCTCATTGTTTCCAGCCAACGATCATCTAATAAATTATTTAATAAAGGGGCGGACAAAATTTTAGTGCGTCTTCCTTTGAAAGCCAATAATGTTACTCGATCTATAGTTTTAGCAACCTCAGGGGGATTATGGCATTCAAATACTGATGTAAATCCAAAGTCAGCTAGAACATTATACAAAGAACGACGAGTAAAAATGAATGAATTTGGATTATCCAAAGACATCCATAATTTTTTCAATCTTTCCTTCCGAGTTGAATTAGGTTCGTGTTCGAAACTATTATTACCCCAGTAACTTTTACCTTCATGAATATAAAATGTTTCAGGAGTCAGGCTTATATGAGTATCTATAATCAGTATTTTTTTACAGACTTTGCTAATTGAATCTAATAAATGAAAAACATCAGGCACATCCAAATGATATAGTATACCGAGGCATAAAACTACATCGAAGGATCCATACTGCTCCTTAGTAAGGTTGCGCACATCATCTTGAACCAATGCTATGTTGTTAAGACCTAGAACCTCCTTAGCAAACATAGCTTTTTCAATACTAGACTCTCTACCTTCTATTGCTACAACTTCAGCACCATGAAGAGCAAATTCCACACTATACATCCCTTCCAAACAAGCTAGATCCAAGATACGAAGGCAATTTAATGATTTTCCCGAAACATCTGAAACGATTTGAGAAATTCGACGTAGTTTAATTTCATCACCTGTGATTTTTGAATCTATTGTATAGATATTATTCCCAAGATGTATATTATGACCAGTCCATTTCCCAAATAAGTTAATAATATTCGCCATTCTTTCTTTAACAACTTTTTCATTCATATCTTTCTCGCATATTTTTCTAATTCTCTCACGTTGCTTCTTATATGTTTTTTTTACGCAACTTCTATTGATTTTGGTAAGTTCAGCTGCATTGGTTGCTGTTTTATTTTGAGAAATGCACATAGATAACTTCCTGAAATTTCTCTCAATAATGGTTACTCCAATAAAATAACTGTTTTCCCTTTTATTCCGGCCTCATCAAAGGTTATATTAAATGCAAAAGTTATCTAGTCTCATTATTAATTATTTTGTATATTTATCCTAAATTAAGAATTAAAAACTAATAAAGCTGAAATTCTATGGCATTAAATACCATCAGCGATATTATATTACAAAATTAATTACTTTTGAGCTAATATAACAAAAGTGGATGCATCAACTTTTCTGTCACCAGAAAACACATTATCAAGAAACTGTATAAATAATTGCATAAAAAAATAAAAACACACACTAATTGGGCGGAATTTATTGACTTTATTTTCTAATGCTAACTGTATTAATTGTATAGCAGAGGGTATTATCGACATAATTCCTTGACACTCTATAGTTTTGAAACAGGCATTTTCAATGGTTTTTTTTATTCCTGGACCAGTCCACCGCCAAAAATCTGTAGGGGATGGATGATAGCACCAGTATCCATGTGTAGATAGAATAATTAACCCGCCAGGTTTCAAGAGTCTATAACATTCAAACAAGTAATTTGCCGGGGAATCTACATGCTCTAGGACTTGTGTTGACAAAATGATATCTGCATAATTATCAGATAATGGTGCTCTACCATCGGGTGAGAGGAAAATGTCTGCTTTTTTATTAGAAGGTAAATCTAATCCTATATACTTAATTGTAAAAGGATCTAGTATTGATAGATATGGTTTATTACCGCATCCCATATCTATCAAAATCGGATCAGTCATTTTAGATACATATTTAGCTGCAAAATGTTCAATTATGGAAGTGAGTGATTTTAAATGATAATAGTCAGGATGCCATCGCTTTGGATATGCTCGATCTCGGTCAGTTTTGTAAAATAATCTTTTTGATATTTTACTTAAAGGCATATAAAATCTATCCTAACCCTTCAATTTTACTTTGAATTAGTCGTAATAATTTGAAAGTCTGTTGGCCACCAAAGAAATGATAAATTTCTTTGTGGAGCCTTAAGTTTGCCTGAGTAGCAAACTAAATAACCAATTTATCTGCGTTGCAGTAAAAGCACTTGGTAAATTCCACAAGAGTAACGTAACTTGGCCAGAATTCCTGATTTTGGATAATATGACATCAATAGTCTGAAAATCATCGATGAAGCTATAGAGGTTTTCCAATCATAAATGTATCCTGGAACAAAGACACGGTCTCTTGCAATAATAGTAAAGCCCACTTTGCGGATTAGTATATCCAGACGAGTTTCACTTATCCAATCTTCGACGGGCTGTTCATTAGGATATGCTTTTTTCCACAAATCCCAAAGTTCCCCGCGTGGTGTTGTTACAAGGGCAAAACCACCGGGAGCCAAAAGAGTATAAATCGATTTCGCAAATTCTTCTTTCTCAGAATCTTGTACGTGCTCAATTACTTCAGATGAGACTATCAAGTTAAAATGTTTGGCTCCATAAATTCCAAGTAAAACCGTAGCATTAGCTGTGATGAAATCAATTTGTGGAAAAAGCTGTTTTGCCCTTTTTATTGCTGCAGAAACAGGATCAACTCCTAAAATATTACCATAAACACTAAGTAAATTTGTAAGCGACCCTCTCCCGCATCCCAAATCTATAATTTTAAGTGGTTTTGATTCTTTTGATTTAGGTAAAACATAATTGTCTATAAAGTATATTATCTTTTCGAAACGTAAACGTTCATACATATTTGGTTCTCTTGATCCCCATTCATCGCTTGACCAAAGATCATTATAGTATTCTTCAATATTCTTGGGTTGTTTTTTTAGGTTATTCGATTCTGGAGTATGCAATTTAATCCTCTCTATTTGATTCCCATCGAGTGGCTAAGAATACTAAACCATATTCTTTTCCCATGGGCATGCTTGTGTTAAATACATCTGAAGGCCTAACATCAAAATAGGTTGCATGAGAAACTTTGTCATATACTTTGTTCGACTTGTCGGCAAGAATCAAGTCGAGAAAATATCGATCCGGCAAGAGATTTAATTTCTCAATATGACATGAAACTATGCATTCACCCTGAATTGGCTTCAGTTCATAACCGGCTTCTATATTGGCGATATGAAAAAGCAGTTGATTGAATGGTGTGCGTATTTGTATTCCTATCCATGGGCTTTGAATAGGATGTTCGGAAAATATTTTTAACCTTAGAGTAATTCCACAACCCATTTTTACGATACGGCTATGCTCTCCATGAGCATTCAGTATCTGTATACTTAAGAATTGAGCGGTAGTATTAAGTCTTCGATGGGAGCGATCTGAAATATTTTCCAAATCTAATAATTGTGACTTAGTCAAATAATGAGCAAGAACATCTTGGGTTTGCCCACATGATTGAATTTCGCCATCGTGAAGCCATATTGCATTAGTACATAAAGTCTCGATTAACGCCATATTGTGTGATACGATCAGAACTGTCCGGCCACTTTTGGTAACTGATTGCATTGAGCCTATACATTTCCTTTGAAAATCTATATCTCCTACAGCCAGCACTTCATCTATTAAAAGTATTTCCGGGTCCAGATGCGCTGCAACAGCGAAAGCTAGGCGAACATACATGCCACTTGAGTAATGTTTTACTGGAGTATCGATAAACTTTTCAATCTCGGCAAAGGCAACAATCTCATCAAATTTCCTATTAATTTCCTCTCTTTTCATACCCAAGATTGCGCCATTCAAGTAAATATTCTCTCGGCCTGTGAGTTCCGGATGAAACCCGGTACCTACTTCTAGCAACGAACCTACTCTGCCCTTAATTTCAGCATAGCCATGGGTTGGTTCAGTTATGCGAGAAAGGATTTTAAACAAAGTAGTTTTACCTGCTCCATTTCGTCCAATGACACCAATTACTTCACCTTGCTTAACTTCGAACGAAACATCTTTCAAAGCCCAGATCTTATCGTCATAATCAGAAATACTTGTGGATTGACCTCGTAGAACCATTTCTAGACTGTGAAACGATGAGAAAAATGCTTTAGTTAAAGAATCGCGTAGTGTGTTGTATCTCCCTATTTTTTTACCGATACGATATTGTTTACTTAGATCTTCTACACGGATGGCTATGTTACCCATATAGTAATAACTTTATTCCTTATATGACATCTGCGAAGGTTTTTTCCATTCTTCTGAAATAAAAGACACCAGCAACCAATATTATTAAAGCAGCCAATGATGAAATAATAATAGTGTAACCAGGAGCAGTATCCGTTCCCAGCAAGGCCCAGCGAAAGCCTTCAACTACTCCAACCATAGGATTTATACCGTATAGTGTTCGCCATGGTTCTGAAAGAAGGCTACTAGGGTAGGCTATGGGAGTTGCAAATAGCCAGAACTGAGTTACAAAAGGAATAATATATCGAACATCGCGATATTCCACATTTAAAGTAGAAAACCAAAGTCCAACTCCAATTGATGTGATGAAAGCCAATAACAATAATAATGGTAACCAAACTATGTTCCATGTAGGAGAAATCTTGAAATAAACCATCATCCCAAGTAATACGATGAAAGCAAGTACAAAATCCAGAAATCCGGATAAAACACTGGATATAGGTATAGCAAGACGAGGAAAATAGACTTTTCTTATCAAATTTGCACTATCAACGAGACTGTTTGAAGATTGGTTCAAACCATTTGCAAAGAAAGTCCATGGTACAAGAGCGGCATAGCTAAAAATTGGGTAAGGGATATTATCTGATGGGATTTTTGCCAATTTCCCAAAGAACAAGCTAAAAACTAGCATTGTGAAGAATGGTTGAATAATTGCCCATGCAGCACCCAAAACTGTTTGTTTATAACGAACTTTAATGTCACGCCAAACCAAGAAATATAAAAGTTCATGGTGTTGCCAAAGTTCATCTAGCCTGAGTGATACCCAGCCAGTTGATGGTCGAATTATAGTAGTACTTAGTGTTTCAATATTAACAGTGTCTTTGGTATCCTTTACCTCGATTTTACCTAACACTGAAACCTCTCATAATTTCTGTTTGTTTTTTCCATTAATAATATATACAAGATATTGTTAACAAGTTTTTCAGAGGTAAAAAATTTATTGATTTATAATCTTTTTTATGAAAATATTATATATATGAAAAAATAGTGCACTATTTAATATCTTTATTTTGTAAATTGTAACTAGTTGAAAATAAAAGGTATTGAATAGCGTTTTTAAATTAACTATCTTCTCATAATTTGTACATTTAGACAATAGCATTATCCGCAAATCTTCTAATTTCAACTTTATTTGATGGTACTTTGAGCAATTCTTTATTATTAGATTTTAAACTTTTTGAAGTTTGAAATTTTTATGTTATGGATGTTAATCACTTTCAATTGCGAGGTTGGCTACAAATCAAAATAGGATAAAGAACATCACTACAAATTGAATTAATATAGCTTCGCATGCTAACTTACATTAAATATTTAAAACTTTAACATCTTACAATATAGTATCACCCTGACAATGATAGAAATCAACTTGTTTGCAATTTAAAAAAAATTGATTAAGAAATTTGTTTGATCCAAATCATTAAATATAAAATAAAAAAAATAGAATTGTAGGGAGTATTATAAAAAAGGATGAATCTATTTAAACCATATTAAAATCACTGATCGGATTATTCTATTGCCTACGTAATGTATTTTAATAATTGATTTGGATTTCTATTTATAATAAATTTCATTCAATTTACTTTCTTACAATTTATATTCCTAACAAAGTTATTCAGAGACAATTTTGTAGATTGGTTTTAAAACGGTGATTAATAATTTCTTATATCGAGTGATTCTTATTAGAACACATTATTTGTAAACGTGCTATAATTATTACATATACTACAAATTAATTTTTTCACAAGGATTAACAAAATGACTACATTAATAACAGGTGGGGCTGGATTTATTGGTTCTCATCTAGCGGAAGAACTTCTAAAAAGAGGAGAAGAAACGTATATAGTTGATGACCTTTCCACAGGAAGTATTGAGAACGTAACTCATCTAAAGGGGAATCCAAAATTTCACTATGCAATAGATACGATAATGAATAAACAACTTATGGCAGAGCTTGTAGATACTGTAGATGTCATCTTTCACCTTGCGGCTTCGGTGGGAGTGCGACTTATAATCGATAGCCCTGTTCATACAATATCCACAAATATCAGAGGTACTGATATGCTACTTGAGCTTGCAGCAAAAAAGAAAAAGAAAGTAATTATTGCTTCCACAAGTGAGGTATATGGAAAAGGAAACAAAATTCCATTTAACGAAAACGATGATTCTGTTTTGGGCCCAACAATCAAATCCAGATGGAGCTACGCCTGCTCCAAATTAATCGATGAGTTCCTTGCGTTAGCATATTTTAAAGAAAAAAGGTTACCCATTGTAATTACTAGACTTTTCAATACGGTTGGTCCTCGTCAGAATGGACGCTATGGGATGGTAATACCAACGTTTGTTGAACAGGCATTAAGTGGGGAGCCAATTACAGTATATGGTGATGGAAATCAGACAAGATGTTTCAGCTGGGTTGGTGATATAGTAAATGGGTTAATAGCTTTATCAGAAAATCCTAAAGCTATAGGAGATGTTTTTAATATAGGTAATGACAAGGAAATAATGATACGAGATCTAGCCAAATTGGTAAAGGAATTAAGCAATAGTGATTCAGATATAGTTTATATCCCATATGAACAAGCTTATCAAGAAGGTTTTGAAGATATGAGAAAACGAGTCCCTGATATCTCAAGAATAAAAAAACTTGTTAACTTTACCAATACACTTGAACTTACAGAGATTCTAACGATGATGATAAATTATTATTCAAAAGATAAAAATATTTATCTACTTTCAAAGGTTCAATAAGGTGAGTGATCCATTATCAGATAATACGCTCTATTATTCATTTTCTAAATCGGGCAAAGAAAATAAAACAATTTATATAAGTGAACCCTTCTTAAAAAGACCATTCGATTTTATTTTATCATTCATTGGTATTATACTGACATTGCCCTTATGGTTAACAATAGCTATTGCTATAAAGTTAGAGGATGGAGGCCCTGTATTCTACGTACAAGAAAGATGGGGAAAAAACAAAAAGAAAATCAAGGTTTGCAAATTTAGAACTATGGTTCTTAATGCCGATCAAAAATGGAAACACCTGGATGTTGGTGATGATGATCCAAGAATAACAAAAGTGGGAAAAATACTTAGAGTTATGGCATTAGATGAACTTCCCCAGCTACTGAGTATTTGTAAAGGAGATATGAGTTTGGTGGGTCCAAGAGCCTTACCTATAAATGCTAAAGTAAATGAATTAGATTCGGATTTACCTGATTATCAAATACCCGGTTTCGAACTAAGATCAAGTGTTCGTCCAGGACTTACTGGAATAATGCAAATATATGCACCCAAATATATTTCCAGGAGAAATAAATTTAAGTACGATATCATCTATATTAGAAATCAAAGTATGTTGATGGATTTTAAGTTGATATTGCTTTCATTCTGGATAACATTACGAGGGCAATGGGAAAATGCTAATAAGAAAGTATGAAAATAAACTTTTCCATAATTCATTTCTAAATAAATTTTTCATTATCTTCTTGAATGATTTTAATTTGAATTATTCGAATTGAATAGTGTTTCTTTTTACGATGAACTCTTAACTATTAATAATGTCATAGGCTTTTTCTTTGATATTATTTACGCGTTCCTCTCCTACAATTTCAGTAAGTTTTGTTAATCCTCTTTTTATAATTGGTGGTCGGTTTGTTGCAGAATGAGCATCTGATGCAATTATGTTAACTAGATTTTCATTTGCAAGAAAGTTTGCACATTCCATAGCTTCATGACCAAAATATCCTAATAAACTCGAGGTTGTAATCTGAATTAAAGCTCCGTTTTCAGAAATATCTTTTAACCTTTTAGGATTAGATTGAATTTCCCGACATCTTTCAGGGTGTGCAAATATCGGAACTATACCAGATTCCTTTAAACGAAAAATTACCTCTTCAATACCTAATGGAATAGAAATAAAAGGTGTTTCTAATAAAAGATATGAGCCGCCATTCAATGTCAGAATTCTACCTTGATTAACAAGCTCAAGGATGTTTTCAGTTATTCCTACTTCCATTCCGGGGAGTACTGTTAGGGAAATACTCTCTTCTTTTATTTTTAGATTTAACTCATCAACCATATCCTTGACATTTTCAGAGTTAGGTTCCCAACCACTACCTTTAATCCAATGTGGTGTTGTAATAGCGATTTTTACACCTTCTTCCGATAACATTTGGGCTAATTCAATACTCTCTTCCCATGAACTAGGCCCATCATCTATATTAGGTAAAAGATGGCAGTGAATATCGATCACTATCTCTATCTCCTTTCCAGATTTTTCACGAGACTGATTGTAAGACCAAAGAGAAAAGCAAAATAATATGCATTAGCTGGGATTTGAAAGTTAAATTCAGTAAAGGCATGTATTAACATGGCAAAAATTCCACTAATTGATCCTATTGTTAAAAAATATCTTAAGGGATCAACCTTAGGTGATAAAGAACCTAATACAATCCAAGCATTTTTGTAAATGAGAATTATGCTAATTAAGACGAGAATTAGTCCAATCAAACCTGTTTCAGAGGCAAGTTCCAAGTAATCGTTATGTGTATGGCTAAAAGTAAGAGGCCAGAAAGCATTATTCTTATAAAGGGTGAAACTGAGTCCAAAGGTACCTAATCCTGTTCCAAAAATTGGAAAGTCTTTTATTAGCTCAAAGGTATCCTTCCAAACATAGGTACGTAATGGTAGTGCCTCTTTTGTTTCAGTAAATCTTTGGATAACAGGATCCAGGCCTATCCATAATGAATAACCCATCACTATTATTAAAAAAATCGCTAAAGCCAATAATCTTACTCTTAGGCTACTTTGCAATGAAAGAAGTACATAAAAGAAGACAATTGAACATAAAAAGGATAAAATGCCTCCCCTTGAACCGGATAGTATCAGACTAAGGGTCATAAGGGCCGTGACAAAAAAAAGTATAAAATGAGTTGAAAGGTTAAACTTAATAATATCCTTCCATGTGTTTCCCTTCTTCATTCCTTTCGTGAAGAGGTAAAATGAGTATCCTAGGGAAAGAGGAATTACCATTCCAAGAAATCCTGCAAAGTTGTTTGGATTTACATAAGTTCCGGATGCTCTTACTTCTCCAGAAGCTTGAGTAATGCCTGTAAAATACTGTAATAGGCCAAGAGCAGATTCTATTACTCCAACAATAAATACAATCCAGAATATCCTTCTTATCTGATCACTTCTTTTGATATAATTAGCTATAATTATAAAAAAAAGTGCATAGGAAATATAAAGGAGCAACTTTTGTTTTGTTGCGTAAGGGTACAAGCTAAGTATATTGGTGAGGTTGATGTTATCACCAAAAATCCTTGTGAGTTCAGTATTCTTAATTTCCCAAAGATTCGAGGTATTAGGAGATATAATTTCTAAGATTTGTGTCGGCAAAGGTATAATTTGAAAAATAAGAACTAGAAAAAAAAGCCCCATAAAAATGTAAAGCGGGGAATAGCTAAACTCTATTCTACCTTTTAATGCTTGTTGTACTAGCCATGACCCAAAAACGAGGAAGGAAACTATTTCAAAAAATGAAACAGACCATGTTTCTACTGTGCCATAAGGAAGAGGAGAAAGTAATATGATTATAATTCCAATATTGATAATTAGAGGAATAAACTTTTCAGTAAGAAAAAACATAAGTGATACATCCAGTTAATTATGGTTTATTTAGAATTATCAAGTTCTACGTTGTCAATCCAAACTGATCCGGAAATAAAGCGATCAAACTTATCACTTTCATGACGCCTAAGACGGATTACTATTAAATTGCAGTCCCTCGGTGTTTTAAATGGCAACTTAACCGAGTGCCAATCATGAGTTCCCACAATAGGCTTTGTCACGCCAATTATTTTCCCACTGTAATAGCAGTAAACTTCCCACTGTATACCGTTTCTTGTAGTTATACCTGTACTCTTCATATATAACTTTAGAATATAGTCGGAGTTTTCATCAATGGGAACAGTTTGGTAAAGATGGCGAAAATCAACATTGTGGTTTCCATCAAATGTGATTTTCATTGAGCGGTTATCTTTTCCTATAACTGTGTCCCTTTCAATTTCTACACCTTCAATTTCATATGAGCTCCAATCAAAACCTCCATTCATTGGTTCGTCATCAAAATTTCCATTCCAAATTCCTTCCCAATGACCGAATGTCTCTTTCCATACAAATCTAGCAGATGAGATATCACCTTCTCCAATAAGGAAATTAACATATTTTATTGTAAGGTTTATTGTATGATCTCCTTTTGGATCATACCTTTTCCATGCTATATTTGCTTCCTCAAGTCTTTTGGTCTTGATAAGAAATTTTAGGTATGAAGGTAATTCATTGTCTGATATTATATTCAGGATTTTCTCTGCATCTCCAACGATTTGCCAAAGAGCTGCAAAAGCTCTTGTACGTCTATTCGGATCTTTGGCTATGACTTCGCTTAAGTTGTCTAGAACGGAATCCTTATCCCCTAAATTTGTCGCGAGAATTCCCGCTCTCCACCTTAGAGATGGTACTCCAGGTGCCATATTAGTCGCAACTCTAAGCGCATACTCAGCCTTTGCGGTTTTTCCTTTTTCTGTAAAGAATTCTGCGAGTGAAATCCAATAGTTGTAGTTAAAAGGGCTTAATTCTAATGCCTTTTTGTATAAAGATAAAACTTCCTCCTTTGAGTCCCCAAAATCGAGGTTAAGATGAGTCCCTAACAAAAAATAATAGAGTGGATTATGGGGATTGAGGGACATAGCTTCTCTATAGCCAGATTCTGTGCCTTTTATGGCATAAGAACTTGAAAGCCAGGAGATTATTGAACTATGTATTACATAAGCAGAAAAAAAAGAAACGAAACAAACAACTAAAATCTGATTTAGTCGGGAATTTAAATTTAGGTTCATCCTAGGAATTTTCTAGTGGAGGTTGACCCTGATTATTAGAGTCTATATTCGGCTCTTCGAGGCTAAGGTCCTTTGTCTTTTTTGTTTCGTAGTTATAATAATATGCATTTTTGTAATAGTAGCTTTGCCTGCCAGCATCCATTCGATTTAATATTACACCTAAAACACGAGAATTAAAGCTCCAGAGTCTTTCTATCACGCCTCTAAGTGCATCACGAGGGGTACTACCGGCATTTGCTACGACAACAGTCCCATTCGTAATACTTGAAAGAATAAGGGCATCTGCAATACCAATAATAGGAGGGCCATCAAGTATTGTAAAATCATACTTTTCGCTTAGATTTTCAATCAGGTTTTTCATTTCTTCTGAGCCCAAGAGCTCAGCAGGGTTTACGGGTAATTGTCCTGTAGTAATAATAGATAGATTAGGTATATCAACTTTATTAATAATCTCTTCCAAACTGGCATTACCAGTAAGGTAGCTTGTTAAACCTAGACCGTTTTTACCAAATACATGTCCAATTCTTGGACGACGGAAGTCAGTTTCAAGAAGGAGAACTCTGCTACCGGCCTGTGCAAATGATACTGCTAGATTTATAGATACTGTAGTCTTTCCTTCTTGAGGACGACTGCTTGTAATAAGTAATGTACGTGGAGGATTTCCTGGAGTCGATAGTAGAAGGGATACTCTAATAGTTCTGAAAGCTTCTGCAAAGTGAGACTTAGGAGCTAGAAGGAAAGCCTTTTCAAGTGGGAAATTTAAATCTTTTTCTTTGTCAACATTGAAGATACCTCCGAGGACAGGTAGCCTCAAATCATCTCTTATATCTTCAAGATCCTTTACAGAGTTGTCGAAATATTCCATCATAAATGCAATAAATACTCCGCCAAAAAGTCCTATTATACAGGCAAGAAGTAAATTCAATAGGATTCTGGGCTTAAAGGGAGAGATAGGAGTAGAAGCATAATCTACTACCTGAATATTGCTTGCCTGAACACCAGCAGAGACCTCAGTTTCTTTTAGCCTTTGTAGAAGAGAGTCATAAATTGACTTATTTGTATCAACCTCACGCTGGAATATTTTGTACTGTACTGCTTTTTCGTTGAGAGAAGAGGCAAGTCCCTTCTGTTTTTGATGTCTTTTTCTTAAAAGCTCCTCTCTTTTAACTGCGGCTCCATAATCAGATTGAATCGAGGCAACAATGCTGTTTGTTGCCTCATCAATTTTCGCTTTCATCTCCGCTACCTTTGCTGCCGACTCTTTTACTTTAGGGTATTCAGGTTTAAATATAGCAGTTAGTTGGCTATGTTCAGCGTTGATTTTTGCGTGTTCTGCTTTTAGCCCCTGTATATAGTCATCATTGACTACAGCTGGGATGGCTTCAGGGTTTCCATTCAAAACATGTTTATGCAAGGATTCTTTTCCTATTCTTTCTGTCTCTGCTTTGGCCAGGGCATCATTTAGCTCAGATAACTGATGGTAAGTCAGGTTCATGTTTTTGTCTAATGATATGATGTCACTCTTCTTTGAGAATTCATTAAGCTCTTCCTCTGACTTCTCTAGATTAATTTGAGAATGCTCAAGTTGCTTCTTTAAGAATTTTCTTCCTTCTTTTGTGGCTTCTACTTTTCTGTTAAGGTTCCATTCAATAAAACCATTGGCTAAAGAATTTACAGCTTCGGCCGAAAGTTTTGGATCGTTGGCTTCAAAGCTAATGTCTACAACTCTGGATTCTCCTATAGGAGATATTTCGACTCTATCAAGAAATTTGTTAACTAGAATGCTTTCTCCTCCTATGTCATCAGATAACCGTCCATTAACATTCTTTCTATTAAAAGCTTTTGTTATTATTCCTTTTATACCTGAAATTAGGTTTGAGAAGATGCTAGGTTTTTCATTATTATTTGAGAACTCAGGGTGATTTAATAAATTAAGTTTATCTATGATTTGTTTTGCAAGTGATTTACTTTTGAGGAGTATAAATTGAGTCTCGTAAAATTCTAGGGATCTGCCATCTATTTGAAATACTTCTTCAAATTTAAGAATGTTCGGGTCTTCTCTTGCTATCTCAAGTTTAGCAGTTGCCTTATAAACTGGTTTTGCAATAAGTGATCCTATTAAAGTAGTTACTACAACTACTACAAAAAAGGTTAGAATTATATTTTTGCGCCGCCAAATAACATCTAGATATTTACGGAGATCGGCTTCTTCCTCAACAGGGTATGCACGGAGCACCTCTGGGGATTGAGGATATCGCCTTAAAGCTCTTCCCTGTTCCTCAGGGACCAATCCTTTCCCAGTATTTGTGTTCCAATCATTCTCATTCACGGGATCTTTTCCATATTAATTTAGCTACTACTGAATACCAACACTGAAGGGTGGGAAAAACAACCCAGGCTTGATTCTACTAAAGAAACTCTTAAAAGCGCTTGAACCTACTACAATTACGTCCTCATCAATTAAGGCGATATCCTGTTCATTGCCTTTATGAATCTCATCAACGTCAACGACCGTTATTTCAGGCACCCCTTTCACAATTCGAACTAACCTAACATCAGAATCTTTTGCAACATTGTTGAACCCCCCTGCAGTAGCAATTGCTTTGGATATCGTCATGTCCTCTTCCAGGTGATATGAACCTGGTTTATTCACCGCTCCATTAACATAAAACAATCCGGCTTCTGGAATATATACAGTATCTCCCATTCGTATTGGAATATTTAGACCCACATTGCCTTCATCAAGAAGCTCATCTAAGTCTATAACGACAGAATTATCGTTCCCATCTTTACCCCTACGTGTAACATATGCGACTCTTCCAGCATCTTCATTTAAACCTTCAGCAAGTGCGAGAGCATATAGGAGGTTTCCACTTCCCAGTATTTCATAAGTTCCAGGTTTATTTACACTTCCTATCACAGCGACGCGTTTACTTCTGTATTCTTCTATGGATACCACTACGTGAGGATCATGCATGTATTTTTTAGTAAGCAAATGTGTTATTTTATCTTCTACTTCCTGTGATGTTAGTCCACCAACCTCAACCTCCCCTAAAAGTGGGAAAGTTATATCATTATCTGGGTTTACTCTCGCTTCTGTAAAGAGATCTTCTGTTTCTAGCACTTTAATCCCTAAAAGGTCTCCAGGTCCAATTAAGTAGTCTCTTGCATTAAAACTGATTGATTCTTCAATTATCTTGCGGTTGAGCTCTTTAGACTCCCTACTTTGTTTTCTTTTTTCTATATTTTGAATATAAGATGATTGGCTTTGAGAGGCTACACAACTAACGCAAAAAAAGATAAGAGATAGAAGTATAAAATACACAAAAAATTTCTTATTATACGTATTAGTATAATAGAGTCGTTTGTCCATAACTAAAGGTAAAGAATGAGTTAATTCAATCAAATAAAGATTATATTATTTTGCTTCTATGGTTACGGTAAAAAATCGGTTCCTTCACCATCTCCATTTATCGCCGCGCCCAATATACCACCAGTGGCTGCTGCAGAAATTGCAGCACCAGTTAAATACAAAGGAAGAAAGTCAGTGGGACAACATGGTTCCCTGAGCCCAAAAGGTTCATAAGGATTATCACATGATGGTTTACAGGCAGCCTCTCCAGGTTCTAATGGCTTACCATTAAACTCAGCTCGTCCACCTGTTACCTTGGTATAAGCAGTACCTTTTAAATATATAGCTGTTCCATGATTTTCGGTTGGTGAAGATGCAGCAGGTCCTGTAGAACTGGCAGTGGCTGGACCCTTATAGTTTTTTGTATCTGCAGGAATTGTATCTATTAAAAAATCACCCTTTTGGGAACAACAATAACAAACTTCTCCCTGTTTACCTTCTGCAACTTCAAGACCAGGTTTCCCACCTTCAATCTCCCTAACTATAACTTCAGATCGGTCTCGAATATTATACAAACAATCCTGTGCTTTAATTACTGCATTTCCCGTTTCATCCGTTATTACCATGGTTCCGGGAAAGATAGGTATCCTAGCACCAACATCCAACACAAAAACGCTTCCATCGGGATAGACTATTGTTACGTCGCTATTCCTTACCTCCAACTTGGCTTCCAGTGGATCTGCAGCAAAAATTTGCCCCATCGGTTGAATTACTAGTAAAAAAACCGCAATTCCTATAATGAATCTTGGTATTCTATTCATCTTAACATACCCCCATCTTTTGATTATATTTAAGTATAGTGCCAAAAAAATTAATTTCAACTAGAATTTCTTTGTCCAAGAGAACAATGGAAATTGCAATTAACAAATAATTTAGTTTGTATTTTAATGCAGGTTAACGAGCAAGATGCTTTATTGATGGTAAATCTGCTAAATCTGTATGTTAGTTATTTTATTTCATTTAATGTAATGGCAATTCCAGTAAAGCACACTGTTCCTACCGTAGGTCTATTAATAGACGATGGAGAGTCGGCATTTGCTTTTACATCTGATACGTACATAACGGATCTTTTCTGGGAAAAGATGAGTGAAAATAATAGAGTTAAATCATTGATTATTGAAGCTGGTTTTCCAAACCGCTTAGAAGAGTCTGCAAAAATAACAGGACACCTTACCCCAAAGCTTTTATTTAAAGAAGTTTCTAAGATACGTAAAAGCAATCCAAAGGTATTTGTATCTCATTTAAAACCCTTATATAGGGGAGAGATCATAAAAGAGTTAAAACGCTTATCCAAAGAGTTGCCGTTAAAGATCTTAGAAGATGGAATGAAAATAGAAATATGAATGTATTATCAATCAAAATTAATTCTAGTTAGTCCGCCTTTGAAATTATCCCTATCATAAAATTAAATTTTAAAATCATATTCATTTCTTCAGCTTGAGGAATAACAATAAAAAAGTAACAATTAGAATTACAATCAATCAAAACATGAAGTATGAGAATTTCCAACCTAACTCTGGCATGTAGTTAAAATTCATAACGTAGACACCAACTAGAAATGTGATAGGTAAAAAAATCACAATATGATTATGATATTTTTATAAAAATTATTCAATTGTAGCCTGAAATCTCTCAGCCCTTAGTTCAAAATTAGTTTTATTAACTTGTACTGGGGGAAGATTGAGTTTTAATTTTTCCATTCTTTCAAAAGCTCCAGGATGGGTTCTCATTTTTTCAACCCCTGAAGTTTGGCCTTCTTCATAAAGCCTCATTTGATAACTCAAGAGCACAGATGGATCATAACCAGATCTTGATAGATAAAGAACTGCAGCTTTATCAGCCTCTAATTCTTGTTCTGTGCTGTAACCGTTTACCGCAACAGTGTTAAAGGCATCATCGACAGACTGTATAAAATAATTAGTGAGTTGTGCGATGTAAGACGGTGTTATACTCCCAATTATACGTAAAGGCTCTTTTAATATTAACGAACCCGCACTAGCGCTTCTAGCGGCTTTAATTAAAGCAATACCATCTTGATTATTGATGTGAGCTATTTCATGTGCTAGTACTGCAGCAAGCTCATCTTCGTTCTCAAGAGAATCTACAAGTCCCTTCGTTATGAATATAATGCCACCAGGGCTTGCAAAAGCATTAATCTCATTTGTATCTAATATAGCGAAATGGTAGCCACCATATGTGGTTGGTTTGTTAGAGTTAAGTGCCACGGTGTTACCTACAAAGCTGACGTAGGTTGTTAATTCATCATCAACTAAAACAGGGTATGAAGAAACAATATTTGCTGCTACTGCTCGACCGATATAATATTCTTCGACATCGGTAATTGGATCCTTTGCTCTTTTAGATTCTTTAGATATTCTCTTAGCAGAATCTATTGGTGCTTTACCAACCTTATAAGCAGTAAAACATCCTGATAGAAAAAGCGATAATAGTAAATTTATGTAAACAATCCTAATCATGGTAGACGTAGTTTCCCATTTTGAACAAATAGCGTTAGTTCTTGGTCAGAAATTTCAAAATCTTCGATTTCTTTAACTATTGCAAAACTGGCTTTTGGATTTCTATTTTTGTAATTTTGTTCAACATTCAAAAATCCCTTTCCAGCCAATGATACCTCGTATACTGATGTCGAAGTTTGATTAGTTTCATCAATGCTAGAAAGAGAGATATATTTTTTATCGATAGCACTTTCGTGAATGCATCCTGCACTACCCTGATAACCAACTTTATACCAGTCTCCCTGGCCATTGATAATTTCTAATTCATCGTTCAACGTTACTTTTGCTATTACAGGGGAATAGAATCTACAATCTTCTCTTATTGCGTTTTCTTTTGTTACGACCCTTGCTATTTCGGCTTTAGTGTAGTTAGAAAGGAATATCAATACTATTAATATAAAGAAATAAGATAATTGTTTCATTTTTCTATAAACTTTATAACATTCCAATCTTCTGTCAAGTCTTCGTTACTAATTAAGTATTCACAACGTTTTTTATAAAATTCAGAAGGCCCATCCTTTGGGTAATTTATATGTAGATTATTGAAAATTTCCAGTGCCCCTTCCCATTTTTTATCCTTAAAACACCTTACACCACGATCAAATTGCCTTACAAGGTCTCTTTTATCTTCGCCAATATTTTCCTCCACCCCAATTAGTTCGTATATTCTTAAAGGAATAGTTTTGCCCTTGACTTCTATCATACCAAGCTCCCTGGTAAATAATAGGTTTTCAGTCTGTATCAGCGTATCTTCACTAATGATAATGTTTGTTCCAAAAAATCTATTTATAGATTCTATTCTGGAAGCAATATTTACAGTATCACCTATTACTGTATAGTTAAAAATTCTATCGCTACCCAAATTGCCCGCTAAGGCTTCTCCGGAATGTATTCCAATTCTTATAGATATTTCTGGAAGATTCTTTGCAATGAATTCTTCATTAACATTTTCAATAGACTGCATTGATTTCAATCCTGCTAGGCAAGCGTTTAATTCATCCCTCTCAGAATCCAAAGGAGCTCCCCAGAAAGCCATTACACAATCACCTATATATTTGTCTATGACACCGTTGTTATCTATGATGTCTTCAGTAAGCGAATTTAATACCTCATGCAACATCTTAGAGATTTCTTCAGGAGATGTTTTCTCAGCTATAGAAGTAAAACCAACTATATCAACAAAAAATACCGTTACCCTTTTTTTTAATCCACCAGGTTTTATTAAGGAAGGATTATCAAGCAGGTACCCAGCAATTTTCTTGTCCATGTACTGAAGTAATGTCCTCTCTATCAAAACTCTTTGTTTACCTTCGGTCGCATAACTGTAGGCAACGACTATCGTAAAAGCTAAAATCAGTGAGAAGAGTGGAGCGATTACATCGAAATAAACTGAAATCTTAAACAAAAGACCGGTAAAAATCAGGATCAGAAGGATAGATAAAATAAATAACGATAAGTTTAGCAAGAGTGAATGACTTCTTAAAACGAAATAACTTGTTAATAAGCAAATAATAAAAATTGCTATAAGAACATAAAACTTATTGACAGGTATCATATAATTCCTATTTAGGATGTTTTCGAGAGTAGTTGCATGTATAAGTACACCCGTTGAAATAGATGAAACTGAAGTTGGTTTAAGGTCGTATAAACCGGGTGCAGTAAATCCTATAAACACATACTTACCCCTAAAGAATTCTTTTTTAACAGGGGGTGTGATCGACTCTTTGCTGTCAAGATATGCCTTAAGGATTTCAGAAGCAGAAAAGACCTTGAACGGTCTATTTGCCCTATAATATCTTAAAATCAGCTTTCCGTCTATTAGTGGTATCTTAGTATTTTGAGTATAAATTGAATTATTTTGTAACTTAACAACACCCTTTTGAATTAGGTAATCCAGCAAAAAATGGGGAATAACAAATTCATTAAGTCTAAAAAAAAGCGGTATTTTCCTGTATATACCATCATCATCCGGAGAGATAGTTACATTCCCCGAACCTATAATTGGATCTTTTAAGAGATCAATCGGAGTAATTGCTGAATTGAATTCCAAATTTGTCGGAAAATCTAAATTCAATGCAATTCGTTTTAAAAATTCCTTATCCTTACTACTCATCTCCTTTTCCTTCTTCGTAAGGAACACTGGCAAATGCACGTTTGATGCTTTTTTTATTGAATCAGAGAATATTTGATCGTCCTCATGACCGTACGATGATGGCTCAGTAAAAAGTATGTCTATGAAAACAGCTTCTGCTTCCGATAAGTAATCAACTATTGGTGCATATACTTGTCTAGGCCATGGCCAAGTGATGGCTTGGCCGTTTAATTCATCTATACTCAGCTGATCAATTTCGACAATAATTATATCTTCAGTTGAAGATTTTGGATTATGAAATCTAGAATAAAGATCAAAAGCCTTTAGTTCAAATTTATCTAAAATTCCTGTAAAGAATATTATTAAAAATATTGCAAATGATGCTAAACCCAGGGTTATTGTTTTTTTAATTTGCTCGTTAAAGATAGTAATCTTTACTTTACCTTATCTTTAATTTAGTAAAGAAAATTAAATGGAATCGTTCATGAAATTGTTAGAATATTAATCCCATTTTATGCATTAACCTCTTCTGTTCCCACAATATAAAAATAATAAGCTCCTGTCAACAAAAGTTTTCCCTCTAACCTCCGATTTCCTGGGAAACAAACCTTTTTGCCTTCAAGCATAGCAACAAATTCAACTCTAATATCTCTTTCAGATGTAACCTTCTCAGGTGAGGAATACCCATATGTATCTTTCACTTCTTAGGTGACCTCCTAGTGGTGTTAATTTATAGTGCTTTATACACATAACTACCTGTAAATTCAAGGAAAGGGGGGATATAATTCTATCCCCGGTAAATTATTAACGCATAATTTGGGATTATATTTCCCTTTGTTATTACGAAAAAATTTTACTTTTATACGATCCTAATTCGCCGTGTATTGCTTTTCACAAGCCTATTGCCTTGTTCCATTTCAAGTAAATCAGAACTCAAATGCTCAGTTTTTTAGTACTCGTAATACCAAACTTGATATTCAGTACGTATCTTTATTGAATTACGGTATGTACATTAATTATCAGATATTATTGACTTTTTTGGTTTTTAGAGATATTTTTCTGTGCCAAGAAATACAATTTTCATTATTAAAACTTATTTCGGGAATAAGGAAGAAAGATAAACTCACAAAGCAAAATATACACGTGGTTTGATATTATCGTCATTGGTGGTGGCCCTAGTGGTCTCCATATTGCCTCTATGCTAGCCGAATCCGGATTGAGTGTAGCACTATTTGAACAAAATTCGGAGATCGGTAAAGACGTTGTTTGCTCTGGAGTTGTCGGTAAAGAGGCTTTTTCTAGATATGATTTACCTAAGGAGACAATTATAGGCAGATTTAAGGAAGCAGATCTGAACTCTCCGGGGGGTCTTGCATTCAATATTCTCATCCGGAAGAGGCAGTAGTTGTAGTTGATAGACATACTTTTGATAGAAACATGGCCGATTTTGCTCAAAATAATGGTGTAAAGATCTGGCTAAGAACCACGGTTTCTTCGCTTTCAGTTAAAGAAAAATATTTGGAAGCTCTTCTTAAAACAGAAGAAGGCCCGCAGAGAGTCTATGCTCAGGTCAGTGTAATAGCTACGGGGGTGAAATACAATCTTCAAACCGCACTTGGATTAGGACGTCCGAGGAAGATAATAAAGGGTATTCAGGTGGAAATAAAAACAAATGATTTAGAACGGTTAAAAATTTATTGGGGAAGCAGGTTTTCGACTGGGTTTTTTGGTTGGGCTATACCGTTATTAGATGGGAGAACGAGAGTCGGAGTTATGACAGAGGGGAATGCTGTCAATGGATTAAAAAATACATTGTCTGAAGTTAGTGATTATAGTAATACTTGCTCAGAGTTAAGTAGAGCTAAGAGAAGAGGCATAGCTTTTGGGACAATTAGACGTAGCTACTCGGATAGGATCATTGTCATAGGTGAAGCAGCTGGACAGATTAAAACAACAACCGGTGGGGGCATTTACTATGGTCTTCTAAGTGCTGAAATAGCATCAGAAACTATTAAAAAAGCTTTTAGAATAGGAAACTTTGAAGCGAAGACCCTTTCAGAATATGAAAAAAAATGGAAAAAGACTTTGGGTAGTGAAATTACTTTCGGGGAATATTTTCATAAATTATATTCGAAATTAAGCGACAAGTCTTTGGATGCATTGTTTGACGCAGCCAAGAAGGATGGACTTCTTTCATATATAGCGAAGAGTGGAAAATTTGACTGGCATAAAAATGCAGTAAGAAAAATAATTAGAAGCCCCAACTTAAGACGTGTACTTTGGAACGAATTTATTGGTTAGGAGAGAAAATGAATCTTAATTACATGACCAGAGTGGAAACGTGGAAGATCCACAAAAGGAAATAACTTTATTCACTAAAGCTGCACGATTTGTTTGCTTTCCACCTCCTAGGATTCTAAAATCTGTTAATGCATCAAATATATACATTGCTTCTGTTTCTGTATGTCATAAATTCAGTCAAACTACGGAAGAATTATTCCAATTTCCCTTATAATTGTTATCTCAACCTTTGTAGATGTTATACAACTCGAGGACAGCTTATTTAATTTCAATATTATTTTCTCATTCATTAAACCTTTTCCAAAAGAAAAAGGTTAACATAGACATTCCAAAAATTGCGTTTAGTAAATCACGAACGCAGGCGTTAAAAAAAATGCGGGGGATAGGGAATATTGGATTTTTTAGCCGGAGTGAGGGATTTATAGCTAAATTTTTGGGCAGTCTTGTCCTGAGCTAGGTCGAAGGGTTGTTACTTTGTATCAAGACAAAGTAAAAAATGTAAAATGTCAAATTAGATAAAATAAATCTTTATAGATTTTGTCCACAAATTAACTGACATATACAGACATTGACCTTGATGATCATTTTGGGGATAAACTAGGGGATTTTTAACAATGTTGCACATCTGTTACATTCGTTAGTTTCTTGTTATGCATATAAATATTGACTCTACACTTCTAGATGTAGCTCCTCTCATTGCGATTTAATTTAGTTTCTTGACTCAGATCTTCCTAGTGTATTAAAATTTTTATTAAACAGAAAATCTATTAAAGCAGAAGTTCCAAAATCACAGGCCTGAAGTCTTTTAAAGTTCGAACTGATAGTTTTTAGTTTCACCTTCGATAATTTTTACCATTCTAAAATTGGTCAAATAGGATCTGGTCAGCATTTAAGTTATTGTTTTAGATAAGAAGTTATTGTTATTTATATAGTCTGTTTCAGTACAATACATAATAGAAGTACGTTTATTTGTTAATTAGCGTTAAACATGAATTCATATTTGAGTGATTGATTAAATGAATAGAATGATGAATAAATAGGCATTCGCTTGGGTGAAATCATGAAAGTTATCTTAATAGCCGATGAAGACGAGAAAATAAGAAATTTAGTTCGCTTTGCGTTTTCAGGAGACATGGGTTATAGAGTCGAATCAGCTACCACTGGAGACGAGGCATTATCGAAGTCTAAGGTTATTAAACCAGACATTGTTATTGCGGATGTTACTCTCTCAAACAAAAATGGCTTTGAAGTATCAAGAGAAATAAAAAACGACCCTAGTTTAAAAGGTACATATATAATCCTACTCTCACCGTCCTCTACATTCGATAATACAAAGGCAAAAGAAGCTTTGGCTGATGATGTAATAGTAAAATCACTTGATTTAACAAACATTATTGGCGACATAACGGAAAAATTGGAGGCACTCTCAAGTGCTGGTAGAAGGAGGAGAATATCACCTCTTGTCATAAGCATATCTTTTTTTGTGATAATTTGTGTCATAGCTGTTTTCTTATTTGGAAACTTTTTGTTAGATCAACTAAGGCCTCACTCAAGTCGTTTTTCCAAGGTTGAAAGGGGAAAGAATATTGTGATAACCATAAATGGCAAAGAAGAAGTTTTTATAGATTTAATAGATAGAAAAAAATATAGCACTGGTGATCTAGAAACTGTGATCCAGTCTATGAAAGAAAGTAGCAAAGAAGAGGTGGATGATGACTTAGTAATAATTCGGGCTGATTCGAGCGTGTCCCATGATTCTATTTTGAATATTATGAAAGAGATAAAAAAGTCGGGTTTAAATAACATTAGAGTAGTTCAAGAAATTGTATTACCTTTTAAATTTGAACAGATAGACGAGTATAAGTCTTTCTCAGAAGAGGAGAAAACAGTTAAAACATCTCATCCGGAAGATATATTAACTATTACTGTGGTCGGTGCTAATATTAGAAGCGGTCCTAGCACTAATTATAACATTGTAGGTTTGGCAAAAAGCGGTGATTTACTTGAAAGTGTAAATGAAGAAAGAGGTAACTGGATGAAAGTTAGAAAACTGGATGGGACAGAGGGTTGGATCTCAAAAAAGTTAGTGAAACCAATAGACCAGTAATTAAATTATTACAATATTAGCATTAGCCTCTTTTATATCAGGGTGAGCAAATTGTGAAATTTCTTATATAAGTGTAACGTTACACCACCTAATTAAAAAACTCAGTATTGTGTTTGACACATTATTCGAATTTACATATGATTATCTTTCTGATTAGACGCGGGGTGGAGCAGTCTGGTAGCTCGTCGGGCTCATAACCCGGAGGTCGCAGGTTCAAATCCTGCCCCCGCTACCAAAATTTCTCAATGCTATTAGTAGGTTATGAGGGTTGTAATTCCCTCTGTCTTATGCTTGATTTTTCTGGTAACCACTTTGGTAACCATCCTTCCCGAAATTTGCCACATTTTCAACCAAATCATTGATTGAATTGTCCGGATGAGCATACCGCATTGTTGTTTTTATATCGGCATGCCCCAGCACCTTTGACAAAGCAACTATTGAGCACCCGGACTCCACCGCCCTGGTTGCAAACGTATGACGCAGATCATGGAACCTGAGCCCCTTAATGCCCGCATGGTTCAAAGCACCTATAAAAACACGATTAAGAGAATCCTGCCTTGTATAGGGCTTATCGTCTGAACTTAAAAACACATACTCGCTGCCACTGGTTTTCAGTCTTAGCTTCAATAGGGTTGTCCTTAATGTACTATTTGTGGGGATTTTACGTGTCCTTTTAGACTTCGTATTGGATGCTTGCAACGTGATAACACCATTCTCAAGGTCTATATTATCCCATCTAAGACTTAGTACCTCACCCTTTCTCATGCCAGTATTAAGGGCGCAAATTATGATATCCCCTAAGTGAGAGGGTGAGACCTCTAATAGCTGCTCTTCTTCTTTGCAAGTGAGTATTCGCTCAACTTGGTTGTTCAGGGGGAGCATTCCCGCTCTGGATACAGGGTTTTTGCCAAAAAACTTCCCCCACCTGTCTGCTAAGTTGAACGAGTGTCTTAGTACCTCAAGCTCCCGGTTTACCGTTGCAGGTGCAACGCTGGCCAGCCTGGATTCCTTGTAATCGTCAATGTCTTTAGGCGTTATTTCTGACAGCCTGCGATCCCCAAAGAAACCGTTCAGATGCTTCAGGCTAAGCTCATCTCTTGACCATGATCGTTTTTGTACCACGTTTCTTACATAGGCTAAATACTCGCCTGAGAATTCCATTAAAGTGGGAATCTTGGTCTTTATCATGTCGAACTGCCCTAAACGCACCTGGCGCCTTCTATCTTCTAAGAGTGCCCTGGCTTGCGTCTTGGTCACTAAAGGGATTCGACCAACACTCTCATACTTATCTTTCCCATTGACGCGGTATCGTATATACCAGTATTGGTTTGAAACCCCATCTTTTGTTACACGTGTTCTCTTAAATACTCCCATGATAGTTACCTCCGTTTTTTTGTTTCAGGTAATAAAGGCTCTTTAATTTTATATCCTTCCCTTTTCATAACCTCACGGATCCAACCCCGGAAACGCTAACAACATCTCTCTTCCTCTTCCCATCAGGTTTATAATAATCTATGTACCACCTTTTACCTTTTTTATATACGCCCATCGTTATTTCCTCCTAGGCCTAGGTTTTATTTTTTTTCTTTTGTCTTTTATTTCTACATGTTCAAATAGGTCACCAACTTGAACATTTAAAGTTTCACAAAGTTTTATCATTGTAGTTCTGTCCACACCCTTCCATTTCTCGTTATAGAACTTATTGATTGTGTAAGTTGATAATCCACTTTTCCTCGATAATTCCTTTTGGCTTATTCTTCTATCTCCTAATATTCTTGATAGTCGACAGCGTATATCGCCCAATATTGATAGCCTCCGATTGTATATTTAGTATAACATATATAATATAACATATCAAGATTATTATAGGAATTATTAAAATTGCTTAATCGAAAAAAGCAGTATTTCATCCTTAGATGGCAGAATGACATCTGATTATCATGTAAAATGTGTATGTAATTTTGAGTAAAACAAATTTCTAGAATTAAGGGGGCTTGGATGAACTTTAATACTGGATGGCAAATCATTGAAGAAATAGGTCAAGGTGGACAGGGTAAGGTCTATAACGTAATTGATTACCAAAAGTTTATAAACACTTTTGGTAGTGTACCTGGGACTATTGAATCACTTGCTAATACAAGCATTGTGGGAGAAAGTAATTTAAAGTTCATTGACAAGTTTGGTGAGGCAATCATGGATTTCGTTAAGTGGCATGATCCCAATAATCATGGTGCATTAAAGGTATTACATCAACCGGAAGATGCTAAAGAATTTGATCGTGCTAAGGAGAGAATTAAGAGAGAAATAGAGGCAATGGCTAGTCTTGATCATCCCAATCTCTTGAAAATCTTAGATGCAGATGGTGAATCAAAGTGGTTTGTATCTCAATATTATGCAAGAGGTACATTAGCAACCAATCTGGATTTATTTAGAGGAAACATATCAAAAGCTTTGAACGCTTTTAGACCGCTCGTTGAAGCAGTATCTTTAATTCATGAATCAAATAAAATTCATAGAGATATTAAGCCACAAAATGTTTTTCTTGGTTCATCTGATAATTTAATTCTTGGTGATTTTGGACTTATCTTTTTTCAAGATGAAGAGCACACTAGAATGTCAGATACATTTGAAAACGTAGGTAGTACAGACTGGATGCCCCCATGGGCATATAGAGCAAAGACAAAGATTGAAGATATAAGGTCAACATTTGATGTATTTTGTCTAGGCAAAGTCTTATGGGCAATGATTTCTGGTCAACCTTTTCTCAGGTTTTGGGATTTTAGGGATGATGAATTTGATTTAGAACTTATGTTTCCTGAAAACAGATTCATGAGGTTAGTTAACAATCTTTTATCAAAATGTGTAGTTCGGCGTGAAGAAAATTGCATCTTTAAAGATGCTGAAATGTTTCTA